>CAYSEQ010000001.1:0-77812 GCA_964430475.1 uncultured Gammaproteobacteria bacterium
TTTGGTTCCGGAAACCAAGGCTTTATCCGTTAAGCTACTAAGGCTTTTTCAGTGAGCCAAGAGAGCCTAGATACGAACTCCCTCTTTGCCTATCTTGAGAGAGTATACCACACTTTTAACCAATTTAATATTGGTGTTCCACTTTATGCCTACGCACAATAAAGCCACAAATTAGACTAGAAAGGAGAAAATTCTGAAGATTTGATCTTTAAAGCTTTAGCAATCTTGTAGATCGTATAAATCGGCGGATTACTCTCTCCCCTTTCAATTCTTCCCATGTAAGTCCGATGAACTCCTGCCGAAAAAGCTAATCCCTCCTGAGAAATTTTAGCTTTCTTGCGGAGTTGTTTTATTCTCTTGCCGAAACGCTTAAGAAAGTTTTGTTTAGATAGGATCATCAAATCGATGATATGTAGAAGCACCCTCTCAGTCTACAGACGGAGCGTGTGTGATTTAGCTTGACTTTTTCGTGATTTTTCGTTAGTATCAAAACGGTGAAAAGATGAAGATTGAGATTATTAAAAATCTTTGGCAAAAGGCCTGGTGGACAAAGCTAATTTTAGTTGGTTTAGGATTTTTAGGATTATTCTTTTGGCCTTTCGTTATCGGAGGAGGAGTATCCTATTTTTTAGCTACCAAGATTAAGAATTTTCTTTTAAAGTGGTTTTTGATTTTGCCAATTCTCGGCTTTTCTATTTTCTTTGGAACAGCCTGGGTTGCCGCCTTTATCTCGCCATCTCCGCCCAAAAAAGAAGTAGCGGTTGTTTCCTCCCCAACGCCCCAAGCAACAGAAAGTCCCTCCCCAACTCAAGCGCCCTCACCGTTGCCATCTCCAACGAGGACACCTACACCTATTCCTACAAAAGAACCTACCCCCAAACTAACAGAAAAGCCGACTCCTACTCCCACACCAGACCCTCAAGAAATATTTTCTAAGATTGCTAGAGAAGAAGCGGGAGGAGAGGAGACTATGGTGTCAGCAATTCAACAGGAAGATGGTGAGTGGGTTGTCGTTAACGTGGTAAACAAGTGGCCTGAACTATTTGCGGGAACGGCTGTTAAATTATGGGCGTTAAATTTTATCTCTGGAGTTTACCACTCAGGTTATCCAATTAAGCAGGTAGGAATAACGGTTAACTCTCCGAAAAGCATAGGAAAATACTTCAGAGCTTTTCTGGGGAAAAATCAAGCTAACACTCTTACCGAGGATGATTGGAAATCTTTTAGCGCCAGCCCCTTTTACACCTGGCTTAAAGATGTAGAAACCAGTCGGGATGAGCCTGATAGAGCTAATCGCACTTTTGTTGAGGATAATCTATAAGGATGATACAGGATAGATTTTCCTAGATTTTTTCTCCCGCACGAAGAGTCTACGATGTAATCGTAACCCAGCTTCAAAGTAGATTTTTAGATAGGGGCTGGTTTGCCTTTTCCTCCGAGTCGTGCATAAAAGCGAAGAGTCTATAACTCTTCGAAGCTAAAAAACTTAAATATTACTCGAATAAGGCAAAGGTTAGTCACTATTTTGTCACTAAGCCTGATATAGTTTGTTCTTAACGCTCGCACTGATGCGAGTTGACCTTCTTCTTGCCTTTTCCTTTTTAACTTCAGCGATAAGCTCAAGAATCTGTTCGTAGGTTGCGTTTTCCAGGAATTTATCTAGTTCTGTCCTGCCTGGTTGGTAGATATTGATTTGTGTAGCTTTAACTTCCTTTTCTATTCCTAAAGCTTCTCTTTCTTGTTGTAGCCCGTCCACAAGGAGTTTCCTGGCTTCCTTAGCATCAATCTTCTCGACTGGTAATTCTTCCAGTTTCCTTAAGCCTTTAAGTTGGAGATATTTTGCCGCCCGTTGTTGTCTTAACCGTATTTCAGCTTCCGATTCGATTGTTTTTTCTTTGACCTCGGCGATTACCCTTTTTTCGTAAGCAATTTTTTTCTCACGCCAACCTTTGGCGTTAGTTCTAGTTCTTGAGTTGTAGGGAATCCCCTTTAACCTGAAAAAGTCAGCAACGGTTAACCAATCTCCAGTGGTAAACTCCTGTTTCAATTTTAGCCAATCGTATTTGGTGCGCATGTCGGGTAAATTAAATATTTTTCATCGCAATCCAGTGTTCTTTAATTATTGGGTTTACATCTCTAGGGTCTTTTGACTTATCAAATCCAGTTATGTGGTAATAGCTGTCTTTGTGTTTAGTTGTAATAGTAAACGAGCGGTTGGGTTTTAAGCGTCTTAAATATTTTAGCCAAGATTTTTCTTTTCTTTTGAGTATCGATGTCATGATAGTATGTCCCACGATGTCTGGTAGAACTAAAGGTGGGTCAACTTTTTCGTCACCAATTCTAAAATCTTCATAAAATTTTCTTCCATCTTGTCTCTGAACATCGCCGTCTTTGGAGTGGTAAACAATAAAAGGGTG
The DNA here is from genome assembly GCA_964430475.1 of uncultured Gammaproteobacteria bacterium. GTDB lineage: Bacteria > Patescibacteriota > Microgenomatia > UBA8517 > UBA8517 > CAYSEQ01. Next base: position 2,418 of record CAYSEQ010000001.1, read on the forward strand.
ATTTTTACTCCACTCTTTCGGGGTAAAAATCCCGTAGTTCGGATTAAGCTCACTTGTTGTTAATATCATAGTCGAGCGAACCAATCTTAAAAATTTGTTAGGTTGATTTTGAGCGTCGATTATATGGTGCATACGCCAACTGTCGTTTTTGATATTAGTGTGAACGTAATCAAACTGGAAGAATCTTTGCCAATCAATAAATAATTCTGTGAACATCACAAATTTTGCGTAATCTCCGACACTATAATTTTTCAACTGGTTAAGATAAAGATGAATATCTTTTACGTAAGAAGGTTGAAGTTGGTCTTTCATCGTAGCTATCTTCGCCTCGGCTTTCCTTATCGTCTCTTTCTTATGATAATCAACCCACTTATCGCTTCCACCAGTGAGGTCGTAAAGAAAGGCGGTATACTTTATTTCTGGTTTACTGCCGATATATTTAAGAATCTTCTCCCTTTGTTCCTTGGTTAGCTTTCTACCCTTGACTCCAACAAAGCCGTCAGGGAAAAGTTTGCCCATAAAAGCGGAAAACTTATTCCACTCGGTATCGGTTACGGTCACCAACGTGACTATTCCAAAACTTTTTCCTGTTGGGTCTTTAAAAGACCCAGTTTCATCAACGGCCACTATCATATTTACCCCTAGGCTAAATTATACCGTTTATTCTAGAGTAATCCCAGAGTGATTTTTGATATAATTGTGATGTTGAACGTTGTTTTGATAAAGATTGGATCATAAAAACAGCTAAAAATAGTAAAATTCAAGCCATGACAACTACGGATAGAGAAAAAAGCACAGTTGATTATTATGACCGTGAAGGAGAAGCTTGGGTATCGACTCACGGAGGAAACGAAGGAGATTCCTACTGGAGAGTCGAGATGGAGAAATTCCATCAATTGTTACCCTGTGGTAAGGTTTTGGAGATTGGTTCAGGGGCAGGAAAAGACGCCGCAGCCTTGATAAAGATGGGATATGATTACGTGGGAACTGATGCCTCTGAAGGTTTAATCAAGATTGCCCAAAAAAGGAATCCTGGTGTTAGATTTGAGCATGTCGGCGTTTGTCAACTTAATTTCCCCCAACACGAATTTGATGGTTTTTGGACGGCCGCAACACTTCTTCATATTCCTAAAGACAGAATTGATGAAGCTTTAGAAAAAATCAAAACTCAAGTAAAGGCTGGTGGAATAGGTTTTATTTCGATGAAGCAAGGACAAGGTGAGAAAGTAGATGAAAAAACGGGACGGTGGTTTGCCTATTACAGTCAGGATGAATTTACTGAGGTCTTGGAGCGGAACGGTTATTCTGTGGTTAAAAAAGCAACTCGTCAGGGCGAAAAGGATGTCTGGCTTTGTTTTTGGGTAAGGACGTAAGATGTGGTATTGACAAGCTGTCTTACGGTGTGGTAAGCTTTAAACACTAGGGTTCTCAAACCCTTATTCAGAAGGCAATTTGAGGCCACGCGAATTACGCGTGGCTTTTTTTATGGGCGAAAACGGATGGAGGAAAAAATATGGAAAATACCTTTGAGAGTAAAGATAAACAGGTTGTTCCGTTCCTCTTAACTCAACCAGAGGTGAGATTTCTTGGAACCCGTTTGGTTGGTTCGACCCTCTTTTTCCAGTTTTCCCCACGAACAAAGTGTCAGCAGTTAGCTAACGACTTCGCCAGCCATAAAGCACCATGCGTTGACCCAAAAGCCCTTCTTGAGGCGGTAGAAACGTTTCGTGACTATGTTTTTGGAGCAAAAGAGCGGATGAAAGAAAAAGGAGAAGAAGATGGAGGAAATAACGGGATTCACCCAAATTCCTAACGAAATTATCTTTAATCGCGATATTTCCGCCGCAATATTTAGGACTTATGTTGCCTTTAAGTCGTTTAAATACGGTGTAGCGGGTAGAGTTTTCCCTTCTCAGGCAAGGATTGCCCAACTTTTAGGATGTTCCAGAGAAACAGTCAATAAGCATGTCAAAAAGCTTAAAGATTTGAAAATCTTCAAGGTCAAAAAGCGGGGATATTCCGCCTCCAACGAATACTTTTTCAATAGTGAAAAAAGATTCACACATCCGCCACAAAAGTATGTAAAAGGTTTCACTTCTATCGGGGAAATTTTATCACCTCTAAGGTATCAAAAATCTCACACTAATAATACAAAAGATAAGAATACTAAAGAGAATAAGAGTTATCAAGATTTTGAGCCAATTGATCCAAGGGTTACGAAAAAAGGAATAGAGATGTTAAGAAAAAAACTAAGAGAGCTGGGTGTGAAGAAAAAAGAGGAAGAGTAGATATGGAACAAGCGGTAGTATATTTACAGCAAGATAAATACCAGATTGACACGGGTAAAAATCAATCTTCTAACTCAATCTTGGATGAGTTTTGCGAGGATTATATCACTCTTTCAGGAGTTATAACGACTTCTGGCGTTCAACTGGAGGAAGATTTAGAAAATCGGATGAGAATTTTAGCTAACCGTTTAATCGACTTGATTCTCGAGGATAAGGAGAAGGGAGCCTTGAGATTCGCCTCGTAAAATAGTAAGATGAAAGTAGGATAAAATCATGAAGGAAGAGCGAGAAATTCAATATGGTGTAGCAGCCCCCAGGGTAAGTTCAGTGAAGCAAGGGCTTATAGGCGACAGCCCCGAAGATCAACTCGAGCAGATAAAAAGACGAGCTGAACAATTAGGAACACTTCTTAACTGCCGAATAGAAATTAAACGAGTTTTTGAGTTTACTGAGTCAGCTTCAGGTGAACTTGATATGCAGCCTGTCCTGAAAGCCATCGAATACTGTAAGAATCCAGCTAATAAAATCAAATTTTTCTTCACCAAGAGTATCGATAGATTTACTAGGGGTGGATCAACAATCTACGGCCTTCTTAAAACCCAACTTTCGAGATTAGGTATTCAACTTGTAGATGTTTTAGGAATAATAGGCACTCAGAAAATAAATACCTTAGCGCATCTAAACGTTCGCTACGATTGGTCGGAATATTCTCCAACTTGGATTAACGAGCTTTTAGAGGCAGAGCGGGCACGTGAGGAAGTCAGAATAATTCTGACAAGGCTGATTGGAGCAGAGATTCGATATGTTCGCATGGGATTCCATGTTAGACAAGCGCCGATGGGATATCGTAACAGAAAAGTAGAAACCGAGCGTGGGATGAGAGTAGTCCTTGAGGCTGAACCTGGTGAATCGCCATGGTTTATTCGCATGTATGAGCTAAGGATTCAGGGAAATTTAGATGATAAAGAGATTGTTGAGGAAATAAACAACATGGGTTTTAAGTCAAGGAGATTTAAAAAGCACGACCCCAACGATAAAAAGAAGATAATAGGTTTTAGTGGTGGCAATAAATTAACAGTCAAGCAATTCCAACGATATATTCAAAATCCCATCTACGCGGGAATCAACGATGAATTGTGGACAGAAGATAAACCAATTAAGGAGCGGTTTGATGGTTTAGTTACAATAGAGATGTTTAATAAAGCTAACCGTGGCAAGGTTGTTATCATAGAAAATCCTGATGGAACGGTGTCTATTTTAAGAGACCAAAAATCTCCTTTGAGGCAAAAGAAATTAAGGGAAAATCCTTTATTCCCTTACCGCCACTATGTTCTATGCCCCATCTGCCGAAAATTCTTCTTAGCCTCGTTTTCCAGAAGTAAAAGCGGAAAGCGTCATGGTTATTACCACTGTGGTAATTGCGGAAGGAATCACGAATATATCGGGATTCCAGCTGGGAAGTTTCATAAAACGATTAAATCCTTTGTAGAAGATGTTAAGTTTAGCGAGGGGTATTTTATTCGGTTCAGGCAAATTGTTTTGGGGGAGTGGGAAAAACGAGAGAAAAATATTTCCGATGATACAATACACCTTGGTCAAAGAGTCACCCAAATTGAACAAGAGATCCAAAACCTGAAAGAGAAAATCAAGGTTTTAACTTCTATTACCGCAATCAAACTTTTAGAAGACGATATAGACAAATTGGAACAAGAAAAAGCCCAGCTAATTCTTATTCGCGACCGAAAAGAGAAGCAACAAATAGATGTCCAAGTGATTTTAGGATACCTGAAATATTATATCGAACACCCTCAAGAATTGTTGTTTTCAAGCTCCGAACCTTTAAGAAACGCAGCTATGTTTGGGTTACTTTTTGAGGAGCTACCAACTTATGATAACCTAGTTAATCGAACACCTAAATTAGCCCGTCTTTTCGCACTAAAAAGCGATTTTAAAACCCAAAAATCTTCGTTTGTGATCCCGGGAGGATTCGAACCTCCAACCACCCGGTTAAGAGCCGGTTGCTCTGCCTTTGAGCTACGGGACCAAATTATTTTAAATAAATATGAAAGTTTTTAAAAAATTGATTTTTATTTTGACTTGTTTATATTTTACCAAATCTGTATCGAAATACACCATACACAGGATCAAAATTTCATATTTAAAATAGCAACGGCGTTTTTTCCGGGTTCAAAGGTGTTATCTAAAAATGGTATCTTGGGAATTATCTCTATTTCCAATCCCTTATTTGAGGTGAGTATCACTTTGTCTGCCTGCCAGATTTTTTGACCAGTGTTTTTGACTGCAACTAATCCCACTAACTTTCCCTTGCTTGGGATAATTGGAGGGAATAAAATTGCGGTGATGTCAAGTGAATTAGTTTGAACCGGTGAGCCCTTGGGTTTGGGAAGATTTTTTACTTCGTTGTAAAAATTATAAAAGCTACCATCCTTTTTCTTCCAAGAAAAGATGTCAAAAGGAGGATGTTGATAGTGTAAAATGAAAGGGGTCACAGCCACGATTCTAGGATCTTTCCAAACGCTTGAGAACGCGTTTTTGATTCTTTCAGATATCTCATCTTCACTTTTTAAATTTAGTTGGTCGTTGTTGGGGTTTTTGTTTTGTTTTTCGTCCTCGGTTTCATGAGCCCATCCTGTTTCGGTTATAAAAACAGGGAAATTTTTATCAACACCCATTTTTTTTAAAAGATTTAATTCCCACTCAAAGGTTTTTATACTTCCCCTACCCTCTTTTATTTCAATACCTTTAGAATCATAGGAAGGATACGAATGCGACACCCAACCGTCTGCATATTCAAAGACATTTGGTTTGTGAGAAAGCATAGCTTTTATAAAATCTTCTTCATTCATAGTTTCATCCGAGTTTGGAGCAAGAGCATCAAATCCGGCAGGTAGAACAAAAAAATCCTGGGAAGCCTTTTTGAGTTCTTTTGCGAAGTTATAAAAATATTCTGCATACTCGTTAGGACTTATTTCTCCTCCCCATTCTTTGGCATGGTTGGGTTCATTACCGATTATTACATATCTATTTTTGACCACCCAGTTAAGATTATTTAAGAACAAGACCCATTCTTTAATGTCTTCTAAATTTGGTTTTTCCCACTTATCCGGTAATTGTCTTGTTGCAATCCTTACAATCGGGATTAGGTGGAATCTTCTTAATTGGTTGAAAAATTCTTGCCATCTTTTCGGGTCTTTTTCATCTTTTCTGATTACGAAAGTTACATATCCCCAATCTCCGCCGTTAGAGTTGACTAGTGCTTTTGCATCATCAAGGTCATTTTCATTTAATATGTGGATACCGAAGTAGTTGTTTGGAACAGTAAGAGGGTTTTCAACTGCTGAGATTTCATTCGTAAAATTCGTAAGAAGATAAAAGAGTAAAAAAGTCAAAAGGATAACTATTCTTAAACACCTATTTAGCATAGTTTGTATAGATATTTTAGCAGAGGTCTTAATGAAGCAAAGCGCTGCAAATTTTATTGAATTTTTTCCTCAAATGAATTTAAATGTCTTTATTATTTGGTTTGTCGTTTCTTCATAGACTTTTTTGTCTTCTTCTTCACCCGCATAAGTTTGTGTGATTTCATATACCTTGTCTTTGTGGGAAGTATAGGTAAGGGTGTGATCGGTGCCAAAGCAACCTTTTAGAGTATATTGGAATCCTTCGCCTAAGCTTAAAGTAACTTTTGATATCTCGCTCTGGATGACATTTGGTCCACAGTTTACTTTGGAGTTATCCCATCGCTCAGTTGCCCATTGAAGCGGGGTTTTTTGAGATACATTTCCGAGTTGGGTTACATTGAATTGGTATCCGTCAAAAAGGCTTGATATGGGTCTTTGGCTCTGCCCTGGGCCTATATATTGGAATCTAACAGTCTCGCCTAAATTTACTAATTTTACCTCTTTCGGATATTTAAGACTGAATTCAGAGCCAATATATGTTTCCCAATCCTTGGCGAATTCCAAGTCGGGAGAGGGATAAGGAGTTAAGAGCAAAGTTGTTTTTTCAGGAAAATTAGTTGTTTGTGAAAGCTTTTGTATTTTTCTTTGGAGTAGATAGTTTTGATAAGCAAAATATACAAATCCACCGGCCATTAGTAGAGAAACAAGAACGAGAACGATCATCAAAGATGTGTTAGTTTGTTTTAACTTAGAAGTTGATAGGGATGGTATTTGTTTTAGTGGCTGATGGGGTTGGATTTTTCTCTCCATGTCTTTAAGTTTATATTACTTCTTTTTTTTGTTAATGTAAGGAATCTAAATGTGAATAAAGAACTATTTTTGAGAAGTTAATTTAATAGATAGTTGTAGCGCTTGATTTTGTATAAAGTCGTCTTCATTATCTAATCCTCCGACTTCTAATGACAGCTGTAGAATGTTTGCCTTTAATTCTGGACTGACTTGAGCCACCACTTCATCCAGTATTGCCCAGCCCGCAATACGAGTATCCACACCTTCTTCGTTTAATAAAAATTTTTGTTTATAAGTTTCATCTAAAAAGGAAAAAACATTTTTTCCAATAGCCTCTAAATGTTCGGGGATAAGATCGAAGCCTTTTAGTATATTTCCTATAACATACAAACTTTGGAGTGGTGTGTGTCTATCTTCAGAAAGAGCAACAACCTGCTTGCCTAAATTTAATCTTGTTTGCTCGTTGAAATTTGCACAATTATTGTTTAAATAATCCAACAATCGTTCTACCTGCGGTGTAAGATATCCTTTGGTTTCTACTTGATTCCTAAGTTCAGAAACAAATTTCCGGCATGTTCCGGGTTCATTTATTTTTCTAGTTTCTATATTCATAGTTTTATCTACACTTGATACAATTCTTTCCCTTCTGAGTCAAAATATTTTCTATTAAAACGGTTGATTCCTATTTCCGGAAACCCTCCCTGTCTCATAAAATCTTCGTAGTTAAAATTTCCAAAATTACTCCCTCCGGGCGGATTCGCAATATCAACAAGATAAAGTTTTCTGCCCACCTTAATTTCATTCCATGCATGTGTTCCAGGAATGCCATTTTTGCCAAAGGCCGCATATCCACGTACTAAGCTTGTTTCAATACCAATTTCAGAAGCTAATACTTGAAACAATAAAGAGCGGTGCCTACACACACCTGCCAGTCCATTCTCCACCGTTATATTTCCCAAATGTACTTCTTTTCCGGGTGGTTTTTCTAATTTTTCTTGAACAATTCTTACTGCATTTGGATCATGCATCATTTCATAAACAAATTACGCTAATTCAAAAACTGTTCTCAAGCCCCTGCCATATATTTCTTGAATTTTTTTTGCTTTCTCAATCATTTGGTTTAGCCGGGGGTCTTTTTTCCTATCAACCACAATAACTTCTCTATAAGGATCGATTGCTCTTCCTTCATTATCGAATTGAGTGTCTCTGCCACCATCTTTATAACCATCTAGTATTTGACCTGAAAGTCTGTTTTCACGATTAAATTGTAATGCCTGTTCAAAACCTTTCTCTAAAGCAGTCTCTTGCGGTCCTTCTTGCCCAGTAGCTTGTGGTTGGTGGGCCATTGCTTCTTCTTCAAGCAGTCTAATTTGTTCTAAATACTCCCATTGTTTCCCATATAAATATTTTCCTAATGCTTTGGCGCTTCGCTCGTATTCCAGTCTCTTTTCCTTACCATTTGCTCGCTCAATCCCATCTAAGAATTCACTTAATGCTTTTTCATAATCTAAAGCAGTAGGAAATTTTTCTAAAAAATTACCTAAATCCCAGAGGGCTAAATAGTCACGACTTCTAAAATCACCCCTAGCGAAATAAGCGATAATTCCTAGTTCCTGCTTATTACTTGAAATCGCACTAAGACGCATCGCAAGCTGTGGTTCTTTATTACGTTCTTCATAAGGAAATTTAGGGACGATCCTACTAATTAACCAGCCATATTGAGTTTCTCCAATTTCTCCTTTAGAGACTTGCTCTAAATATTTTTCTCGTTCTCCCTGTTCTAACTGAACTTCGTGTTCCGCGATTAGATTTATATCACCTCTTAAAATAGATGCAATGATTTTATTCTGCTGTCTTTCATTGGGTTTTGGTTTTTCTCTTAATTGCCAAACTTCCTTGTAGGTTATTTGGGAATTTTCGGGTTCGCTACTCTCACTCATGTTTCGAGGCCTTTTTCTAACTTAACTCTATTTTATTCAACATATCACAATCAAATCAAATCAAATTTCCGAACTCAGATCAAGTACCGCTTCATAGTGTCATTTATTTTGCTATTAATTTATAGGTTCTGGTTGATTATGAGCGAGGGACGGGAATTGAACCCGCGACCTTCTCGTTGGCAACGAGACGTTCTACCCCTGAACTACCCTCGCTTAGCTAATAAAATTTTGTGCCGAGGGCGTGAGTCGAACACGCATCTGACGCTCTTCAGGCGCCCGCCGTGACCACCTTGGCTACCTCGGCATCTTAAAAAATGTGACCGCTGTAGGGCTCGAACCTACGACCTCATCGATGTAAGCGATGCGCTCTGCCAAGCTGAGCTAAGCGGTCGAAAAGCTTGCTTTAAAATCTTGGCATTTCTTCAGGTTGTGTTTTTGAAAATTCTTTCTCTTTAATAAATTATATAAAAATGTGTAGCTAAAGTAAATTGGTTTAGTAAATATTTGGTTTCTCAAGTGAAGAATCTTGGATAACCTTAGTAAGTTGGTTAGGATTTGATAAATCCAATTGATAAATTGAAGATTGAAGTTGAGGAGCTGTTGTAGGATCCTTGGTGGTTCCTTCATCAAGGGTTAAATAAAGTATTTTCCCATCTGGAGAAATTTTGATATTGCCTAAACCTTTGTAGTTATAACTATCGCCCATCTGAGTTGATCTTTCAAACTGGGTAAGAAGTCTTTTTTTTGGCAGTTTGAATGTCAATTTCATAGATATAAAATATTTCTTCATTGTTAGTCCCAGGGCTCGTATAATAAAGTGTACCAAGATAAACTTTATTTTGATATGTATCGACACTGAGTGTCAGACCTTTTACTCTAGTAATTTCTAAAGTATTTTCGGGAGAATTTAGATTTAATTTTTCTATTATGTTTTCATAATCGGCTAAATTTGAATGGGAGATAATTAAGGTTTGGTTGTCTAAGTACCCCAAAAGATGTTTAGAAAGCCCCATCTCCCATCTAATTGGAAGATCGTGTATATTTCGAGTAGTAAGATCAACGAAACTTTTAGAAACCCGCTCATAAAAATTTTTACTGAAGACTATCTTTGTATTATCTGGAGAAAATAAAGGATTAGAATACAATAGGACAATACTTTTGGAGTATGGGTCAGAGACAGGTAAGGAAAAGATTTCTTCTAATTCTCCTTTATCTACATCATAAACAAACAAGCTATCACTTGTGGTTATTGCAATCTTTTTGGCATCATTGGATATCCCCACATCCGTAATCTGTATTGCGTATTCGCTTTGAGGAAATTCTTTTATTTTAAGTTCATATATTTTTTTCATCTCTTCGTTCTCAGGGCTATAGATGAAGACAGAATCCGGGATTACATAAATAAAATTGTTTGGTGTTACTACCTTTTTCCCTGAAACAAAGACAATTAAAGACATATCAGGTGCCTCTCTGAAGGTGTATATGCCTTCGTTAGTATCAGTTATTTTTTTGTGTCTACCTTGTCTGTCCATTATCCAAATTTCCCCATCTTTTAGATATACAAGTTCTTTCATGCTTGGTTTTGGGGTTTCTTGAGTTTCTTTTGTTACAGAAGGAGTGACTTCGGTAGATATTCCGTTTTTCCGAAAAAGATTTTTGTTCGAAATTATAATAAAAGAGATTAAGATGACTACTAAAAAGGTTAGAAGAACAACTAGAGATGAAAGAATAATGAGCAGAGTTTTATTCTTCTTACTTTCTTCTTCCCAACTAGGTTTTCGGTTGGCAGGATATTATTATTGAACATAAAAATTTGCAAAAATTTTGATGTTTTTTGTACTTTTTGTGCGGGGAAGAGGACTCGAACCTCCAAGCCTAAAAGGCACAGCCTCCTCAAGACTGCGCGTCTACCAATTCCGCCATCCCCGCTTTTAGTGCAGATGAGAGGATTTGAACCTCCATGAGCTTAAGGCTCACAGGCTCCTGAAGCCTGCGCGTCTACCAATTCCGCCACATCTGCCTAAAAAGTTTAATGCTATAACTTTTCGCTAATTATTATACCAGAAGAATTAAAAGAAATTAAAATTTTCGTTCATATCAGAAACTTAGATCTTTTGAGTTAAGCTTGGCGGTAAAAATTTTTATATCTTGACATCTAGGCGTTAGTAATGTTAAAAATTTCATTGAAATGTCAAAGGAAATAATATCAAACATCACTAAAGAGGACGATCAAGATGGCTTATTAGATACACCCTGGAATAAGGAACTTATAGAGGAAGCCATAGAACTTTTTAGAAAAGAGTGGGAAAAAGAAAAACCTTTAGAAGTTTGGCTAAGAATTGGTCAACATCCTATTGTTGAGGGAGATGGTGGTGCAGAAGGTCCCTTAGATACTCTCCACTTATATATAATCCATGAGAATCCGGATCCTGAGAGAAACTTTAGATATTACAATCTTGAAATTGAATGGAGTGATCAAGGAAATGATTTACCAATCAATGTAAAACCAATTAGTCTTTCTTCATTAGGCAAAAGTCTTGAGGAAGTTAGAGAACTTTACGATATTTACCCCGAAACCTGCCGAAGAGTAAGCTAAACTGAAAGTTTTTAATAGAATTTTTATTTACTGGGTATTACTGGAAGACGTGTTTTTCCCTGCGCATCTCTTATTGTATTAAGCAAAAGTCTTTTTAAGATCTCTGTAAAACTTATTCCGTAGATATCCAGTATGACGGAGATTGCTGCGAAGGTTTCTTTTGGCCCAAAAGCTGGATTACAGTTTGAGTCAATAAAGAAATATCTTCCCGATTGATCAATCCTTATGTCAAATTTGCCATAGTCGTACATTTTGGTTACATCGAAAGCCTTTTTAACATATTCTTTTAGTATTGGATCTTCATATTTTCCGTAGTGGAAACTGGTATACCCTTCACTGATCCATTGGTCCTCAAAAGTGGCGAATAAATATTTTTTATCTTTTTTTTGAAAAATTTTCTCTGCTAGATAGACTTTTTTGTTTAATCCTTCAAGAAGTATTGCCGTAATTTCTCTTCCAACAATAAATTCTTCAACTATTACAGGTTGTTTATAGGTTTTTATTAAGAATTTTAACCTTTCCCGAAGGTGTTTTTCATTTTCTGAGACAGCATTCTCAGTTATCTCAACAGCTCCGTGTACTTCATTTAATTTGGAAATCAGAGGAAATCTAAGGGTAGGGTCAAGATAGTCACTTGGTGTATTAAATAGTTGGTAATTTGGTACTGGTATCCCGTTTTGTTGAAGAAGTTTTTTGACAATGAATTTATTGCCGTCTATTGACATTCCCAAAACATCCGCGCCTGTGTAAGGAATTTCCAAAAGTTCCAAAACGCCTGGGACAACTGATGATAAACTCTCGCTTCCTTTAACCGAATCAACGAGATTAAGAACCATATCAGGTTTACCTTTTTTAAGTTTCTCAGTCAAAGAGGAATTTCCAGGATAAAGGACGGTTTTGATATTCATTTTCCTAAGATAATTTGAAATGGTTTCGGCATCCCTTTTGGCGTCTTTTTCAGTTATGTATTGAGCCTCCGTGGGGAAGTATTCGCGTTTAACATCGCTATAGATTATTCCTACCTTTTCAGGCAAGCCGTTTAGAACTTTTGAATTCTTATCTTTGACTTTTAGTTGCATATTTTTTAAATTCAAAAGTAAGAAATTTTTATTGAAAAGTCAATTAGAGAAGTGATTTGTAAGTAAAATTTTGTTAAAATAAGCGGGAATTCAAAAAATCGTTGTCTTGCCCCTGTAGCTCAATTGGACAGAGCAGGTCGGTTCTAACGACACGGTTGGGGGTTCGACTCCCTCCAGGGGCACAAAGCTGTTGTAGATGTTGGCGGTAGTATGTGTATGGAGGCTTAGGAAAGTTTCTGATTAAAAATTATGGATTCAATGGCGAAGAACTTGTAGAAGTTTGGAATTTATCGGATGGTTGCGGAGGGAGTGGAGAACATATTCATTAAAGGATTTTAAATCTCACAAGTCACAAAAGTTGAAACTTGGTTAATATTCACGCGCAATATTAAAAAATACAAAAAAGATATTGGAGAAAATACATAGAGAAACAATTAATCGTACTATGAAAATTTATTTTTCAGGTTCAATTAGGGGTGGGCGTGATGACCAAAAACTTTATGTTAAGATTATTGGTTTGCTTAGTAAGTACGGTGAGGTTTTGACAAAACACATTGGAGATAAAAATTTGTCTGCCTTGGGGGAGAGTTATTTGACAGATGAAGTATTTACGAACGCGATATAGGTTGGCTTAACGAAGCTGATGTTGTGATTGCTGAGGTAACAATGCCGAGCTTGGGTGTTGGTTATGAGATTGGAAAAATCGAAGGAAAAAAGCCGATACTTTGCCTTTATCGAAAGCAAAGAAGTAAAAGATTATCCGCTGTGTGATTGCTGGAAATAAAAATTTGAAATTAAAGGTGTACAAGAATATGTATGAGCTTAAAAGAATTATTAAAAACTTTTTTACGAATTTATAAAAAACTTTGACCTTATTATTATCGGCGGTGGGGCAGGAGCGTTCGCGGCAGCAATCCGAGCCAATGTGCTTGATGCAAAAACCACTCTTGTCAATAAGGGACTACCTCTTGGTGGCACATGCGTCAATGTTGGGGTGTGTTCCGTCAAAAACGCTTTTCTATGCCGGCGAGGTATTACAACGGGCGTTATACCACGGGGTTCCTGGTATTGAACATGAGGTGAAAAAATTTGATTTTCAAAAAGTTGTGCAAGATGAATTCTTACTTGTAGAAAAATTACGGAAAGAGAAGTATGAGAAAGTACTAACAGATTTAGAAAATGTAACCTTTATTGAAGGGGATGGGCAAAATTAGTGTCTCAAAATGAAGTTGAGATTAATTCGGAATAAAACAGTCAAGTGTATAGGATTCAAGGCGAGAAATTTATTATTACCACAAGTTCTAACGCTAATATCCTACCGATTGAGAATATCCGTGATGTTGGTTACCTGACTCACATAGAAGCCCTGAAACTTGAAAGACGGCCAAAAAATTGATAGTTGTAGGTGCAGGACCCTTGGGCTTGGAATTTGCTTGAGATGTTCTCGCACTTTGGTCAAAAGTAATAATTTTACAGCGCGGCGATTCAATTCTTTCCCGTTTAGAAAAAGAGCTTACCAACAGACTTACTGAAATACTTATTAAGGAAGGTATCATTATCAAAGCTAATGTTGAAGTAAAAAGTGCCAGCAAGGATAGTGACAAAAAGGTTATTTCCTATTCAATAGGCGGAGTACAAGAGGAAGTTTACGCGGATGAGATACTTTTGGTGGCTGGCAAAACGCCAAATACTCAAGGCCTTGGTCTTACCAAGGATGAGCAAATGAAGCAAATGGGTGTGTGCCTGCCGTACGCTTTCTTTTGAGGGTGTGCCTAAAGCAATTATTATGCGAGCTACTTTTGGACTTATCAAAATGTCGGTTCATCCTCAAACAAAGCAAATTTTAGGTGTCCACATTCTTGCGCCAAATGCTGGTGAAATTATTACCGAGGCGATGATGTTAATGAAAAATAAAAACACGATTGATGATGTTGTAAATTCCCTGCCGGTATTTCTGACGCTATCTGAGGCAATAAAGCTTGTTGCTCTCTCATTTATTAAAGACATTTCTAAATTAAGTTGTTGCATATAAATAAAAATATGAAAAACGACGACAGGATATTTCTTTAAATCGGGATTACGAGTGCCTTTCTCGCATCGCTTTGCTGTCTAGGATCTCTTATTCTTATTGAACTTGGATTAGGCAGCGCTTCAAGCTTTCTTTCTATCGGGTACAACAAACCATATTTTCTAATCGGTACACTTATTTTTTTGCAGCTACTTCTTGGCTTTATTTTAGAAAAAAAAGAATGCAGTTTGTGATTGCGAGGATGGCTCGGAAAAACTCGCAAGTAAAAAGATGGCGGGTACAGATTGCCATCGCTTTTTTTACAATGCTCACGCTTTATTTTTTTTCTGACATTTGTACTCGTATCATTTCTTGCGCCATTAGTTTATAGATATCTTTACTAGCCTATGAACAAAACTTTTATTTTTGTACTAGTCGCTCTAGTGTTCGTTGGTAGCATTGTCTTTCGTCTAGCAACTCATAACACCAACTCCACCAATACAAAGCAAATGATGAAGTTAGACAACTTGCGTCATGCAACACTTAAGATTGACGGTATGGATTGTGTCTCCTGTGCTTACAATATAGAAAATGCTCTTAAGGATACACCTGGTATCGTAAATGTTTCGGTTGGGTTTGTTGGGGAGAAAGTAGTAAGCGGAACTGGCGAGGGACGAGGTTATTTACGATTCTACAAAAACAACCTCGGATAAAATAATCTCAAAAATTTTACCTTACAAGGGAACACTCCTAACCGAACAAAACACCAATAATAGTGTGGAGCTTACGCCACTTCCTAAAACATTTGGTTTTTAACTTTCTTGTAAAAGGCCTTGAAAATTTTTAATAAATAAAAAAAGGATCATATAAATTTTACTTGCATTCCTTCTAGCACTTTTGTGTTTAGAGAAACCTCCTGACCAGGAAATTTAGCTCCATCCCCCCAGATTTTCGCGCCTTTCGTGTTAGCAAATTTCGGACCTAGTTTTAGTGTTATGTCGTACAATGTTTGTCCTTTTTGCATGATTATTGGGTTGTCAAAATTTGGTTTTTCATTTCTTTCTACAAGATATGCTCTAACAAGTCCTATTTTTTCCCAAACTTTTTCTTTAAGTTCGGAAATTCCTATCCCCTTTTCCGCGCTAATCAGGATAACGGGTTCGCCATTAATAAAAGAGAGATTTTCGTTTGAATTTTTTAATAGAGGTTGTAAATCAATTTTGTTGATAGCATAAATCGCAGGTAAATAAGCCCTATTTTCGGAAAAAGAATCTATTAGGCGTTCAGTACTTATCTTTTCATTTATAAAAATTTCAGCATTTTTCAGACCCGATTCCTGGGCTATCTTTATTATTGTCTCTTTCTTAAGTTCTTGCTCAAAATTTGAATGGATTATTATTCCTCCCCTAGCTTTCTTTTTGATCAAAACTTTTGGTCGCACAATATTAAGGCGTATTCCATTATCTTCTAATGATTTTTTAATACTTTGAAAAGCGTGTATTCTTTGTACATCAGTTAGTAAAATTATTAAATCCGCTCCTCTTGCAACTGATAGGACCTCGCGTCCTCTCCCCCTTCCTTCTTCTGCTTTCTCAATAAGTCCAGGGACATCTAAAATCTGGATCTGAGCATCTTTATATTCCATTATTCCTGGGATTACAGAGACTGTAGTAAAGGCGTAGGGCGCGACTTTGGATTTGGCATTGGTCAGTTTGTTGAAAAGTGTGGATTTTCCTGAAGAGGGAGGACCGATTAAAACAACTGTTGCATCACCTTGTTTTTTTACCGCATATCCTCCTCCACCCCCTCCTTTTTTAAACGATTGTTCAAGAAGTTTGTCTTTTAATCTTGAAAGTCTTGCCCGTAGCAAGCCTATATGATGTTCTGTACCTTTGTGATAGGGAGTTTCTCTTATTTCTTTTTGGATTGCTTCAATTTCGTCTTGAATATTAACCATACAATGAGATTATAATCTATAGGCTCTAAGTGGTAAAATTTTTGAGTGTGATTAATGTTAACTAGCAATGAAGGTCTAAAAGATCTAGCTTCTATCAAACTCTTCTTAGATAAAGATTAATTACTTTTCTGAAAGAAGCATTTAATTCACTTAGACTTCCACCTCTTGATAAAATGTCTAGGATGCTTTGAGTTATTTGACTGGCATTTTCATTAAACACTAAGCCTTGAACGATTCTCAAAGGAGGGGGGAATAAATTAAATTCAATAAAAAAGGGAGGTTTTCCTGAAAGTTTTGATCTTAAAAGATTATCCCATTTGCCGTTGGTATCTGGTATTTGAATATCTGGACCTAATGGGTAGGCTATGAAGAACTTATCCCCTTTAAATGTAATCAGAGGGTTAAGATCGGTTCCTTAAGAAGAAGTGTTTACGGCAAGCATTATTGGAGATTTATGTGTTGGTGAAGCAATGCTTAGAAAAAAACGCTTTGATAAATCGAGGGGACCTCCTTCTTTAAATAAATCTATAGGTGGTAAAAATCCAGGTGAAATTTGTGATAATACTTTCTTTGAATTTTCGAAATCTTTTTCAACTCCTTTAAAAATTTGTGCTCCCAATAAAACATGATAGTGTGTTATTTTATCGTCCTCTTTCCACATCATAATATTACAAGTTCCGAGTTCTTCAGATTTATAATCAAAATGTGGGGTTTCCTTTCCAGTGATAATAACTTGCTGAGGTTGGTAAGAAGATGGTCTGAATTCAACAACATCACGTTCATTAATTTCAAGATCACCTGAGATTATCGGTAACTGGAAGTAAGGTGTTGCAGCGTCTAGTGAAATTTGCGTTCGGAAAAACGGTACGAAATTATAACAATCTTTCTCCTTTGACATAGGTGCATATTATTAACGAGGCTTACTCTACTTGTCAAGTTTTTGTACGGGTCACATACCTTAGCCTGATTTTGTCCGAACTGATGCTATTTCTCATCTTAAATGGGAAATATTTGGTTTTCTACTAAACTTGCTTTCCTTGCTGTGCACCCAGCAGGATTTGAACCTGCAACCTCCTGTTCCGAAGACAGGCGCTCTGTCCATTAAGCTATGGGTGCTTGGTTTAATTATTTTTTTACCCTGTGTTTATTTTACACTTGTCGGTGAAATTTTTAAAGCTTCTCTAAGAAGAAGTGTTGAAAGTTTTGATTTTTTCTTAAAAAGGTTATATAGTTTATTTATTATCGGCTTTTTTGTTGGGGTGTGAAAGAGAAAGAGATAGGCCAAGATTTTTTGAAAGAGCTTCTCTTAAAGGAGCAGGATCTTTTCGGGCTGGGTAATTGGAAGATCCCATGTTCGTGGGCAAGTCCGGATGATATACAAAGGTTAAAAAATGAAGAAGCCACAGCTGCGATTTTTGTAGAACCACCTAACCTTGCTACAATCCTCCTTGATCCAACGATTCCTGAACAAAGACTTCTTAGGACAATTGATCACGAACTTGCCCACCTTTTTCTTAATACTGGTTACTCAAGTCCAACAGGCAAGGCTTTAGAACATACTCAAGCTTGTCATATTGATTTTGCTATAGATGAGTTAAGGAGAAACCCCGATAAGTACAGAGTTAAAAGTGATGATTTAGCCTGTATCTGTGAAAAATCTGGAAAATTGACAAGACTTTGGGGTGATGAGGAGGGTGTTGCAAACAATTGGAGAATTATCACTGAGGAGAAAGAAGATATTTTAGTAGACGGTATACGTTCCCCTGTGTTTATCATGAATCAGTATTGCGAATCTAGACGGCATCTTGGTGGATTGTGTGCAAGACAAGCAATACTTTATGTAGATAAGAATTATTTAGAAGCATTAGGAGGAGATTTACCCTACTTCGTCCTAAAGGAAATGTGGTGGATAGTTTTGTCACCTTATCAAGGTAAAAGGTTTGCTGCCCATGAAGTTAAAATAAACAAGATTATGGAGATTATGCAGAGTTTAGGTTGGAAAAAAGGGCAACTTTATGATTGAAAGAGAAACTGCAACACCCTTTGTGGATTCTTTAAGACATAGAGGAGAAAGAGAAGCGGTAGGAGGTTTGGCTGAAAGAATTATAATAAAAAAATTATTAAATGATGAAGCAAGGGGGAAGGCATGTGGATGTCCTAAATGTTTGAGAATGGCGGATTGGAGTCATGAGATGCTTGAAGGACTGTTAGGTAGGGAAGTACAGAAAGAAAATTTGAAAAGTCAGTTAAGAGATTGGAACCCCGAAGATTTCGAATATCGTCCAATAGAAAAATTAAGGTCGTACAAGCAAAAGGAAGCTTGTGGGCCTTCCGCACTCAAGATTGTTTATGAAGGCTTTGATATCTATTTAAAAGAAGAAGAAATAATTGAGTCAATGGGTTCAATTTTATCTTATTTACCAGAAGAGGATACGGGTAACTGGTGGGAATTTGTTCAGGCTCACCCTAAGATGGAATCCTTTAAGGTCATTTTTAAAGAAGAGTCAGATTTATCGGATATATCTACCTGTCTTAGTCTGGGACTTCCGGTTATTGTAACATGGAAATCTATTGCCGACCCTGAGGATAACTCTCATTTTGGCGTTATTTATGGACTTGATAGGTTTCATATCAACTTGATCGACCCAACTATTGGGGCGTTTATTACTGTTAAGAAAGAGGATTTTCTTGATCGTTGGCAGAAAGATGATGAGGGTTATATCCGGCCTATGATGGTAATTTATCCGATTGCTCCAAGTTCAAGCACTCCTGGAAATACCCCCTCCCTTTCAAAAGTTTAGGGGATCAAAATTTGTGATTTTGGTTAGAATGGAGTTATGCCAGTTTGTAGTTTTTTAAAATTTGCCACAATCCCCATTGGATTGTATTCATTACTAAACCCAGAATTATTGCCCAAAAAAATCTTGAAATGCCGAATCCCGAAAATTCAGCTACCCTTGCGAGAATCCATATCGTAATCGAATTTGAAGCCCAATAGAATATGAAATTTTGCGCTTCACCTTCAAGTTTTAATCCAATTTGGGTGATTACGGGTTTGGAAAACCAAACGATAAAAGTAAGCCAAGCTCCTACCCAGAGAAAAGCCAAGTTTTCCGGTATAGTCGCGCTACCCAATTCGAAATTCCTCGGAAGAATTAAACTTGAAAGGTAAAATATCGTGGAATTTGCCAGCCAAAATATTATGTATGGAATGTATCTTTTAACCTCTTGCATTCTTTTTGAGTGTCTTTATTTTTAAGCTTATGATTAAATTAGATTTTTGTCAATATTATGAGATGATGATGATTAAGAAATTCCAAATTCCAAACAAATTCAAGATACAAAATTCTAAATTCTTAATTCTTAATTCTAGATTCTATATTTTTGATTCTTGGTTCTAAAATTTTTAACTTTTAACTTTGAACTTTTAAATTTTTTTATAGGATCGAAAGCTATATTTGCGCCTATAATATTTGTGAAAATGTGGGCATTTATGTTTAAAAGGTATTAAACTTATAAAACTAAAATATTGTTAGTGAGGAATTGACGAGTTTGTAGTAAAATACATCATAATAAACGCCGAGGTGGCGGAATAGGTAGACGCCCGGGCCTTAAGAGCCCGTGTTGCAACTAGCAACGTGTGGGTTCGAGTCCCACCCTCGGCACCAAAACCCGCAAAAATTTTTCTTTCATTTTCTTTTAGGAAGCGCGCGCAAAATCCGCCGAAGGCGGACAAAAAGGTAAGAAAATTTTTGTGGGTTTTGTTCTGCGCTAAACGCGCAGGCGGAGCCGCTCCCTCCCTCACCGCGCCTTCGGCGCGGAAACAGACGGGCAAAAAGGAAGGGGGTCTGGGGGAAGGAATTTTTGCCCGCCTGCTTGGATTTAACTCTGAAAAATTGGAGCGGAGGCGGAACACATTAAAAAGTCGTCCTTGCCCCACCACATCCGTGCGCAGGCGACAACAAGGAACTCCCCAAAATCTTACGATTAACCGCAACACCCTCCGCCCGGATTGCAACCGCCAGCACGGCTTCGTAAATTCTTGACATAGTTGTCGAAATCAAAACTCTCCTTTTTTGTCGAACTCGTTTGCCTAAACTCGTCGCATTCAGAACCGCATTCGGAACATTTTGCCACGCGCTTCCAGCACGGGCCGTAAATGGAACTTGTATATTCCCGTTTTAGTCCCTCAGCTTCAAAAACCTTTTGACACTTTTGGCAATAGAATTTGTCCATATTTTTAGCCGCAACATCCGCCGCCGCCCGCAAAAGGCACGCCGGTAATGGCGGTAAGCTGATTACAAATTTTGCGCGCCAGAGCAACAGCGGTATTTTGTGCTCTTAAATATTCCATGCAAATTTCATTTTGTCTCATTTTTGCCTGCGCGTCGCGAAGTTCTTGCTGTTGTTCAATGGAAACCGGCAGGCCGTTTTGCTGTAAAATCGCAATAGTTTGTATTCGTTCTTGAACATCCTGAAACACATTCAATGCGCTTTTATCATTTTCCAGTTTTTCAGCCGCTTTTTGGAATCTGATAAACTCCGGCGTCTGCTTAATATAATCGCTGAACTCTTTAATTTTTTGATCTAAATTGTTCATAGTGTGTTGATTGAATTATGGCTTTTTCTTTATTATTGTTTTCCATAAAGCATATAACCAGCAATTTTTAGTTTCTCTTTTCCGATCAAGTCATCGACCAAAAGCGGTAATTTTACAATCGGCGCAGTGAACCTTTTATCCATTTCCGCAAGATATTTTTCCTCCATCGCCTTTCTTTGTCTTAAATAATCGTTGGTTATTATGGATTGCGGCAAAATAAAGTTTGCCACCACCAAGCTTGTGGGGACGCCGATGGTTAAAAGCTCTTCCATAGCGCGAGCCGCCTCTTCAATTGGCGTGGACTCCGGATACATCACAAAACTGAAAGTTGTTTGATTGATGTCTTGCATCATATCAATTACTTCCTTAAAACGCGACTTGGTTATTTTATCAACCTCTGTTTCGCCGGTTGAAGTAAAAGTTTTGATCTCTATCTGTTTACTCCAATCAACCGGCAGCTCCAATAACCGCAAGGTGTGGCCGGTCGGGGCAGTGTCAAAGATAATTACTTCAAAATCTTTACGAGTCGCGAAATCAATAAATTTTTCAAAAGTAGCCATTTCTTCAGTGCAGGGTGAATCAAGTTCTTCTTCAATCGCGGATACTCTTTGTTTGTCATATTTTTGTCTTGCTTCTGACAAAATTTTTTCTTTGTATTCTTCGGTCGCCTTCTTGGTATCAATGTTGGCTGCCCATAAATTTGTTTCTCCATTTACTGCCGTCGGCTCGCCTGAAATTTCTTGCTCGAAGACCTGATTTAAGTGAGAGGCCGGATCAGTTGTTAAAATCAGAGTTTTGTATTTTTGTTCTGCCACCCAAATGCTGGTTGCCGCCGCAACCGAGGTTTTGCCTACACCGCCCTTGCCCGCAAAGAAGATCGCCCGTCTTTTTCCATTTTGGGGGACAAGCAGCTGTTTTATTCTTTCGTCTATTTTGGGGAAATTATTCCTTATTATCTTTGCTTTATCCACATCAACTTTTAACGGCTGATAGTCGCTTAATTTTAGGGCTTGTTCGTGAAGCTTTTTGCCTGTTTGAAGTAGTAGTTTTTTACCTTTGATTTCATTCGGCTCTAGCTCCATCAAGGTTATGGGAACGGAAAACTTGTTTTTGATAAGTTCCAAAAATTTCTGCTGTTTGGCAAAGCGAGCGAGCATAAAAGGATTATCGCAAGCACTTTTTGGATAAATGCCGTTGATAATGAGCTCTTGCGAGTTTATTTTGAGTTTCAAAAGTTCGGCGATTGAACGTTCCGCTTCATAAATAGGCGTAACTTCCGGGCGCAGGACAAAAACAAAAGTGGTTCTGGAAGTATCGCGCATTGCCGCAATCGCTTGGTCAAATTTAGCCTTTGACTCAGCTAGCGCGGCTGCCGGACCGATGCAGGTTTGGCCGCCGCCTTCTTCTTTGGCGGCTTTTTCAATAACCCCGCTCCACTCTACGGGTAGTTTCAAAAGCCGCAGCGTATGTCCAGTTGGCGCAGTGTCAAAAATGACTATGTCGTATTCCGGTTCTTGCAAAAAATCAGTAAAGCGGTCAAAGGCGGCCATTTCGGCGGTGCAGGGCGAATTTAGTTGTTCTTCTAAAACTTTAAAACTTTCAATCGGAATTAAGCCGCGCAGAGGAGATAAAGTTCGCTCTTTGTACTCGGCAGTGGCAATATCCGGGTCAAGTTCCATGGCAAATAAATTTTTTATGCCATAGATTGGAGTAATTTTGTGTCCTATTTTTTGTTCAAACACATCGGCGAGATTTGACGCAGGGTCAGTGGTAATAATAAGCGTTTTCTTGTTTTGGCTTGCAAAATAAGCCGCACTGAAAGCGGCCATCGTGGTTTTTCCAACGCCGCCTTTGCCTGAAAAGAAATAAAATTTTGTGTTCATATTATTTTTCATTGATAAATTTCTTAAGCTCTTCGAGCGTGGGGTATGAGCCGGTTTTAACGACTTTTCCGTCACAAGTAGTAATTGGCAATGCTTTCAGCTGTTGTTCTTGGATTAGTTTTATTACATCCGGGTTTTCCTTGAATTTTTGAGGACTTTGAGTAATGAGCCACCGTTCGACTTCCACGCCTAACTTTTTGACTTTTTCCAATGTATCCTGCAAATTGATAAGCGTTTGATCCGGGTTCGGCCCGCAGACGCCGGTTGAACAGCACATCGGAGGATCATAGATAACGATTTTATTTTTCATAATTTTTGGTTAACTGAC
Organism: uncultured Gammaproteobacteria bacterium; assembly: GCA_964430475.1. Classification (GTDB taxonomy): domain Bacteria; phylum Patescibacteriota; class Microgenomatia; order UBA8517; family UBA8517; genus CAYSEQ01. The sequence continues at coordinate 25,308 of CAYSEQ010000001.1, forward strand.
GACAAACATCATGCGAAGTGCATGGTTTATCGGAAATATTGTTAGAATTTAAAATTTTTTGGTACAAACTCTCCAACTCTTCAAATTTTTTCTTATTCAAGGAGCAATGCACCCACCTCCCGACCTTTCTGTCTTTGATAAGCCCGGCTTCTCGCAATGTCTGCAAATGATGGGACACGAGTGTTTGTTCCAAACCCAATTTTTCCGCCAGTACGCAAACGCATTCTTCGCCCCTCATTAAACACAGAACGATCTTGTATCTGTTCTTGTCAGATAAAATTCTTATGTAGTTGAGTAATTTTTCGTTTTCCTTCATTTTAATTGCTATCTGTTAATATGTGAATCCACATTCATATATTAATCCTTGCCGCAATCAATGTCAAGTGGATTTTTCTTTAAACTTTTGTTCCGCCCCCGCTCCAATTTTTCAGAGTTAAATCCGAGCAGCGGAGCCGCGGGGTGGGTCATTCCGCGAGCGAAGCGAGCGGCAATCTTCCAATTTTCAGGAATTTTCGGTAAAATAAGTTCGAGCTTGGTTGTATAGATACACATAAGATTAGTCACTTTATTTGATCCGGGGTGTGGCTCAGCTGGTAGAGCGCACGGTTTGGGACCGTGAGGTCCCCGGTTCGAATCCGGGCACCCCGACACACAACAAAAGGAAATTTAAATTTTATTCTTTATTCTTTATTCTTTATAATAAGAGATTCTGAATTAGACAAAGAGAGATTTGAATCCTCGTATTCCAAGACCCAAGCTTTATTCAGATGTTCAGATTTTTGGATCTAAAGATAGAGTTCAAGGCCAAAAGAGAGGAAGATTTTAGTCATTTTCTAATTTAAAAAGTTTTTTGTTTTTTTACCGCGTAAATAAGCCTCTGAAGATTAGGTTTATATTTTGCCAAACTTTGTTTATCATATTTGAGCTTCTTAAGTCTTGAATCCCTAATGTGTTTGAAAATGAAGTTATCGGTGGGGTGACTGATGGAGCTATTCCCTCAACCTTGACACTTAATGTATCAGTTGCCGCCTGATTTTCCCGCCATTCTACTCTGACTAAGGCTTGGTATAGTCCTTCATTTTTGTAGTCACATATATCTTTCACAGAGTAAGTAGTAAAGAGGGTAATTTTTTCGTGTTCATATTGACCATTGCTTTCACAATCAAACCTATAGCGAATTAAACCTGGACCCCTAATTCCAACTTTGGCAAGTAGGTCAACACCTGTTAGCGGTGCTTGCCCTGATATTCCATTTGAATTCCAGGAATCCTGAGAACTTACTCTTCCAAGGAGAAGAACTCTGCCTTCAATAATTTTAGAACTTTCATTTTGTTTTGCTTCAGGGAAAGCAACCAGTAGCCTTTGCCTATTCTTAACTAAGGACAAAGTTGTCGCAAGCGTTGTGGTAAAAAGAATTACGGCTAGTAAGCCAAAGATTACGCCTAAATGCACAATTCCATTATTGTGTTGATGTTTCACTCTAAATTTATTCTAATTAGATTTTTTTAAAAAGTCTATAGCATCTTGGACTTTGTGCTTTTAAGGTGGCACCGACCTGAAAATCAAAGCTTGAAAAATCAAAAAAAGTGACAAACAAATTCATTTTTAGGAATTAGGAGTTGGTATTTTGGGATTAGAATCTAGAATCAAGAAGCAAGAAGTAAGAATCAAGAATTTTTAATCATTAATCATTTTTTTATAATTTTGGATTTTGAAAATTTGAATTTGTTTAGGATTTAGAATTTAGGATTTGGAATTTTTCTAGGATTTAGCTTGTCTGCCGACTAGACAAAAAATTTAGAGATTAGAATTTAACACTTAGGATTTTGAGTTTCAAACTTTACTTATAAGTTATACCGTCTCAGTTGAGAAATATGCTTTATTTCATCTTAAACTCATAAATATATTTGACAACTGGATTCTGGTGCCCTATAATACGAGCCTGTATGAAAAGAAAGTTGATTGTCTTTATTTTATTTTTGGCTGTTTTGGTATTCCTAAATTTTGCTCAACTTAATTTTCTTAAAGTTGAAGCAAAAAGTAATTTTCCTTTAACAGGGCCGATTACCCAACCTGTTACATACTTTATTAGAGGGTTCGTATTTTAAAGAGCCTTTGGATGGATAAGGCCTGCTAGTGGTGCGAAGGTTCAAGCTACTAATTTAGTGACCCATGAGCAAATTGCTACAGAAGTTTCCCAAAATGGAAGCTACGCGTTAGGGATTAATAAACCCGGTTTTTACAAAGTTAAAGCATACGATACGCGTGGGACTATTTTTAGACCTTTATTAAGATTCGTACGGATAAATGACCAAGATGTCAACGGAATAAACTTCTTTGGTATTTGGGTAAGATAATTTAAAAACTACTTTATTCCTCCTCTTTCCCCTGCACTTAATTGTATTTCGTAATATATAAAAGTTGTATTTTTGTGTAAAATCTAAGATGTGTTGAGATTATTGATTTCACTTCTTATCTTTTGGCTTCCTTTGGTTATTTTTCCTTTTGGAACTTCGCCTTTTGAAATTCCTAAGGTCATTGTTGCCCAGGTATCAATAGAGGTTCTTTTTTTGGCATGGCTTTATAAAAAAAGATGGAACTTTAAAAAGATTTTTGATCTTGAAAAACTTCCCTTTCAGGGCTTGATTATTTTAAGCCTAATCCATCTTATCTTCTTGGGGAGGGAGACATCATTTTTTGGAAATATTTTCCGATTACAAGGTATTTTTTTACTTTGGCACCTTATTCTATTCTCCTATATTTCTAGTTCAATAAAAATTTACCAAGGTAAGAAATTTATTTTTATTCCTGCTATTCTTCTTTCAATATTGAGTTTTGTTTTTAGTGTTGATAAGGCGGGAAGGTTTATGTTGTCTCTGGGAGAACCTAATGCCTTTGCTTCTGTGTTGGTTTTTTCTACCCATTTTTACTCTTCACACTTAAACGCCAAAAATCAAAAATCTGGAAAATTATTTTATTTTTGTGGATATTTACCCTTATTCTTTTTTCGGGCTCACGATCTGGGTTGATTGCGTTTTTATTGGAGAACTTGTTCTTTGCCATCACTCATAAATATAAACTTGGAGTTAGAAGCGCTAGTATTTTGATAATGATTCTACTTTTTACTAGCCTTTTTTTGCCTTTGATTCAAAAGAAAAAGATTTGGGAAAATAGGACTGAAATTTGGAGTACAGCACTTGCTGCGGGATTAGAAAGACCAATCTTGGGCTGGGGTTTTGGGAATGTGGAATTTGCTCTTAGAGAAACTTCTTTTTTACTAAAAAATAATCTTCGCTTTCAGTATGTTGATAGTAGCCATAATCTGATTTTAGATTATTGGGTCCAGGGAGGAATTGTTGGTGTTATCTTGATTTTATATCTTATTTTTCTTACATTTAAGAAATTTATCTCAAAAAAAGATAGGCTGAGTTTAGGGGTTTTCTTTGGGGTCTTAACAGTGCTACAATTTAATCCTGTAAGTGTTGTTACATCGATACATTTCTGGTGGCTTATTGGGAAGATGTTTAGGTAATTTTTGATTGCCTTAAGGAGGTAAATTTAGTAGAATAAAGATCATTGCGGGTATAGTTGAATGGCTCAACGCCACCCTTCCAAGGTGGAAATGCGGGTTCAATTCCCGCTACCCGCTCCTTGTTTAATTAAAGAGGAAATAAGAAACCTAATTTATTTAGAAGAAAGATTAAACCCTATTTGTTTTTCCAGAAAGAAGCTGTTTTTAGTATTGGAATCTGCCTTTTTAAGATTTATAGAGATTGGATTTGTATCTTTAAATTCCTCTGTGTACCGTATCTTATTTCTCGACCGACCAGAAAAAACAAGAGTGAGTAGAATAATTGTAATAAATAAGATTACTGGAAGAGTAGCGATGATATAAAATATTGCCTTTTGTTTATTTGTGGGTGTAAAGATCATTTCGCTTTTGGCGCTTTTTAGGAATTTATATAGCAGATATTCATATACAGCTGTTAATGGTGTCAGGAGTAAACGGATCAAAAATGCGCTAATTTGCTCTCCGAAAGAAGACTTAAGAAGATAAAAGAAAGATAGTGGAATGAGAGAAATTACTAAAGAAAATATCCAAATGAAAAGATAACGCAAAAAAACGTCAACCCACTTACCCCTTACATATTCGCGGCTTTTGATTAAAGCGTTTATACCTTTTAAATCTTCTGAAACTAAAATAAATCCTGCAAAACTAAACCAAACTATAAAAATAATCCCAAAAATACCAAAAAGAAAGAATCCACCAAGCGTAATTGCACCTCCCAATATTAAAACCCATACAAAGGAGATTAACTTATGTAAACTGCTTCGATATGATTCGATGATGCCAATTCTTTCTTGACTATTTACAACTGCATATAGCAATGCTATTTGTCCCCAAGCTTGGATGAAAAAAATAATAGTAAAAAAAATGATAGCTAAGGGTATGAAAAAGGCAATTCCTCTGGTTATAGATTGTATAGAAAAGAAACCTATACTTAAAAATCCTATGCCACCAAAAATAAAAATAAGCGGTAAAATGATCAAGATAGGAATTATTGAGATTACCAGAAAAGTCACAAACCTTTGCTTATAAATGTTAAAAGCCTGATACAAAATAACTGTTGGTCTTGGTAAAGAAACTTCCTTTCTTTCCTGTACTTGTGATTGTTGGGAATTAGGATCTAAAAGTGAAAATGCCTTTTCAATATCCTCAGCCTGCCAACCTCGATCGGAGAGTGTTTTTCGGATTTCCTCTTTACTTACCCCCTTTTCTATTTGCTTCCTTATGTAATTTATAAGTTCGTCATTCATTCTCTATTTAGAAAAATGTTTTTTGATAACTTAAGAGTTTTTTATAAACCTACTCTATTAAATACAGTCTAGTCTTATATGTTTTTACGAGTCAATGAGCAAAATTTAGATATTCTAATCCTTAATATTTTTAATAAGGTTTGTGTAAGATTTTGGAGTAAGTTAGTAGAGGCTAAATTCTACCTTTTTATTTAAGATTAAAAATTTCACCAAGCTTTCTAATTAAAAACAAAATCCAAGTTAGAATCTTGTCTTTTATTGCTATTACTCTTTTAGCTACACTATTTATTTTTTTTAAATATTCTAAATTGTTTTCATTGGTTATTTTTGGCTTTAATTGAGGAATGGTCTTTTCCTCTGGAATGGTTTTTTGTGTGTTTGAGGGTACTGGCGGTATGTTTGTTTTTATAATTGATTGCCAAATGTTTAATGTTAATGTCCTTTGATTTTGATTACCGGCATTGTCCTTTGCGGTAAAAGTAATTTTGTAAGTTCCTGGATTTAATGTGCCGATGTTATGCAAGAAAGTAGTATACTTGTCGCAATTTTTGTTTGGTATGATCTTTATTTCAGTGTTATCGCAACTTAAATAAGATTTTTCTAGCTGGATTTTGTAAGAAAGATGGGGTTTAAAAAAGATACCCTCTTTCTTTTCTATTGTTATATTCACCTCTTTAGGTCCTGATGCAACCCTCGGTCCATTTTCATCTTGAATTTGATTTGGATCTCCGCCCGCTAATAAATCGACAATCTCTCCATAAAGGGTTAGGGTCTTGTTAAATGTTGAGAACTCTCCTGAATGTATTTGGGAATCATTTATCTTTAGAATTTTGAACTTAGGAGGAGTCCTATCAACAAAAAGTGTTCTGGACGTTGAGACTTCGTTTCCAGCAGTATCAATCGCCTTTACTTTCCAAGTTACTTTACCTTCTCTTAACTTTCCGTCATTTTGGCCGGTGTTAGAATCATTACTCCATTCAGTTGAAGATTTAGTGAAGACGGAAATATAATTATTTTCTTCGTCTGAATCAAAAAAATTTTCATAACGAATAAAATATTTGGGTGTTTCATAGTCGCTATTTCCTGAAGGTTTTATATTATCAATTGTGAAATCCCCACTTGGATTGCCAGTGCCAAGTGAGGGGTTGTCTATCTCAAGGATATATTTAATTACGTTTGTTGTTTCATCGCTTGTAGTTTTCCATTTAAATATTGGTCTTTCGGAGTTTGTGTAAACCTTTTCTTCGGGTGAATCAAGACTTATTGATTTTGGAGGTTGAGTGTCTATTGTAAAAGAATCACTAGCTTCGTTTCCAGAACTTGTCGTATTTCCATTACTATCGCTTGCGCGAATGTATATTGTGTGTAATCCTTCGGATAAGGCGCTAGATATAATGCAGGAAAAATCTTCTTGGGATTCGTCAAAACTACCATCGTTTGAACTGCAATTTTCCCAACTCCCTGACGTTGAGTCTATTTGAAATTCAACATCTGCGACTGTTCCTATACTATCAGATACGCTTCCGTTAAATACTGGAGTATTGTCAGAATGTGGGTCTGGAGTCAAAGGACTTAGATTAATGACTGGTGCTTCTACATCATAGGCTGAAAAATTGATTGTAATTTCTTCAAAAGTAGGCGTTGAGATGGAATCAGTATTAGAGAGAGTTATTTGATACTGGATATAACGGTGGGAATCGGTCACACAATTATTTGAAGAAATATCTGAGCCCGAATTTATAGGATTGCATGAGGAAAATGAACTTGCTCCTGACATTGAAGAGGAGTTACTTGTCCTTATTCTTACTGAGATAGAAGTATTTGAAGGCGTTGTGGCAGTATAGGTTAGTGTTCCCCATAACGCTCCACTTGAAGATTCTGTGTCAAAAATTGACGATGTAAGAGTTCCGTTTGCAATGGAGTAAACTTGTTCTTCTGAAGAAAAAGTATTGAAGTTGTCTATTGCTAAGTTGTAAGTGGCAGCTATCCAAGCAGGTGATCTTGCAGTATTTGAAATCCGAACTTCATCTATTCGACCATCTACCAATCCTTCGGTGGGATTGTCCGAAGTTAATCGTCCGATGGTGAGAATTTCTGAATTTGTAAACGGCGTTGCAGTAACATTTGTAAGTTGCGCAACTTGCGAGCCATTTTGATAAAGAGTAACTGTTTGGGTTCCTGAGCTGTAAGTAACTACAGCATAGTACCAAGTTCCTGTGGTGTGGGTGAAGTTGTAATAGGCCTGAAAATTAGTGCCGGTTGAGTTTTCAAAACCACCCACTAAATTTCTTCCGGTTAGCCCAAAATCATTATTTGCCAAAGCAAGAAAGTAGTTTTGTTGACCGTTTGGGTCCGAATCCCCAAAAGTGCCCTTACCAATAAGAGTCATATCATTTAAAGGAAGAGTGTCTAGATTGAACCATGCTTCTGCGGTAAATGCGCTTGTGAGATTAAGACTGGAATTGTGAGAGACATAAATATAGTCGTTTCCCCCATCAAAATCTTGAGCACCATCTATTCTTCCACTTGCGGTTGGATTGGGTTCGGTAGCTGAGACTTTATTTCCATCGTTGTTATTGGATGTAGAATCATTAGTTGTTGTTCCTGAAGTCTCTGAAAGATGTTGAACCAGAACATAATTTGAATCCCAAACAGAGGTTACTTGTTGGTGATCAGTTGCTGAGGTGTTACCATAGTACATATAGATATAGTCAGTTGAAGAATTGGCATCTATTTGAGGAACTTTCACCCAGACAAAAGAAGTTCCGGTCTCGTCCCATTTTTCAATTTCATAGGCGAGATCACTTCCATCGCTATCGGTAAAGCGAATATCACTTCCATCATTGTTTGTTTTTGAGTAATCGATATTGGAGGATGAAAGTTTGATTAGAACCGGGAAATTAGTAAGATTTTCACTGGTTACCCCTAAATTAGTATCAGTATTGTCAAAGGTGATTTTATTTCTATACTTCCAGGTAGAATTGCAATATGAATTGTTGCACCAGCCCGAGGTTGGACTTAAAGTAATCTGTCCGGCTACAGAGGTAGTGACATTTGATGAAGACTCAAACTTGGTATTATCTGACCAGTTAGTTTGTCCTGATCCTCCTGACCAATCAGTTTGTGTCCACGGAGACGAAGCTATCGCTTTTATTGAATTAATATTTAATAAAAGTAGATTAATATTTATCAGAAAAATCAAAATTAAAGATTTTAAGTAAACATATTTCAAGTAAACCTTCTTTAGAGAATATTTTTTAAACATTTTTAATTTGCTTAAAAATCTCTGCCAATTTAAAATTACGGAATCCCGTAGTAATATTTTAATAGTTTTTTGTGTAGGTTTTTAGAAGAAAAAATCCTTATTTTTTGAGAGAGCCAATAACAATCAGAATATCGTATGGAAGATTAGAATCTAAGGGTTTTTCGGATCTTACAATCTCGTAGTCTGGTAAAGACTCCTTTATCTTTTGAAAAACTTCTTCGTCAACATTTTCCTTTAAGGTCACCAAGGTTTCCTTATAGTCGTATGTTTTGGCATTTCCTACTGATATTTTTTCTTCTGAAAAACCTCCTTCAATTAGTAAAGTTTTTACACTAGCTGCTTCTCCTTTCTTTCCTGAACCGTTAAGCACATTTAAAGAAAATTTAGTCAAATCCACTTGCTTAATAGGCGTTGTTGGAATGGGCGTAGGTGAAGTTAGGATTTTTTCTTCGTTTTGGTTTTGGTTTGTGAGATCTTTGGGAGGTAGTTTTAAACTTCTCTGATAGTAAAACACACCTCCAGCAACTGCTCCAAGGATAATAAAAATAAACGCAGTTAAGATTACCAACTTTAAATCTATACCCCTTGATTTTTCAAATTCTTTGGTTGTATCAGGTCTTACCTCTTGTAGCCATTCTTTAATCTCTTCTGAGGAAATTTGCTTTTTTGGTTCATTAGGAGTTTGGGATGTTGTTTCTTCTTGGATATTAGATTCTTTTGCTTCATCTTGAGAAGATGGAGTTTCCCCTTTGGATTCTTCAAAGGGTTTTACTGAGTCAAGTTGACTAAACGAGACTATCTTTTGTGGAAGCTCTCCTGTAGAATGATCTTCACTTGAAGAAACTTCTTTTTCTTTGGGTTTTGGTGTCGGTTGTGTTTTTTCTTCTTCAACTTCCTCAACTTTTATTTTCGGTCTAGTACTATCTTTTTTGTCGGGCATAGTATGGGATTGGTATTAATTACATTTTGATCTAAATAACCTGACTTGTCAAATATTTCTACTGGATTAAAGTGGCGGAAAAATGTAAAATAAAAGATGTTTATAAGGTGGATGTAGCTCAACGGTTAGAGCACTTGCCTGTGGAGCAAGGGGTTGGCGGTTCGAATCCGCTCATCCACCCAAAATTTATTGTTTGTTATATCTTTCAAAGATCAGTACAAATTAAGAGGTTTATCTTAAGTCATAACCTTTACAATCTCCGGCAACTTTCCTTGGTTTTTCTCCCTATTTTTATTGAAAGTGCTAGAATAATAAACTAAAAAGCAGTCTTACTTAAATGATAGTAATTTACAATAGTAAAACTGTTGAGAAAAATGCTTTTTCAAATAAAGGACAAGACCTTGATAATAAGGATAATCTTTCTTTACAAACGCAAGCTGATGTTCAAGATCTTCCCCCTTATATAAGAAAATTTCTTTTAAATCTTGAGGTGAAACTTAAAGAAGAAGAAGATCAGACCGCTGAAAAAATTCAAGTCAGTCAAGTTTTTGGAGGATTAGCGAGGCTTTACGAACGAATAAGGAATGTTGTTGATTATAAAGGAGAGCATGTTTTAAGAAGGAATGCAATTGAGAGGATTTTGAAAAGGTTGATTTGGGAAAAATCCGCGATTAATTATAGTGTTGATGAGAGAAAGGTGGCAGAAAATCTTATTAAAGAACTTACTTGGGCGCATTATCTTCCCAATAATACGATCACGGAATCCAAGCTAATCAATATTCAAAAGATAATTAGCAAGTATCTTTACCTTTTAAAAAACCTTGAAAATTCTAAAAACAAGATTTCTCCAAGCATTCTTCAGAATTGGATCTGGGGTGTTGCCTCAAGCGAGATAGAAGATTTATTGGAGCCTTCGTTTAGAGAACTATATGTTGAGCTAATGTTTGAGTGGTTTGTTAGAAATTATAACTGGATTGATGATAGATTTACGGATTTAGAAAAGGAAACGCAAATTTACATAGCAATTCATAGAAGTTTAACAAAAAGTGATGATGCCATAATTCGTTATCACCTTATTTTGAGAGAATTTCCAAAGTTTAGGAATGCAGATAAAAATGATTTAGATGAGTTCCTTAGTAACTTTTTTTCCTACTACGAAAAGATAGAAAGAAACTTAAATTTTCCCGGAAATTTGATACTCTATCGACGGATTAATAGGCTCACTTCTTTTTTTGAGATATTCAAAGAGATTGTCAAAGATAATCCCCTCAAGATAAGGAAGCTTTTAAAAGATAAAGAAAAGTTTAATAAAAAGGCTCAAAAAATTTGTTCAGAAAAATATTCAACAATAAGAAAAAGGCTGCGTACTGGAATCATTAGGAGTATCATGTATATTTTTATTACAAAAGTGCTTTTTGCAATGTTGATAGAAATTCCTTATGAAGTGTTTTTTTACGGTGATGTACGGTATCTACCACTTTTAAGTAATATCGTTTTTCCCCCGTTTATGATGTTTATTATAGGGTTTTCTATACGGCTTCCTGATGAAAAGGATACTGAAATCTTGGTTAAGAATTTAGACCGAATTGTCTTTCAAAAATCCAAAAGCGAAAAAATTAATTTTTCAATTGAAAGTCCGGTAAAAAGTAGGTCCCTAACTTTATTTTTTGGTCTTATCTATACACTTCTATTTTTAGGCGTTGTAGGAGGGATAAGCTTTTTACTTCTTTCTTTGAGGTACTCAATCTTTGGTATATTTGTGTTTTTTATGTTCTTATCCTTGGTTATCCTTTTTGCGTATCGTTTAAAATTTAATGCTTCACAACTCAAAGTTCACGGTAGAGATGAGGGGTTACTAAGTCATGTATCAGACTATGTCACTCTTCCTTTGCTATATATCGGTTTTTATCTAAGTAAGACTCTTTCCAAATTGAATTTCTTAACAGTATTGTTAGATTTTTTCGTCGAGATACCGCTTAAGAACATGATACAGGTTTTTGAAGAATGGACTAAGTTTTTGAGGGAGAAAAAACAAGAAGTTGTGGAAACTCCTGAATAATTTTGGGGCTTATTTAATCACTTTCTTGAGATTGTGTAATAGGTTGGATGATAAAGGAACGCAGCTGGTAAATCTTCGAGTAAAAATCTTTGAAAATCAAGATAAATTTTCTTTCTTTCCTCCAAATTAAGTTCAGTTCTGCCATCTTCTAGAAGTTTGTCTATCCTAGGGCTTGAAAAGTTTGAAATATTGTTGGATTTTTGCGTTGAATGCCATATTTCGTATTGGTCAGGGTCGACTGGTATTTCCAGTATAGTAAGGAATGCTGAAAAGTCAGAAGGCATTATTGAGGATACCTGAAGCGTAGTTTTTACTCCTATCTTTTCCCAATCCTTTGTTATACTTTCCGCTGTTGAGAGAAGAAGAGGCGTTGAGACTAGCCTGATTTCAATATTTTCTTTTATTTCTTTAGGTAGATTTTCGATTAGTTCTTTGGCTCGTTGTGGATCATACTTGTATTCTTTTACTTGTGGATTAAATGCCCATGAATTCGGAGATATAGGAGAAATTGCCCTTACTCCTAGCTTGTCTTTATCTATTGCATATGTTAAAGCTTGTCTTAGGGATTTTTCACTTAGGTATTTGTCAGTTGTTTTAAAAAAAAGCGTTACTACTTGGTTCAAATTTGGGGAGGATGAAATTTTGAGATTTTGCCAAGTGTTAAAGGGGGAAGGATCAAGTGTTTCCTCGATTTGGTCTATCTCTCCTAACTTCATTGCTAGTTTGGTGGCTTCAAGCGTAGGATAGAACTTAAAAATTTTTTTCTGTGAGGCGCTTTTTAAAATAAGTTCGTTAACATAAGCTCCTGATAGTGTTATTTTTTCAACCCTCCACTTTCCTGTTCCTAATAGTCCCTTTTTAAATGTTGGGCGAGAGACAACAACAGGAAAGGCAGAATAAGGATCTTTTAATTCAAATACGAGGGTTTTTGTGTCGGGTTTTTTTATTGTGACATCGGAGAATTTGTAAACGATTGTATCGCTTGTGACAGGTGTTTCATCTTGCCAGTATACGCCGTCTTTAATATGGAATATCCAAGTTTTACCTTTGTCAGGAGTTTCCCAGGATTGTGCAAGATTAGGTTCGGGGTTGCCTGTTGAATCTACTTTTGTAAGACCATCGCCTATTAGATTTAAGATTCTAGGAGGTAGGTCTTCTGTGTGGTACCTACCGGTTAACCCTATCTTTTCCACACTTCGGTTAAAAATTAAAGGAATAATGGTTCTCACGAAGATGAAAATTATAATGCCGAGAAAGACGCCAAAAACTATCACCGCTTTGAAACGTTTCAGATAGGCTAGGCTAAGTTTTAAAAAAAAACTTAAGCTGGGCATAGAAAAGTTTTAAATAACGAGTGAAAGAATTGAGATAATAAGAAATAGGATAGAGAGGACAAATGTGGCTCTAAAAACCACCCTTTCAAGGCCTCTTCTTGTAAAAGATGAAGCACCTCCCCAACTTCTACCAAATCCCGTTCCTCTAGTTTGGATAAGGATAAAAACTATAAGTACTGCTGAGATGATTGTCTGAAGGATAATGATGTAGTTTTTCATTGAGTAAAGTATTAATCCCCTTGATATTCTAACCTAGAATCTTACAATTTTACAACTTATTTTATAAGCCAATAAATAAACGAAGTAATAAATGAGAGTAAAAACGCAAACGCTATGAAAGCGCCAATTCCGCTAAGCTGAATCGCAGGGATATCTATCCATTTGTTACTAAAGCCTGCGTATAAGAATCCCTCAATTTTAAAATCTTTAACTATTAATGTGACTAGATAAAGAACGACTGCGGATGCTACCCATCTAAAAAGACCGAAAGTTACAAGATTTAAAGGCAGAAGTAGTAAATTTATCACGGGTTTTGCTAAAAGCGACACGATGGTTAGGGCGGCTCCTGCTATGATTAGGGTTTTAAATCCTTCTTGAAAAACTAACCCTGCGGCAATTTGTGATACTGCCCAAAATGAAAATGTATCTACTACAAAATGTCTTAATATTCGTTTCACAAGACTAGTATAGCAACTTTACGAAACTTATAAAAATCAATCAAGGTCTGTAAGGATAATTTTTATGCTAACCTCCTTCAGCATTTCCGTTTCATTTTTAAGCTTTGAGGAGTTCTTTTTGGATTAGCTTATGATGAAGTTTTCTTGCAAATCTGTGAGCCTCGTCTCTTATTCTCTGGAGAAGATTAAGAGCATGACCTCTTGGTATGGAGATTGGCTTAAAAATAGGTCTTCCAGGTGCTGGGGTTGGAACAATTAGAGTTTCGTATCTTTTCGCAAGTCCAATTACAGGAATGTGGTATTTTTTCATCTCATTCCAAAATACTGCCACCTGCGCCTTACCTCCATCAACTAAAATTAAATCCGGTATGCCCCAATATTCTTTTGTATTTAGTGCATTAAAGTGTCTAGCTCTTCTTTGGGATACTTCTTTAAGTGAAGCAATATCGTCTGCTCCCCTTTTTTGCCTTATCTTGAATTGTCTATAAAGATTTTTTTCAGGTTCAGCGTTTATAAAGGTAACCATAGATGCTGTTGGAAATGTGCCTGAAAGATGTGCAACATCATAACACTCAATTCTATAAGGAAGGGTCTTGAGTTTAATGTAATTTGACAAGAGGTTTTTAAGCTCTTGAAGTTCTTGTTTTCGTAAGTCTTGTTCTAGGTTTGGATTTTTAATAAATTCTATGGCTGGAATTGGAGTCTGAGTAATGTATCTGAGTTTTTGGATTTGATCCCTAATAATTAGTGCTTCCTCATATCTTTCTTCTTTTGATAATTTTTCCATTTTCTTATCTAGTTCTAAGATAACTTTGTCGATTTTTCCGGACAAAACTTCTTTTATCCTTTTTATATTTTCTAAATATCTTTTTTTTGAAAGGATTTTTTCTTTTTTGTCCTTAGTTTTTGCAATAACGGAAGGGCAAGGGTCACAAAGCCCCAGTTGATTATAAAAGCAAGCTTTTTTAGAAACTTTGTGTTGGGAAAAAGGGAAGATTTTCCTTAATAAAGAAAGCACTGTTTTCACATTTTGGCTGGAGGGAAAAGGTCCGAAATAAGAAAGTTTTCTACCTGTTTTTAAGTCTAAGTCTATCTTTCTTGCGGTTAGAACCTGAGGATACTCCTCTTTGGTTATCTTTATATATAATGGATTTTTATCATCCTTTAGGTTAAAGTTGAACTTCGGCTGGTATAATTTTATTAAGTTTGCTTCCAGAAGAAGAGCTTCAAGTTCTGAGGTCACCTTTATTATTGAGAAAAATGAAGTTTTATTTATCATACTTTTAGTCTTTTCCGGCAAATTTTTTCCAATATAGAACCTTATTCTTGCTTTTAGATTCCTTGACTTGCCTATGTAAAGAGGAGAATTTTCTTTATCCCAAAAGATATAGATCCCTGGGAGCTCGGGAAGATTATTGATATTATTTTTGTTGAAAGATTTTCGTTCTAATTTCTCCATTTAAAGATATTAGTTTTTCTTTGAAGTTAGTTAAAAGTATTGAAAAAATGTTAGGTTTAACAATTTTAACGTAAAATGAAAGAAAAAATAACAACAGCATCAAAAACATTAATACTGATTGAAGGATAATAATTTTCCCTTTTTCAGTTGATACTTCTACCTGTTCTCTATCTGCTTTGACTAAAATTGAATTCGGAATTTTTTTAGCCATTAAGCCTGTGGGGATACTGATTTCTTTTTGGAATTTTGCAAAAGGAGGAAGCAAGGCTAGATTGAAAGATAGTTTTTGGTCTCCGATGATGATTTCAGGATTAACTTTGTAAAGCGCTGATGGACCAGTATTAGTTATGATGATTTTGAATTTTTTGGTAGATAAAGGTAAAAAGCTTGTAGGTAAAATCTTTATCTCAAGGCTACTTAATCTCTCTTTTGGCAACTCTCCGAGTTCAACAAATACATCCTTTTGGGCATCGTTTAATGTCTTGTATGTCCCGGCGGGTTTGGGTTCGTAAGGATTTAACCCGTGGATTACAAAGGTGATGTGGTTTAAATCAAAGTTGTTAAAATAGTCAAGTCCGGAAGTGGCACCCCATGTAGGATCTACCGCTACCCATGTTTTTGTTTTTTCGTCCCAATATTCAGGCCAGGCATGAAGTACATCCGCTACCAAAGAAAGTGGTTTTAGGATGGGATTGTCGGAATATGCAAATCCGTTAATTTCTCTTGCGGGGATTCCGTTCGCACGCGCTAGCGCTATGAATAAATCGGTAAACTCGGTGCAAAGGAAAGAGTTGGGATTTTTGAGCGCGTCCTTTGCTCCCAAACGTGAGGGATCAGAGTTTAGTCTTTCGTAATTATATTTGAAATTATTTACAAGATATCTGTAGATTGATTCTGGGGTCTTTAAGGAACTTGCGAGATTTTTAATTTCAGGATCATTTGACTGCCAAGTTTGTGTAGGTTTTGTGTTGTTGATAAGGTTCATATTTGGAGTTAGGTTTTCGTTAACTGGTTTGGAAAAAACTTGTGCTACTGCTTCTGCGTTAACTGTTAATGTTTGTTTTGGGTTAAGACTATAGATTGCTAGCCAATTTCCGTCTTCATCAACCTTTATATCTTCCGGCAAAGGCTCGATTTTTTGGTAGTAGACTTTTTGAAGGAATGTATCTGGTGGAAGAGCAATTTCTATATCTTTTTTATCGCTTGAGTTATTTTCAAGGTGGTATGTAAGTTTAAGTTTATATACCTGGTAGTTGCCAAATACTATTAAGATTCCTTGGTTAACAACATCCTCTTTCTCGAATTTGTAATTTATTTTTTTATTACTGTATTCTATTTTTCTTGGGCTTGGATTCACAAAAGCTTCGGCACCGAATTCTTGAGGAACAGAGATTGTCACCTTATAGTTTTTGAACTCTTCATAATTTTCTAGTTTTGGTATTCTTATTTCCCTTACCTCTCCTAATTTTTCCGCAATAGTTTCATCTTCATAAGTAACGATAAATGTTCTTGATGCGCCCTTTCCCACAACAGGTTTTTCAAAATCGATTGTCAGATCTACTACATTATTTTTCGTCTCCCTAAAAAAGTTTAGAGTTCTTCCTTGTTCATATACCTTTATATTTTTAGGATTTAGTCCAGAGATTCTGAAAATGAAACTTCGAGAATAGAATTCAGGAATATTGTTGATAATTGTAATGGTATTTGTTACTTTTGTTGTTCCGTTCAAATCGATCTGGTATTCAATGTTTGCGGTAACTGTGAAGTTTTCTTGAGCGTTTGCTTTTTTGGAAAACGAAATCAAAAGGATAAAAAAAAGTAGAATGATTTTTCGCATTTTTCTTAAAATCAACTTTTTAGATTGTTAATCAGTTTGAAAATCTTTTAAGAAACAACCCAGTATAAGAATTTTTATAGCTTTTAATATCATCTACTTCGCCTTGAGCTACTATATATCCTCCATTTTTCCCTCCTTCAGGGCCCAAATCAATGATCCAGTCAGCGTTTCTTATAACATCTAAGTTATGCTCGATTACAATGACTGTATTACCACGGCTAACCAGAATTTTAAGAACTTTTATCAGATTTTCTACATCTAGAAAATGCAGTCCAGTGGTTGGTTCATCTAAAATATAAAGCGTTTTTCCTGTTTCTTTTTTCGAAAGCTCAGCAGCAAGTTTTACGCGTTGAGCCTCGCCTCCGGAAAGAGTTGTTGCTGGCTGACCAAGTTGAATATATCCAAGTCCTACCGCCTTTAAGGTTTTGAGTTTTGAAATTATTGGACTATAGCCGTGGAAAAATTCCAACGCTTCGTCCACAGATAAATTCAGAACTTCTGCGATGTTTTTCCCTCTGAATGTAATCTCTAAAGTTGATTGGTTATATCTTAAACCCTTACATGTCTCGCAAGTTATCCAAATATCACTCATCAACTGCATCTCGATCTTAATTTGGCCTTGACCTTCGCAAGTTTCGCAACGCCCTCCTTTAATGTTAAAAGAAAATCTACCCTTTCGAAAACCCGAAGCTTTTGACTCGCGAGTTTGAGCAAAGACTTCTCTTATTAAATCAAAGACTTTGGTGTAAGTTGCTGGATTGCTCCTTGGGGTCCTACCGATGGGAGATTGATCAATTAAAATTACTTTGTTGATATTTTCAACTCCTTCAATCTTTTTGTAATTTCCGCTTTGACCTCTAAACCTTGGGTTTAAATACGATTCAAGAGCAGGATATAAAGTTTCTACAACCAATGTTGACTTTCCGCTTCCAGAAACGCCCGTTACCGCAATAAGCTTTCCCAAGGGAAAAGAGACATCGATGTTTTTAAGATTATGCTGCGAACAACCATATAATGTAATTAGTGAATTTTTGGAAATTTTTTGCGGGGTAGACGTGTTTCTTTTAAATGCTTTGAAATCTGTTTGCTGATTAGTCTGTTGAGTATTTAAGCTTATGCCGTTTTTTAAATCAATTTTTCTTTTCCCTGATAAATACTGCCCTGTAATGGATCTTGGGTTTTCTAAAATTTCTTGAGGGGTACCTGTTGCAACTATTTCACCTCCAAATTTTCCGGCACCAGGTCCAAAATCCACTACAAAATCAGACTCCTGTATCGTTTGTTTGTCGTGTTCTACTACTATTACTGTGTTGCCTAAATCCCTTAATGTCTTAAGAGTATTTATTAGTCTTTCGTTATCACGCTGATGAAGGCCAATCGTGGGTTCATCAAGGACATAAAGAACTCCGGTTAGACCTGATCCTATTTGTGATGCTAACCTTATTCTCTGGGCCTCTCCAGCCGAAAGTGTTGATGAGGCTCGGTCAAGAGTCAAATAACCCAGTCCAACGGATATGAGAAAGTTTACTCTTGTTAATATTTCTTTTAAGATAAGATTTGCGATTTCTTTTTCTTTTAAGCTTAAAGAGGTTGAAGAATCGCTCATTAATTTTTCAATCCATTCTTTAAGTTTATCAATAGGTAATAAAACTACATCGGATATAGACAATCCATCTACAGTTATCCCAAGTGCTTCTTTTTTGAGCCGTGTTCCTTCGCATTTAGGACAGACTTTCTCCCTCATAAATTTTTGGATTTCGTTTCTTACCCATTCAGATTCTGTTTCTGAATATCTTCTTTCTAATTCGTTAACAAAACCCGTGAATATCTCGTAAATGTATGTCCACCTCCCAAAGCGGTTTGTTCCTTCCACTTTATATTCTCGTGAACCAGTACCATAAAGAAGAATCTCTTTTTGCTTACTTGATAAATACTTGATTGGAGTTCTTGTATCTATTCCGTGTTCCTCACACACCTTTTGTACGAGTCTGCTAAACCAAGTTTCTCTCTCAAAAAGGCTTGAGAATGGTAAGATTCCACCACCCCTTATTGAAAGTTGTTCTTGAAAGATTAAGTTTGGATCTACTTTTAGTATTTTGCCAATTCCCGAGCACTCATCACATGCACCAAGGGGTGAATTGAATGAAAAAGTTCTGGGTTCTATTTCGGCTAAGTTAATATTGTCTATAGGGCAGGCAAAACGTTCTGAGAAAAGATAGTCTGAGAAATTTTTGGGGAACTCCGGTAGCTCAAGGGATTTGTCCAAGATTTCTGAAATTATAACCTTGCCATCCGAGAGAGAAATCGCTTTTTCAATTGAATCGGAAAGTCTTCCTCTTAGATTTTCTAAAAAAATCCTATCCTTAAGATCTTTTTCCGAAAAAGAAATTCTATCAATTATTGCTTCAATAGTGTGTTTGTTTGTTTTAATAAGTACAAAATCTTCAGACAAATCTTTTACAAAGCCATCAATTCTTGCTTTGACTATTCCTTTTGCCTTAAGATTGGCGAAAAGTTGGGTAAACTCGCCTTTTTTTCCTACTACAATTGGTGAAAGAATTAAAAATCTAAAAGCCCTTTTTTCTTTGGTTTTGGTTTTGATTAGCTCAATAACCGCATTTACAATTTCATCAAGGGTCTGACTTGAAATTTCTCTTCCACAGACAGGACAGTGAGGATGCCCGATCCGAGCAAAAAGAAGTCTTAAATAATCATAGATTTCCGTACTTGTTCCTACCGTTGATCTAGGATTGTGGGATATACTTTTTTGGTCAATTGAAATTGAGGGGGATAATCCTTCAATTAAATCCACATCGGGCTTTTCCATCACACCCAAAAACTGTCTTGCGTAAGAAGATAGACTCTCAACATATCTTCTTTGTCCCTCGGCATAAATCGTATCGAAAGCAAGCGAACTTTTTCCGCTTCCCGATACACCCGTAAAGCAGACTAGTTTGTTTTTGGGAATTTCAAGGTTAATGTTTTTGAGATTGTGTTGCCTTGCTCCTCTTATTTTTATTACATTTTCCATAGAATTAAACCACAACAAAATTCCCAGCGGATGGTACCGTGGTTTATTGTAGATTATAGCAAATTATGTCTTAATTAGTGTTTGAAGTAGGTTAAAGAGTAGGAATCTCAAAATTTAGAAGATCTACACCAAAGAAGTTACTAACTAGGCCAAGAAGTGCCCATGTTGAAAAAACGATAACGATTCCGATAAGTGAATTAACTAAATGTCTTTTGGATTCGTCTAGCTTCTCTTTATTACCTCCAGATAAAATAATTTTTATACCACCAGTTAGAATGCTAAAGACAAAAATAATTGCGGCAAAAATAAGGCTTAAGTTTATAAACGCACTAATAATTCCGCTTAAAGTAATTTCGGAAAGTGGGGTAAATTGACCTTTCGGTAAGATTATTATTTGTTCCATATTTTGTAATTATTGATTTTTTAACTGAAACAAAATTATATTGCTTTGGCTTTTTAATATCTATTTTTTCAGTTTGTAATCTATTATAAAAATTTTAGGTTAGGAGTCAAAGCTAATCAAAAAAATAGATAGAAACTAATGAAATGTAAAACTTAAAAAAGCTACTCTAAAACCTACAGGTGCGAATGTAAGACACCTGACGGGTGGTTAATTTTATCCAGACGCCTCAACCAGCTGTGTACAGTTTTGACTCTAAAGATTATAAAGAGTTTTCTATTTCTTTAATTTTGTCTCTAATTTCTGCTGCAAGCTCAAAATTCAAATCCTGTGCTGCAAGCCGCATTTCTCTCCGAAGTTTTACTATAAGTTTTCTTTTATCCATTGGTGTGAGAGATTCAATCTCAATTTCGGGAAGAAAACTAGCTACCTTTTCTTTAGTCTGAACCATTTTTAAAAGAAAGTTCTCTTCCTCGTATTCAATTAGTTTTTCCCTGATTGGTTTTTTGATAGATCGGGGTTTTATGTTGTATTTCTTATTCATTTCTAACTGGTATTTTCTTCGTCTTTCCACTTCTGAAATTGCTCTTTTTATAGATCCAGTGATATTATCTGCATAAAGAATTACCCTTCCTTCAACATGTCTTGCTGCTCGTCCCATTGTTTGGACAAGGGAAACTTCAGAACGCAAGAATCCTTCTTTGTCAGCGTCCAAAATTGCAACCAAGGAGACCTCAGGTAAGTCAAGTCCCTCGCGCAAAAGGTTGACCCCTACAATAACATCGTATTTCCCTCGTCTTAGGTCATCCAAAATATCCGTTCTTTCAAGGGTATCTATATCGGAATGCAGATAGTGAACCTTTATACCCCGCTCACGCAAATATTGGCTTAAATCCTCTGCGGTTTTTTTGGTTAAAGTAGTCACCAATGCCCTTTGTTTCTTTTTTGCGGTTTTTTTAATCTCCGAGATTACATCAGATACCTGATTTTTTGTGCTTCTTATAATAATTTCTGGATCAGGAATTCCAGTTGGCCTTAAGAGTTGCTCAACAATTCCATTTCTTGAAACATTTTTAGGAATATAGACATGCTTTCTTTTAAGCTCATTTATTGATTCCCTTGCCATCCTTTTCTCCCATTCTGAGGGTGTTGCAGATGTTGCGATAAAATTTGGAATCCTTCGCATGAACTCGTCAAATGTTAAAGGCCTATTATCAAACGCTGCCGGAAGCCTAAAACCATATTCCACGAGAACCTGTTTTCTTGATATATCGCCGTTATACATCCCTCGAATTTGTGGAAAAGTAATATGGCTTTCGTCAACAATGGTGAGCCATTTGTCTTTGTAAGGTTCTCTAAAGTAATCAAGGAGGGTGTAAGGAGGTTCTCCGGGTTTTCTACCATCAAAATATCTTGAATAATTTTCAATTCCTTTGACATATCCTATTTCTTTAATCATCTCAAGATCGTATTCAACCCTTGTTTTAAGTCTATTTGCTTCAAGAATTTTTCCTTGCTTCATAAACCAATTAACTCTCTCTTCGCAATCTTTTCTTATTTGATCAAATAAGTCACGGTTTTTATTAGGATCGGTAATGTAATGTTTTGCGGGATAAAGAATAAAGTTTTGTATTGTGGGTAAAATCAGTTTTCCGGATATGGGATTGATAATTTTGATTTGCTTAAGCTCATTTAGATCAAGTTCAAGCCTAACACCTTCATCTTGGTAGGCAGGATAGATATCTATAATGTCACCCATAACCCTGAATGTGCCTCTGTGAAAGCCAAAATCCGCCCTTTCGTATTGAAGTTCCAAAAGTCTATCAATTATTTGTTCACGGGTAATTTTGACACCCTTTGAAAGTTCGAGGACAAAATGCCCATACTCTCTTGGAGATCCTATATTGTAGATACACGAGACGGATGCAACAACTATTGTGTCGTTTCTTGTAAGAAGGTTGGTTGTTGCCTGAAGTCTTAATTTATCAATAAGCTCGTTAATATCTGCGTCTTTTTCTATATAGGTGTCTGTTGAAGGGATGTATGCCTCGGGTTGATAGTAGTCGTAATAAGAGACAAAATAGGAAACTGCGTTTTCAGGGAAAAAACTTTTAAATTCTTGATAAAGCTGTGAAGCTAAAGTTTTATTGTGAGAAATAATTAAGGCAGGCATTTGAAGGCGTTCAATAACATTTGCGACTGTAAATGTCTTTCCAGAGCCCGTTATTCCCAATAGAACTTGGTATTTAACGCCACTTTTAATCCCCTCCACTAAGGCATTTATTGCCCTTTCTTGGTCAAATGTTGGTTTGAAGTCTGAGTAGAGCTTAAACCTTGGCATCCTTTAATTATAGTATCCGATGACAAGAAAGAATTTTTAAAAAATTATTGAGATTGAGGATTGGATTTTGTTTTTATTTCTAAAAGATTTTTTACCGCCCTTTTCCATCTCCAAGGAGCTTCTAACGATAGAAATCCTATCGCTTCTTCAATTGAATAACCTGAATTTAGCAAACGATCAAAGGCTTCAACCCCTTCTCTTATTTTTGAATTGTATTCTGAAATAAGGATTTTATTTACTAAGCCTCTTACCCTAAATTTCGGAATTTTACCCCCTTTGTAGTTTATTATTGACTCTCTTAATTTACGGCTATAGTCGTAAGATATGCTGTTACCTGTAAGAATTTTAATAATTTCTTCTGAAGAGTAGTTTTGATCTCTCTTGTAAGCAAATATTTCATATTTTGCTTCTAGAAGATATTTTTTTTGGTATTTTTTCAAGTAATCTGTTAGCCAACTTAGTGCTTGTGCAGAATCTGGTGATTTATCTTGGATATCTTCCAAAGATGGGATTTCGGAAAAGTTAGGGAAATGTCGGATCTCCAACCACATTAGGAAAAAGTCAATAACATGTTGCTGTTCATGTCTTAAAGGTATTTCAAAGTCTACATCGCGTGTTAAATCAATGATGATTACCTTATTGTTAAGTGGGGCAAATTTTGTTGCTGTTAATACAGCTCCAGCTGCTTTTTCTGATTCTCCTTTTGAACTTTTAAAGACCCTTATAAAGTCTTCACGATTTCTGAATTTAAAAACTATAGCAATTTGCCATTTTTCTAGTTCAACAGCTCCTTTTGGTCTTACACCGGTCAACCTTTCACAAAAATCTTCAGGCGTTTCATTTGGTAATGGAATTCTTTTAATCATTTCGCGAGTTGCAATATAGTTGTCAATAAAGTATTCTACTGTTTCAATATGTTTTTCAGGAAAACCGTAACGGCTTCTATAAGTTTCAACCACATCAATAAGATTCACTCGAGAAATCTCAGGGTCGAATGTAATATCCTGAACGATTCTTTGTCTTAATTTAGCCCATCCTTCGCGCTGATAGTAAAGTTTTTCTTTGAAGGATTCAAGTAATCTCTTTCTTGCTTTATGATCGGTTTTTAGGAGATTTTTCATCTCTTCGTCAGAATCAAAAATTTCACCCTCGCGAATTGGTGCTTTTCCGTAAAGATTGGGATCAGATTCTGAAAAATACAAACTTTGTTGTCTTTGATATTCTTGTTTAGAAAGCGTAAGCTTGGCATTTTGGATGTTTTTTAGAATTTTTAGTCTTCTAAAAGAATAAGGTGGGAGTCTTTCAGTAGACCCTATTTCATAATATGGGATAAAAGTTCCTTGTTCTTCCTCATCTTCAAGCATTGCTCTAATCATCTGGCGGTAATTTTTAAGTCTTATATTAAAATCGAAAGTCTTAGTAAGATTCCCTGTATCAGGGTCTATAACCTCTTCTGGAAAACCTAATTCAGACACACAAAGTTCACAGGCTCTTGCTCTTAAGTCCGCAATCTGCTCTTCAGTTGAGAAAAATGTGAGTTCTGGACTTTTGTTGGGATCGAAAAGGTTTGGTGAATATGTAAAGTATCTTCTTCTAATGCCGAATTCCTTTTCTAATTGTTCAAGTTCTCTTCTTATTTCATCTTCTCTTTCTAGATCGTAAATTTGGGAATGTATACCTTCTTCTTCCATTTATTTTTAAGTATAGCAATAAATCTCTGTCTTAGAATTTGGCTCTTGACAACTTCGGGTTTTATTTGCTACTCTAGTATTGGAAAATTAAATTAAAAGTTTAAAGTTTTAGAATCAAGAATTAAGAATCAAGAATTTTTAATCATTAATCATTTTTTATAATTTTGGATTTTGAAAATTTGAATTTGTTTAGGATTTAGGATTTAGGATTTGGAATTTTTCTAGGATTTAGCTTGTCTGCCAACTAGGCAGAGATTTAAAATTTAGGGTTTCTTAATCATTAATCATTTTTTGAAAATTTGATACTTAAATGGCATTAGTAGTTTATTCAAGACAAAAACAAATTTTAGACTTCTTAAGACAGTATATTCAGGCAAATGGGCATGCACCAAAACTTAAAGAGATAGCTGAAGCTTTGGGTGTCTCTTCGTTGGCTACTGTCCATGAGCATTTAACCACCCTTGAAAGTAAGGGGCTAATTAAAAGAAAAATCGGAAAAAATAGAGCCATAGAAATAGTTGGAGAAGATGTAAAACACTCTCCGGAAGGTGTGGAAGTTCCAATTCTAGGCTATATTGCGGCAGGTTCACCCATTGAACCCTATACTGATCCTAACGCTTCGATGGATATACCTAGTAGTTTCGTTTCAGGCAAAAAAAGAACTTATGTCCTTCAGGTTAGAGGAGATTCAATGATTGAAGAGCAGATAAGAGACGGGGATTATGTGATTGTTGAACAAACAGAACAGGCAAATGATGGCGATATAGTCGTAGCGCTTCTTGATAATGGAATGGCCACACTCAAAAGATTCTTTAAAGAAACAACCAGGGTAAGGCTAGAGCCTGCAAATGCCAAGATGCAGCCAATTTTTGTCAAAAATGTACGAATTCAGGGTAAGGTTGTGGGTTTGATTCGAAGTTATACGAGAAATTAAAAAAGTCTAAGGTCGGAAAGTAAATTTCTTCCTGTCATACTAGAAGGAACAGGAAGGTTTAAAGATGATAGAATTGTGGGAGCAACATCAGCAAGGATTCCACTCCTCAGTCCATGTCCCTTACCTATGAGATTTTTTGCAACAGCGATAAAAGGAACAGGATTTGTTGAATGTTCAGTATCAATATCTCCTGTTTCAAGATTGAGCATTTCTTCAGCGTTTCCGTGATCTGCAGTAACGACCAGTAATCCTTCATAAGCAAGTGTAAAATCGGCAAGTTTTCCCACACATTCATCCACTACCTCAATCGCGGAAATAGTAGCTTCAATATTTCCTGTATGTCCAACCATGTCTGGATTAGGATAATTTATTACCACAAAGTTATATTTTTCAAATGCAAGTTTGGATAAAACTGTTTGGGTAATTTCTCTAGCTTTCATTTCCGGCTTTTGATCGTAAGTTGCTACTTTTGAAGACGGGATAATAATTCTTTCCTCCAAGGGGTAGGGTTTTTCTCTAAGTCCGTTAAAATAAAAAGTGACGAATCTTTCTTTTTCACTTTCGGTAATTTTGAGCTGTCTTAATCCAAGATTAGAAAAAACACCTGAGATAGGTATGTCAACAATCTCTGGTGGAAAAGCCGGAATGGCACCCAAATTTGTTACAGGTTTACCATAATCAGTCATGGTTACGAAGTACAAATTTACAAGTCTTTTTTTAGAAGGCGAACTGGATTTGAAATTTTTATTATCGTAATTTTTTTGAGGTGTTTGAGATTCAGAAGCGTTAGTAAAGGGATAGTCTTTATCTAGAAAAGCTCTTGTTAATTGTCTTGGTCTATCAATCCTGAAATTAAAAAAAATGATTGAATCGTTATCTTCTATTAGGCTTAGGGGATTGCCGTCTGGATTAGTTATAATTGCAGGAGTTATAAATTCATCAGTCTCGCCTTCTGCATAGGAGAAATCTAGAGCTTCCTCAGGGTCTTTAAAAAATCTTCCTGCTCCTTGAGTTAACGCTTGATAAGCTTTGTCCGTTCTTTCCCATCTTTGATCTCTATCCATGGCCCAATAACGCCCAATAATAGTTGCGATTTTTCCTATATTTTCTTTCTGCATTACTTTTTGCAAATTCCTAAGATAAGTTTTTGCAGATGTTGGAGGTGAGTCTCGTCCATCGGTAAAAACATGGATGAAAACATTTTCAAACTTTAACATTTTAGCCAAGTGAATAAGCGCGTATAGATGTTCTACATTTGAGTGAACTCCTCCTGCACCGACCAATCCCATCATGTGAACTTTAGAATGATTTTTTTTAGCATGTTCAAAAGCTTCTATGAGCACTTTATTTTTGAAAAAGCTTCCATCTGCTATTGCCATGTTTATTCTTTGTAAGTCTTGGTAGATGATCCTTCCTGCCCCCAGATTTAAATGTCCTGTTTCTGTATTTCCGTCCTCTCCTCTGGGAAGGCCTACAGCCTCACCTGATGCTTGAAGTTGGGTATGAGGATAAGACATCCATAACTTATCCATATTTACCTTTTTTGCAAGCTCAATTGCATTTCCTGGACCTTCCTTTGCTATTCCCCAACCATCAAGTATTGCAAGGATTGCAAACTTTGGAGTAAATTTTAAATTCATTTTTGTGAAAGGAGAATTTCCGCTTCAATAGCTAAGAGGCGATTATATTTTACGACTCTTTCTCCTCTGGCAGGTGCGCCGAATTTGACATAGTCTGAACCCACACCTGTTGCAAAATCCGCGATAAAGCTATCTGTAGTTTCTCCCGAACGATGCGAGGTAACAACTTTCCATCCTGCGTCTTTTGCCATTTTAATTACCTCTAGAGTCTCAGAGATCGTTCCTACCTGATTGGGTTTTACAAGTATTCCATTACAAGCTTTTTCTTGGATTGCCTTTCTTACTCTTTCCGGGTTTGTCGCAAGAAGATCATCACCCACAATGATGAGTTGTCCTTGGAATGCTTCGTATAACTTTTTCCAGGAATCCCATGCATCTTCCTGAAACATATCTTCAAGAAGAGCAAGATGATACTGACTGTTTATATATTTATAATATTCCAAAAGACCTGTATCGCTTAAGGGAGCAGATTTATCTCGGATTACATATTCTCCGTTTTTATAGAAAACTGTAGCCGCAACATCAAGACCCAAAAAGACATCTCGTCCCATCTGATAAGGTGTGGTTTTAATGGTTTCGTAGATAACCTCTAAGGCATCTGCGTTCGTAAACAAGTTTGGCGCATAACCACCCTCATCTCCTACTGAGTGTATTGCTCCTCTTCTTTCAAGATCTCTTCCAATAGTTAAATAAATTTCAACTCCCATCCTTAAGGCTTCGGAAAAACTTTTTGTGGTTGCTGGAATTACATGAAATTCTTGAAAATCAAGATTTCCTGCTCCATGAAGACCGCCATTAATCATGTTGAAAATAGGTGTTGGGACATGGATTTCTGCACTTATTCCAAAAGCTTTCGCAAGTCTATTTATCCAAAGGTAGGTAGGGATCTTTTGTGCAAGGGCGGCTGCTTTACTAGTGGCAATTGAGACAGCAAGAATGGCGTTTGCTCCATATTTTGATTTATTAGGTGTTCCGTCAAGTTCAATAAGTTTTTTATCTATACGCACTTGTTCGGCAACATCCATTCCCCAAAGCGCGGGACCAAGAGTTTCGTTGATATTTGCTACTGCCTTGCTTACACCTTTTCCTAAGTATTTGGAAGGATCGTTGTCCCGAAGTTCCAAAGCCTCGTAAGTTCCAGTCGATGTTCCGCCTGGAACTGAGGCTACCGATATCTCACCTGTATCAAGTTGACACGCAGCTTCCACTGTTGGGATACCTCTTGAATCCAGAATTTGTCTTGCCCAAATTTTAGAAATTTTACTCATATTTATAAAAAAGTATTATCTAAATTTATATTACAGTCTATGTTTTCCTTTAGCAACCAGTTCTTTTTCAGCCTCTCTTATGACTAATCTAACCTTATCAACAACATCAGGATTTACCGAAATACTTGTGATTCCCCAAAAAACAAGTTTTCTTACGAGTTCTTCGTACTCTGAGGGAGCCTGACCACATATTGATGTTGTCACACCATTCTTTGAACATTTTTTAATAACTCTTCTTATCGCCCATAAAACACCGGGCGATCTTTCATCAAACGCTTTCGCAACCTCCGCGTTGTCTCTGTCGGTTCCGGTAAGAAGCATCGTTAAATCATTAGATCCAATAGAAACACCATCAATTCCAACTTTTATAAAATCTTCTATAAGAATGACATTTACGGGAATCTCAACCATCATCCAAAATTTGAAGCTCGGTGAAGAAAAAAGACCTTCTGCCGCAACCAACCTTCTTACCTTCGCAAGCTCTTGAGGACTTCTTACGAAGGGTATCATAAGCATGAGATTTTTATATTTTTCTCGGGTCATTTTTATTGCCTGAAGCTCTAGATTGAAGACATCAGGGTTTGCGATGTATCTATACGCACCTCTGAAACCTAGCATCGGGTTAGGCTCTTCAGGTTCCCAAGCTTCGCCTCCCGGGAGGCTTCTGTATTCGTTTGTTTTAAAATCAGTCGCACGATAGACAACCGGGCGAGGATAAAAGGCTTTGCAAAAAACCTTTAAGTCGTGGGCAAGTTTTTTTATAAATTCAAGTTGTTCCTTCTTTTTAATAGCCTCCTTTGGATGAATACCGATATTGGCGATCATAAACTCCGCTCTTAGAAGCCCTACACCATCTACATTGAGTTTGGCTGCCTCTCTTGCTCGCTCAACTTCCGCTAGGTTGACATAAAGCTTTGTTGCGGTTTTGAAATGAATTTCTTTTGGAGTAAATTTTGTTTCTTGGACTTCTATCTTTGCTCCAAGGTAGACCAATCCTCTTTCTCCATCAACGGTAACGATTGTATTATCTTTTAAGGTTTGGGTTGCGGATTTAGTTCCAACCACACATGGTATTCCAAGTTCTCGCGAGACAATCGCCGCATGCGAGGTCATTCCTCCCTCATCCGTCACTATCGCGCTGGCTTTTTTCATAGCAGGTACATAATCTGGTGAAGTCATTTGGGCAACCAAAACATCCTGGGTTTTAACCTTGCCGATCTCTTTCGGGCTTTTGAGAATTTTCACAGGTCCTGTTCCAATTCCGGGAGAGGCACCAATTCCAGTTAAAATCGGAACCTGAGCAAGTTTCAATTTTTTGCCGTCTTCAGCCTGAATTTTTATCTCTGTATCGCTTCCTTTACCTTTGAGGGTTGTAACTGGTCGGGTTTGAACTATAAATAAGTGTTTACCTTCTTTGGCCCACTCAATATCTTGAGGAAAATAATAATGGTTTTGAAGGTTTTGCCCTATCTTTGCAAGTTTTATAATCTCTTCGTCTGTAAGTTTTGGTTTATCTTTAAGACTTTCCGGAACTTCTGTTTCTAAGGTCTTATCGCCTATTTTTACAAGTCTTATAGATTGATCTGAAATTTCTTTTGAAAGAATTAGAAATGTTTCTTTTTGAACGACATAGCGATCCGGAACAACTGCGCCTTGGACAATCATTTCTCCCAGACCCCAAACAGCCTCAATGATGATTCTATCTTTGTCATTGGTTACAGGATCGATAGTAAACATCACGCCTGATACATCAGATTGAACCATCTTTTGGACTATTACTGATATTTTTACTTTTTCATGAGGAATTTTATTTTGTTCACGGTAGAAAATCGCGCGAGCTGTAAAAAGCGAAGCCCAACAATCTCTTATTCTGATAAGGAGATTTGTTTCACCTTTTACATTCAAGAAAGTTGCCTGTTGTCCGGCAAACGAAGCGTTGGGAAGGTCTTCCGCTGTTGCTGAAGATCGCACAGCAACCAAAGCAGGTCGAAAGATTTTTGAAAGTTTTTTGTAGGCTTTTACTGTTTCTAGAATTACTTCTTTTGGTATTTCGCTTGTTGTGATAAGTTTTGATATTTTCTCTGAAGCACTTTGCAGTTCATTGGAATCGTTTATATTGGTCTTTGAAAGAATTTCTCCAATTTTGGGTTGTATTTGATTTATTTCTAAAAAATAATCGTAAGCTGAGACTGTTACGCAAAAACCCTCAGGGACAGGAAATCCAGCTTGGGTCATTTCGCCTAAATTTGCTCCCTTTCCCCCCACAATCGGGATGTCATTTTTGTCAATCTCTTTAAAAGTTAGTACAAAAGGCCGGGCAGACATAATATAAAAACAATTTAAAAATCTTCTTATTCCACTATAGCATATTTTTAGAAAATTATGGCAAGCTACTTTTTACTTTTGGCTTAATTTTTTCTTAAAGTAGTTAACCCAAGGAATATCAATTACATCAACCTTGTAATTTTGAGCCAGAAAAAGGGCAAGAAAAGATCCAAAGATTAAAACTTCAAAAATTTGCGAAAGTCTTTCCTGAGTATAAGGTACAAAAGTAAGATATTCAAAAGCGTTTTTAGAGATAACCTCCTGTGTGAGCGGATATCTTTTTCCTACCTCCTTACTGTATAGTTTTGAGTCTATAAATATAAAAAAAAGTGCTTGTTTTATCTTTGCAGGATTAAGTAGACCTTCCATTAGGTGGTGGTTTAGTTCCGGTATATCAAAGATCAAGCTAAAAGTTTTTGCGTTTTCGTTTAACTGGTTTCTAATAGCATAACTTACTCCTATTAAATGTTCTGAAGCGATAAATACTGGTACCTTCCTTTGGAGTTTGTTTGCGTAAGATTTCGCCAAATTTCTCTCGGATGGAGCGTCCTCGTGGTATTCACCTAGAACATTGTATATTCTTGATAATGTTAAGTCAATTTCTTCTTGACTTATGTTTGCTAAACCGAGTTTATTAAGGATTCCAAGAATCGCCCCGATACTAAAACCCAAGGACATCCTCGGTTGCTTTGAAGGGTTTAAAGTTTCATCAATTTGGTAAAAAGGGATTCTCCTTTTTTTAAAAATTTCCATTAATGTTGAGCCTTTTGTGATTCCAAAAATCTTTGCTTTCTTGTTGATGGCTTCGTTGGTAAAATTTAGCGTCTCCTCAGTCTTGCCGGAGTAGGATGAAGAGATAACAAGAGTATCTTGGTTAAGATAATTTGGCGCGTGATAACTACTGCTTATTTCAAATGGCACTCTTAATCTACTTGCTAAAAAAGAGTGAACGATTCTTCCTCCTAGTGCGGATCCACCCATCCCAGCAAGAATCACATTTCTTACCTCAAAATAATCCTCGGGAAAATTTATAGAATTGACACTACGCCAGGATGCTTCTAATTGAAAAGGATACGCCCTTATTGAATCCGCTATGATTTTATATTTTTGTGATAACTCCATATTTTATATTTAGCTTCGAATTAAAGAGAGAAGTTCTCGGGTTTTTTCTTCAACAAGGTCTTGCGATTTAGCCTCAAGTGTGAGGCGTAGAAGCGGTTCGGTATTTGATGGTCTTACACAAAATCTCCAATCTTTATATTCAACAGCAATCCCATCAAGTCGTGATCTTTTAGTATCCTTATATTTTTCAAATATCATCTTAATCTTTCCCTCTTTATCCTCTACCTCGCTATTGATTTCGCCGGAAATGAAATATTTTTTCATTACAGGTTTTATCGCTTGGGATAATTTTTTATTAGTAGTTGATAAAAATTTAAGGATTTGCATAACAGGAATCATTCCACAATCCGAGTACCAAAAATGCTTGTAATAAGTATGACCGCTTGATTCTGCTGCGAAAACCGCATCATACTTTCGCATTGCTTCCTTTATATATGAATGTCCAACTCTGCTTAAAATAGGAGTTCCACCAAATCTTTTAATCGTATCAATTAGTGCCCAGGTATAGCGGATATCAAAAATTATCTTGCCTCTTGGATATTCTTTAAGAATTTCTTTTATAAGTATAGTATTTAAATAGTAGGGTTCAACGAAAATTCCTCCGTCAGTTGCAAAGAAAACTCTGTCTGCGTCCGCATCCCAAGCAATACCTAAATCCGCTTTAGTGTCTTTAACAAGTTTGATGAATTCTCCTCTATTTTCTGGAACGAATGGATCAGGCCTTCCTTTTGGAAACCGTCCGTCAGGTTCGAAATTAAGAGGAATAATCTCAATGGGCAGATTGCCCTTTTTTATAATTTTTTCAAAAATTTTTCCAGCAAGGCCAAAATTCGGATTAACCACAATTCGCATTGGTTTCATTTTAACTTCTTTGATATAACTTAAAATGAAATTGCAGTAATCTTCCCAAATATCCACTCTCTCTACATTACCCCTTTCTTGTTTTGTTTTTTGCGGTTTTTTGTCATCCTTAAGAACGAAATCTCTAATTTGGCTAATTCCCGTCTCGAAGGTGATGGGTGAGGAGTTTTCCCTAACCATTTTAAAACCATGCCACTCGGGAGGGTTGTGGGAAGCCGTTGTTTGAATACCTCCTGCCTTTTTGTAATATCCTACTCCAAAGTAAAGCATGTCTGTTGAGATTAAACCCACATCCCAAACTTTAACGCCAGTCTCTATAAGTCCTTTGATTAGGGCTTCTTTTAGTTTATGAGAATGAATTCTAACATCCTCACCAACCAGAACTTCATTTTGAGGTTTAATCAAGTACGCGTAGGCTTTGCCTATTTTATAAGCAATTTCTTCGTTTAGTGTTACAGGATAAATTCCTCGGATATCGTAAGCTTTGAATATTGAGGGATCTATTTTCATAAAAAGTTTTTAGTATCAGTCTTTTGATTCTAATTGCGTAACCACCAACAAATCAAGTTCGTTGTTTAACTCAGATTGAGAATTTTTTACTTTTATGTCTAGAAAGGAGAGTTTCAGAATAATTTCTTTAAGTTTTTCTTTAGAAAATTTGGAAGCTTGTTTTTTGAGTCTAGTTATTTTCCAACTTGGATAGTTTATAGTCTCAGCATCAGTTTTAATCCAAAATAAGTCTCTTATGTGTCTTGCAAAAAGAGCAAAAATCAATTCTAATGGCTCGTTTTTTACTGACTGGTGTAATAAGTTTAAGGCTTTGCGGGTATTACCAGGGAAAAAAGATTCAAGAAAAGACCAAACAATTTTGGGGAGATTATATATTTCTACAATTTTATCTTTTGGCAATTTGGTAAGAAATTTATCGTTTAAAATTCCTTGGTTGTATATGATAAGATTTATTTCAGGATTGCCTTTTTCTTTTTTTAGCCAGTTTAAGTCTTTTTGCGTAATAACTTTGATATCCTCAACAACTACAGCTTTCTTTTTTTGAAAAAGACTCTGATTTGCTAAAATTTCCCTTAAGTTTCCTTTTTGTTCAAATTTTATTACTTCCCAGTCTCTTTTTCTAAGACTATCTATTATTGTTTGTAGTCTTTCGTAAGATTTAATTAGGTCATCTCCGTGAATAACAAGTATTTTCATCTAAATTTTAATTTTATTTTCTTTTTAGGTATTTTATATACATTTCCCTTATCTTGTCGTTAAATTTTCTCTTACCCCTTTTAATATGTGGTACAAGACTTCCTGAAAAGTTTTTAGGTATATGGAGTAGTTCATGGATGATAACCTTATCTTTTTCGCTACTTTCTAGTTTATCAAAGTTTTCAGATAAAACCTCTATGATGTAATTAGGACTTTCTCTAAGGGCAATTTGCCATATTCTCGTTAATCCCCAGACCCTTGCGTAAGCCCGAGCTTTTGAACCGTAGGATCTATAGCAATGAATCTTTGAAGTATCTATCCAATCCATATCAAGCACTTTAGTCAAATGAAGTATTTTATTCTTAACATCTGGTGCTTTTTCCCACTTTATCCTTTTTCTTTTTTTTACTCTCATTTACTCCACTATTTTAAAAACTTCGGTACCCTCTTTAACCGGCTGGTCAACTTTTAATCCAATAATATCACCTTTCTTGGCGCTTTCTATTTTCTGGTGTTCAATCTGCATGGAGGCAACCGATTGTTCAAAAAGATCTTCTCCACCTCTTACGAACTTTATCCTGTCTCCGTTTCCCAAATCACCTTCAAGTTCTACTATTGCTACCCCAATCTTGTCGTAATAATGTGTAACCTTGCCAATTCTAAAATCTGCCATTTATCTCACCTCCTTTGCTTTCTTTAAGAGCATATGTTATCGCGCAAGCTAAGGCATCTGCACAATCGTCAAAATGAGTTTTTTTATGAGCTCCACTTCTTATATGATTTCCTAAAAGTCTTCTTATTGATCTTTGTATTTCTTTCTTTTTGGCTCTCCCGTTTCCTGTAAGAGTTTTTTTGATTGTAGCAGGAGCGTACTCTATGACTTTAATCTTTGCTCTAGAAGCAGCAAGTAAAAGTACTCCTTGAGCTTGACCGACATCAATGGCAGTTTTGGCATTGGTTGCGAAAAATATTTTTTCCATTACGAAAACATCAGGGGAATAATCTTGGATTAGTCTTCCGGCACTTTTGTAAATTTTTTCGAGCCTTTTTTCTTTGAATCCGTTTTTGTCTGTTTGGATAAGACCCCAACTTACAACCGACATTTTTCCTTTTCCGTCAAGTTTTAAGATACCGTATCCTGTAGTTGCTGTACCTGGATCAATGCCAAGGATGAGCATTTTTTATTTAATTATACTCCATGTTGGTAGTTTCAAATAAAAACCCAAGTAATGAAGTCTATTTAATCTTTAGCTTTTCTTTTTACCATTTGGAAAAATTTTAAATAGATTATTTCAAGAATTCCAAGCGTGTTTAGCAAAAGGATTATCAGGAACCAAATTTTTTGATTATTTTCAACCGCCCTCCAAAGCGCCAATGCTTTCCAAAAAATTGACCATAATACTATAATTATTATTAATAGTGGAGGAGATTGAGCTGGCACGCCGAATAATAAATCTTGTAGCATAAGTTTTATCCAACTTCTAGTTTAAGGTAGTTTTTTATTCTAGACAATTGGTAGTTTGAGATTAAAAAGCTTGAAAGAGTTTTCTAAAACTATTTTTTTAAGTTCATTTTCTTTCAACTTTTTGATTTTACTAACATACTTTAGAATAAATAGAAGATTTTTAGGCTCGTTGAGGCTTTTAAATGATTTGTTTTTTTGTCTTGTGTCAAATTTTGGCGTGAGAAATGGTGAATCTGTTTCTAAGACAAGCATTTCTAGTGGAACTTTTTTGATAAACAAGGCTTTTTGGTCGTTATATGTTATATCTCCATCAACTCCAATATAGATCTTTCTTTTTTTAGCGTACTCTAAAATTTTTAAATTCGGTTCGCAACAGTGAAAGACGCATCTTTGCTCAAGCTTTTTGTCCCAACATTCGTCAATTGTTCTAATAATGTCTTTGGAAGCATTTCTATTGTGAATAATGAGACTTTTTCCAAAAAGGAGAGAAAGCTTTATTTGCATTTTGAAAAAAGTCATTTGAATTTTAGGATTAGCCCTAAACCAGTAGTAGTCAAGACCCGTTTCTCCCACCGCGAGGACTTTTTTTTCTTGTAAAAGTTTTTTGAGTCTTTCTTTTGCAGTTTTTATTTGAATTTTTTCTAAATCCTTAGTAGGATGAATACCCACAGAAGAAAAAACGCCCTTATATTTCTTGGCAATTTCAATTCCTTTTTTTGAGGTTTCAAAATCTGTGCCGACAATCATTAAATATTCAATTTCTGAAGATTTTGCTTTTTTTAGAGTTTCCTCTATCCTCCCCTTGAAAGCTTTGAAGTTTAGATGGCAATGAGTGTCAAACATTACGCTTTCGTTTTAGATTTTAGAAGTTGACGAAATATCTTATATTAGCTTCGCTTTTTAATTTGGAGATCCAATTTTGATATTCGTTTACGAGTTTTTCCTGGGTAAGCTGTCTTTTTAAATCTTCTTTGATGTCTTCATATTTAGAGTCTGGGTAGTATTGCTGGTTTTGCTCGTAATAGTTTTTAATCTCATCATCCGAAACTTGAATTTTGTCTTTTAGGAGTGTCTCTAAAGTTTTTTGAATTTTAATATTTTCCCTAAGAGTCTCAAGTGTTTGTTCCTGAGAGGCAAGTACTGCTTCTAGGCTAGAACCCTGATCTTGTATTTGTTTACTTATTTTCTCTATTTCTTGATTTACCTGATCATCGCTGACTACAATTTTTTGTTTACTTGCTTCGCTTAAGATGAGTTCTTTGGTTATTAAACTATCCAAAGTTTGTTTTCCACCTTGCTTTTCAAGCTCCCTTATTAATGTTAAGCGACTGATGGGTTTGCCATTAACAGTTGCGGCAATAAATAGGCTTTTACTAAAGAAAAGAATTCCTAGTAAAACTATTAACAATAAGAAGATCCTCAAAAGTCTGGATTTTGGTGTAATTGAGTTTATTTTCTTAAAAAAATTAGATTTTAAAAAAATAGATTGAGGTTTTTTAACTTCCGAATATTGTCCTTTTTGTTTTACCCTCAAGTCATCTGCTTTTGTTTTTGCCATGTTAGTATCCTATACGGAAAAATTCTTAAAGTAAATAGGGAAAAAGAGGCAAAATGTTTAGGCTTCTGAGGTTGCCTGAGCGAACCTTTCGCCAACCTTATCCCAGTTTACTACATTCCACCAGGCTTGAATATAATCTAGTTTGCGATTTTGGTATTTAAGATAATAAGCATGTTCCCAAAGATCTATTCCAAGAAGAGGGATATTGCCATGCATAACTGGAGAATTTTGAAACGAGTGTCTTTTCAGTCTTATTTCACCTTCTTTAGTCATAATTAAAAATGCCCAACCGCTTCCAAAAACACTCATTGCTTTGTTTGTAAACTCTTCTTTAAATTTTTCAATTCCCCCAAACTTTCCATTTAACATTTCCATTAATTTTCCGCTTGGTTGTGTGGATTTTGGAGTCATGATCTCCCAAAAGAAGCTATGGTTGACATGGCCTCCTGCATTGTTGATGACTTGTTGCCTTACGCCTTCAGGAATTTTGTCAAGGTTTTTTAAAAGTTCTTCGGGATTTTCCGGAGCCTCAAAGTTTATTGATTCTAGGACTTTATTTAGATTGTCAACATATGACTGATGATGTTTGGTATGGTGAATATTCATTGTCAACTCGTCAATGTAAGGTTCAAGGGCGTTATAAGGATAGGGTAATTTGGGTAAACTATACATAAATTCCTTAAAAGACTTTTTTCCTGATCAAAAGCCTGTAAAGAAAGTATACAATAATAGAACTTACTACAAAATATAATAATTTAGTTGTCAAGGTAAAGTAAAGTACAATCGTTAAAACGATTGTTTCGCCAAAAGGAATATAGATTCTTCTTGAACCTACTACCTTATAAAGATCCCCGGGAAAGACTATTTTAGAGTTACTAAAGTAAAAGATAATGTACGAGACCAAAAAAGAAATAACAATTAGATAAACCAAAAGCTTAATACTTGGCTCAAGCACTTGCATAAGTTTTTTATGTTTTTAGCGGTATAAAATTAGTGACTATTTGCCTTTGTCTGGGCCCATCAAGTTCAACAAGGATAACTTTCTGCCATTGCCCAAGGACAAGATTTGAGTTTTCAACAGGTAAGGTAATAGAGGTACCTATTATACTTGAAATAATGTGATCTGGAACATGCTCGGGATTATGGGGGTGGCGAAAGTTAAGTTTAGGGGTTAAACCTTCCAAAAAATCAAGGTAATCTTGATCAGTGCCTCCCGGATCAAGATCGGCAGTGGTTAAGGCACAGGTTGTATGTGTAGCAAAAATCTGACAAAGACCTTTCTCGTATTGACTTTTTGTAAGATAATCATCGAGGATTCCTGTGATATCAAGGACCTCTCTTTTTTTGTTTGTCGTTATAGTTAGAATAGCCATCAATTCTTAATATAACACAAAGCGTTTGTAAACCTCAAAATTTT
Organism: uncultured Gammaproteobacteria bacterium; assembly: GCA_964430475.1. Taxonomy (GTDB): domain Bacteria; phylum Patescibacteriota; class Microgenomatia; order UBA8517; family UBA8517; genus CAYSEQ01. Next base: position 62,956 of record CAYSEQ010000001.1, read on the forward strand.
TTAGAATTTTTATCTTTCTAAAAGTTTTTAGATTTGCTTAAAATTTATCAGTTGCAGGCAAATTGTTTGCAAAATTTTAATCAATGAATCCAATCAAATAACCAATTAAAATTTGCAGTTGCTTTACTTTTTAGTGCTATTGTATAGTAGAAATAGGTCATATGGAAAAGGATAAAGGCAATAAAAATTTTATCTTTCCCGATGAAAGTACTGGCTATACTCAGGTAAAAACACAACAGGTTTTAGAAAAAAAGACAACTGAAGAAAAAAAAGCCCCTTCTGAAAATACCTCCTTTTCCCAAGCTCAAGAGTCCCAGGTTGCTTCCGCTCCACCACCTCCTTCCTCTCCTCCTTTGGCTTCTCCGACAATAGTCTCAGCACAAAGGAAAGGCCCTAGTTGGTTTAAAATTTTTGTGATTTTTGCATTAATTATTATCGCGATAATTTATTCAGCTGTTTTTTACCTTTATCTCCAAAATCGCAATCTTAGAAGCCAAACCTTACAAACTGAACCAACATCAAACCTTCCATCAGCAACTCCTACTCCCTCCTTCAGTCCAAGTTGGATAAGAATTCAAAACGGCAATGTTGTAAGACACGAGCCTGGCAAAGAACCCATAATACTTGTGAATAAAAATGACTATCCCTCAACAGGCATTGTCGGCTTTGCAAGAGTAATTGTTTCTCCTGACAACAATCTTTTATGTTTTGAAGCCCTTTCTCCCGCAGTTGAGCCTGCGATATATGTTTCCAATGTAGACGGAAGTAATGTAAGGATGATAAGCACCAATAAACAAAATTGTGTCTTTAGAAGCGACAGCAAGTCAATCTTCTACATAAATACCGCTCCTAAAAGCTCGCCTGTAAGCATCTTTCAATATGATTTAACCCAGGAGAACGCGGTTGAGATTGATCTGACAAAAAGCTCTGTTCCTGAGGGAGTTGTGAGAAGGTACGAGATTGTAGGATTCTCAGCTGATGATACAAAAATTATTTGTAAGTACGAAGAAATTACTCAAGAAGAGGAGAAAACAGGTGAATGTGAAATAAACCTCGTGAGCGGTGAAGTTAATGTTTTTTAATTTAGCTATCTTAAAAATTTCTATTATCAGGTATATTTTTATACAGAAATATATAGTTGACTTAAAAATCTCTTAATGTTATCGTAAAAAAAAGTCCCTAATTATTTACAACTTCCTGCCCCAAATCTCCTGCCCTATAAGGTAAATGAATAAAAGTTTTCTCTTGAGCATATTGACAGTTGGTTTGGTAAGCATCGTCGCTTTTCGGCTTACATCCTCGTTTTTTTCGATATTGAAACCTCGCGTGACAATAGCCTCACAGCAGGCGAGCTAGATTTAAAAATAGACAATGTAAGTTATTTAAACGGTTCACTAAACTCCGGAACAACTTGGCCAACACCCATTGATTTGAAAAATAAACTCTTTTTTGATTTCAAAGATTTAAAACCTAGCGATTACGGCGAAGACACTATCTCTCTTCGCGCAGGAAACGATTATTGGCTGTGCATGGACATGGAAATATCTAAAGACGATGATGAAACCTGCACTGAACCCGAAACTCAAGATGATCCAAATTGTAGCGAACCTAACAATAATAATTTTGACGGTGAATTAGGAAGTTTAGTCAATTTTGTCTGGTGGCCGGATGACGGAGACAATGTTTTGGAAGATGATGAAACTCCATTTATTGATGTAAGTTCCGCTTCTGCCTCTCTTAATCAATCTGTCGCACTTGCTGATACAACTCACAACCTTTGGGGAACGCCCGGAACTCCTCTTTCGCCAACGAAAACTTACTATATCGGCAGGCTTGGTGTTTTGGAACCCTAACCCTTTCTCCTCTTTCCCAAGATGGAGTTGGCAATCAAAGAAGTCCGGCAGGAGATAATAACCAAAATGGGAAAAACGGCGAACCTCAAGATGGCGGATTTTTATGCGATGGCGCGTATATTGATAACGCAAGTCAAACTGATGTTTTGTTGGGGAATATTGAATTTAGAGCGGTTCAAGCAAGAAACAACAAAAACTTTACTTGTGAAGAGACAGACTTATCTCCAACACCCACGCCTTCTCCGACTTTAGCCTGCGCTCAGGCGGATGTCATGCTTGTTTTGGATAGAAGCGGAAGCATTAACCCAACTGAACTTAGTCAGCTCAAAACCGCCGCCAAAGCCTTTATTGACGCGCTTGGTCTATCAACATTTGGCATCCATGCAGGCTTCTCAAGTTTTGCAACTAATGGAACTCTCAACCAGCATTTGACAGATGATAGTTTAACGGTTAAAAGCGCAATTGATGCACTCGTCTCAGGCGGTTTCACCAACCTAAAAGAAGGGCTTGATCTTGCCAGAAATGAACACGCCAACCCCGGGGATGGACATGATAGGGACGATTCAACTTCTCCCGACAAGGTTATTGTAATTACCGATGGTCATCCGAATAGACCCTTGCCATCCGACACTGCCGATGATGCTGCTGCTTCCTCCGCTGATGCTTATTGGGCGGATGGTGCGGAAATCTTTGTGGTAGGAGTGGGAAGTGATGTTAACACAACATACCTTAAAAACGAAATTGCAGATCCAGACGATCCCGGAGAACAACATTACTACTCTATCACAGATTACTCAGGTCTTGAAAATTTGCTTAAGAATCTTGATTTATGTCAATAAAAATTTTTTTTAGGCTTGATATTTAAAATTTAATATCTTTTTTAAAAAATTAGAAAGGAGGTGAGAAAAATGCGAAGGATACTTTTAAGCCTTTTATCAATCGGCGCGGTATTGGCTGTTTCTGTTTTTGCCTCGCAGGCATTTTTTAGCGACACCGAAACCTCAACCGGAAATATCCTGCAAGCTGGCGCAATAGATTTAAAGATTGATAATACAAGCTATATAACCGGACCTGATGGGAAATTAGTGAAAAGTGAAAGTACGACTTGGGAACTCGCTGATTTGTCAGGGCATCTTTTTTTCGATTTTAGTGATCTTAAGCCAGGAGATCTGGGCGAGGACACCATCTCAATTCATGTAAACAATAACCCCGCCTGGCTTTGCGCAGCAGCAAGGATAACCGAGGATTCGGATGTTGATTATACCGAGCCGGAGCTTGAGAGCGATACAACTGTAAATCCAACACCAACACCTCCAGGACTCGGAGAGTTGGATGACAATATTGAGATTGCCTTCTGGGCGGATGATGGAGACAATGTTTATGAGCAAGGAGAACAAATATTTCTTCAGGGTTTAATTAGCCAATTAGGACAAAGCGGTAAAATTGCCCTTGTTGATTCAACCACAAACATTTGGGAACAAACTCCTTCTCCCTTCCCAGGAGGCCAAACTCGCTACATCGGCAAGGCTTGGTGTTTTGGGGATTTAGTGCCATCAGCAGTTCCTCAGAGCAATGGAGGTCCATTAGAAGGGGATCCACCTCGAGGTACTGGATTTACCTGTGATGGGGCAAGTAGTATCAATAACGCCGCCCAAACAGATATGGTTAAAGGCGATATCCAGTTTTACGCTGTTCAGTCAAGAAACAACGCCAGCTTTACTTGTAGTAGTTGGACTCCTGTTTGGCCAACACCAACACTAACACAAGAATAAAGTAGGCTTTAAGCGCGTAAAACAAGGATAAAATTGTTAATAGGGGTACAAGGTTATAACCTTGTACCCAAAGCCAACTGGCTAGAAGAAATAAAAAGTCTTTTAGCCGGTTGGCTTTGAAAGTTTAAAAAAATTAAAGATGGACAAGAAAAATTTATTTCTTAATCTTTTTATTGCAATCCTCTACGCTTTGATTTTTTCGCTTTCCGCGGTTTCCTCTTTTTTGGCCTTGGACATTTTAAAACCCAATTTGGATTTGGAGGTGCAATCGCCTGATTTAGGTTTTTTAAATTCGCTTAAGTCAAAGATTCCGAAATTTTATATAGTCCAATCCGGCTCAATGGAGCCTGCTATTAAAACCGGAAGCATTGTTGTTGTTATTCCTTCCCAAAACTACGCTCAAGGAGACATTATCAGCTTTAAAAAAGGCAAAAATATTATCACTCACAGGATTTACGCAAAAACATTTAACCAAGACGAAAATCTTGAACCTCTGTATTTGACCGCAGGAGACGCCAACGAAGAGTTTGATGCCTGGAAGGTAAAAAATGAAGAGATTGTCGGTAAGGTTATTGTTTCTATCCCTTATCTTGGCTACATCGCAAATTTTGGAAAAACGCCTCAGGGCTTTATTCTTCTGGTTATCGTTCCCGCAACGATAATCGTTTACGAAGAAATAAAAGCGATAATCAGCCAAATAAGGTGCCTTTTAAGTAAGTTCTTCTTAAACCCAAATTTTACTCCAAGACTTTCTTCGGAAAATTTCGGATTGCCCTTTTACACAATCTTGATTCCATTTTTTGGCGCGTTTGCTATAGTTGGCGTTTTGACAACATCTTATTTTTTGGATATTGAATCAAGCATTGGCAATATCTTAGGCGCAAGAGAGGTTTTCAATTCCACAAATAATCTTGATATCCAAAGTCAATCAATCAACATTAATGAGAATTTTCAACCCTCTCCATCAGTCTCAATTTCTTCCGACGAACAAAACCCTCCCAACCCAACCCCGAGTGAGCTTTCAGATTTAACCCCCACTCCCACAAGTGGTCCGCAAGAAACCCAAGAGAACATAAATGAGTCCGGGATTTAAGAAGTTTTGCAATTTTGTGTTATGTTTTTAAAAAAATTTTACTTTTTTAAAAAAAATAGACGCCATGTTTTTATTTCTGTTTGTGTTTTTGCAATCCTTTCTTTAATTTTTATCAAAAAAAATGCCAATAATGAAATCTATGCAGTTGATCCATTGGTAGTTAGTTATAACGGACAGTCGCCACCCAGCCCAATTTTTGAAATTTCAAATTTTCTTCCAGGGGACGAAATTGAAAAGAATTTTGAAATAAAAAATTTAAGCCCGCAAACGCAAAGCGTTTTTTTAAAAGCTGTAAAAATTGAAGAAAGTCAAAATTTCTCTAACATTCTTGAGGTGGTTGTGGGATTAAAAAACGGAGCTTATATTTTTGGAGGTTCGCTAGGGGTAAAAACTTTAAACAATTTATTTTCAAGCGAGAAAATAGACTTAGGACAACTTTCGCCAAACGAGCAAAAGACATTTAGAATAAAAGTTAGTTTTCCGGCTCATGCGGGTAACGAATATCAAAACGCCAAGGTTATATTTGATTTAATCTTTGCCAATGAAATTTTTGAGATTAAGCTTCCTCCGGAGTGCGAGGAACTTCAAGGGTTAGTGACAAAAGTTGTTGAAGGAACTTTAGGCAACGACATTATTCACGCAAGTTCCGCCAACGAACTTATATTGGCTTTTGAGGGCAACGATAAAATTTACGGAAATTCAGGTCACGATTGCATTGTCGCTCACGACGGAAACGACCATGTTTTCGGCGGTTCAGGCAACGACATAGTGATCGCAGGCAATGGCAACGACAAGATAGAGGCGGATTCAGGAGATGATAAAATTTTGGCTGGCGATGGAAATGATGACATATTGGGAGGTTCAGGAAATGACAAGATTTATTTAGGATTTGGAAATGATGTTTTAAGAGGAGAAAGTGGTAATGATTTTCTTTACGGACAAGCTAGAAATGATAGTTTATTTGGCGAATCAGGGAACGATTTTCTCAACGGAGGTGAAGATATAGATAATTTGCATGGGGGTTCAGGCATTGACACTTGTCAAGAAGGTGAAACAAATCATTCTTGCGAGATTTGATTTTTAAATTTTAGGAGTGTTTTGGAGAGGAACCTGGGTACTTTCTTTTAAATTCACCTTGATAGGTCTTAAAAATTGTACGCCCAGTGAGGATATCTTAAATCCTGCATTTAACAAAAAACCCATAAGCACGAGGTGGGCAAGAAAGTTCAATGGTTGATTTATCAATTCTTTTTCAACTAGTTCGGTTTTAAGAGAAGAGTTTGAAGGTTTTTCGGAGTTTGATATTGGAACCTCGCCAGAGACAAATTTTCCAAGGTCAAGTGATATTCCGGGTAAGTTAAAAAGCGGATAAGGTTTAATCTTTCCCGTAAACGCAAAGTAAACTTCAAGGATGGAAAAAACCATGAGTAGAATTCCAGCCACCAAAATGAGATATCCTATCACTTTTTCAGTCATTGATTTTATATTACAATAAAATATCCCTAAAAATAAAGTTGCAAATGGAAAATTTTTAATATAGGATAATCTTGAATATGGCTAAAAAAATACTTTTAATTGAAGACGATTTAGACATTCAAAAAATATATAGTTCAAAACTTAGTAGTTCTGGATACGAGGTAATTTTAGCCGCTACAGCCAAACAAGGCCTTCACTTCGCAAAACAGGAGCATCCGGATTTAATATTTTTAGACATTATGCTTCCGGGAGAAATGAACGGGTTTGAACTTCTGGAGGTATTAAAGAAAGACCAAGAAACTTCTAATATTCCGGTCATCGTGATTACCAACCTTGACACAGAAAAGCAAAGCGCTCTCAATATTGGTGCACAAGACTATCTTGTTAAGGCAAACATTGATTTAAACGAGATTATTGAGAAGGTTAAAAAATATATTTAAACTCCCAAGCCAACTTTTCTGTCTTATTTTCTGTAAGATCTATAACTTTCTGCTTCTAGAGGGAATTCCAGCCTTAATTTCTCTATTACTTTTTCTCTTATTCGGCTGGATTCTATCACATTGTCTTTGGCTTCTACCCTTGCCCAGTCTTCAATCTCTTTGCTTATTCTTTCGGCATCCGAAGGAGGAACCCCGGATTTTTCAATAGAAACAACAAGCTTGTCTAGAATCCATCTTTCGTAAGAACCATCTTTCTTTTTAACTTGAAGATCTTTCACTTTTTAGGTTCTTAGCCTCCTCTTTTATAAGTGCCCACAAGCTGGGCGCTATCAATGATTTTTTCTTTGATTTCCTTTTCAAGTTCCTTTTTTGTTGCGCCTTCTTTAAGGTCTAAAACGGAATCAAGCGCGTAAATTTTGAAAAAATAGCGATGTGTCCCAGAGGGTGGACATGGTCCTCCATAAGTGACTTTACCAAAATCGTTGATTCCTTGGTTAGCACCCCTTGGTACTTCCCCTTCTTTTATTCTTTGAGTTTTTGGATCAATGTTAAAAACAACCCAGTGAGTGAAAGTTCCCATCGGGGCATCAGGATCATCAACTATCAAAGCCAAACTTTTGGCATTTTCAGGTACATCTGAGATAACTAGCTCTGGGTTTATGTTTTGCCCGTCGCAAGTAAATTTAGGTGGAATCGGAGCGTTGTTTTCAAAGTTTGGGCTAGTAATTTTCATTCTACCTTCTTCGGCTTTTTGGGTAGAATCTAAGTTGATAACAACCTTATCTTCTTGAAAACTCGGTATTTTAATGATACCAAAAAATGCAAGTAAGAATAAAGATATAGTAAAGAAAATAGCAATTAAAGAGATGATCTTTTTCACTATTTTTTAAGAATCATTTTCTTGCTTAAGAATTTGGACAGTTCCTTGCGTAATGGTAGGTTTTACTGATATTTCTGGAGGATACTTCTGATGTTGAGTTTTATGCCAAGTTGCATCACATTTAAATAAGTCAGATAAGTTTTTGTAGAATATCAAATTTACCTCATCCCCTTTAAGGTTAGAGCTACTTTCTAAGATTTCTTCTATGGTTCTGATGAATTACTCGACCCTTTCTACAACTTCGTTGCAAACATTAAAATACTCTTTTGACATTACCTTTATGATCTTATTCTACTTAAGCTTCTAAAATAGTATTAAAAGTTTAAGACTATTATAACACTTTCCAATAATAATATAATAGATAATTCAAAACACTTAAAAGGTATTATGAAAAAGCTTTTTATTTCGGTGTTAGCTATTTTTGGTTTTTCACTGATTGTTTTTTTATTGTTTCCTAAAAAGGTTGGTAATGAAGACAAAAGAAAAGTTTCTAAAGAAAGTGTTTTATCAAAAAAAGAGAGTATTTCTCCAACTAATTTTCAAGTTTTTTTTGAAGACGAATATAGAATTTTGAAAATTAAAATTTCGGACTTGAGGAGACTTTCTTTACACTCAAATCTTGGGCAAAAGCTTTTCTCTCAGGAGGCGCTTAAAGAAAAAGGTTGTGAGAAATTGATAAGCGCGGGTTTTTATTCAAATAATGGCTTTATAGGACTTTTTGCATCAAATGGTACGATAATTAGCAAAGCAGTAAAAAATAAAACATTTAACGGATATTTTTATATCCACGAAGATTCAGCCTATATCTCTAAAGAATCTCCATCTTTATTCCTTCACGCCCTTCAAGCAGGACCGATTGTTTTTTCAAATGGAAAAGCAACAGAACTATCAATGAAAAACGACGAAAATGCCAGAAGAATTCTTGTCGCAACAACCAAAAATCCGAAAGAAATCTTTTTTCTTGCAATCCACAATAAAGAAAATTTTCTTTCTGGACCAAAACTTTCGGAACTTCCGAAAGTTTTAGAAAAGATTAATCAAGAAGAAAACCTTGGTATAGTTGATGCCCTTAATTTAGACGGCGGAACGCATTCTGCTTTTTTGTTAGGCGAGGAAAACTTATTTGAAGTAGCAACAATCGGAGGTTTTTTCTGTATCAAATCTTAGAAGAGCCCTTTTTGTAAGGATTAAATATTTTTGTCTTTGGGTAAAATTTTTTAAGATTCTGGATTTTTTTCAGAAATTGCTCTTTTGAAATTCTATACACTGTATAGAATAGATTTCTTCTTATATGAGAAAAAACCTGAGTTTGTCTTAGAACCTTGAATGATCTTGGAGTCTGACGGAAGTAAACATTTCTTCTTTAGTACTTTCTTTTCATTTTAAATTAAAAGAAATGTAATACTTAATTTTTTTATACAGTTATTATCTTTGCTGATTTTATTTTGTTTTTCTCAAGTTCTATTGCGACGACTTCAATTCTTAGTTTTTTGAAATTGCTAGGATTTTTAATTAAATAATACTCCGCAACCTTTCTTATTGTTTGGAGCTTTCTTTCGTTAACCGCCTCTTCAGGTTTCCCAAATTTTTCGTTAAAGCGTGTTTTAACCTCAACAAAAACAAGTGCATCTTTATCTTGGGCAATAATGTCTATCTCTCCAAATTTAGTCCTGAAATTCTTGTCAAGAATTTTATAGTTAAATTTTTCAAGTAGGCTAACCGCTATTTTTTCACCAATATTTCCTGATTCTCGCGTATTAACTTGCTTTAGGCGAGACATTGCGCTTTTCTCTTTTCTTCCTAGATTTTATGGAGATTTTACTTTTCAAAACTTGGGTAATTTTAGATTTTTTGAGGACTTTTTTGTATATTTCTTGGAGTTCTTTTTTAGGCTTATTTCTTAAATAATAAAGTTTTGCTCTTCTTACACCCTGTGTTCCACTTTTTATCACATCTATTCTTTCTAAAGTTGGTGATGACAAGGGAAAAATCCTTTCAATGCCGATTTGTCCTGCTCCTATTCTTCTTACGGTTATGTTTTTGTTTTCGTTTGCTCCCTTAATAGCTATAACAACTCCCTCAAATACTTGGGATTTTTCTTTTTCTCCCTCTTTGATTTTTTGAATAACCTTAATTTTATCGCCAACTCCAAATTTAATGTCTTTATGTTGAACAAAAAGCGCCATGCTAGAATTTTACTCTAAAAAATTTTCCCTAACAAGTCTTAATTACTATGATTAGTGGGATGTAATATTTCTGAAATTTTTCGAGAAAGTTCCTCACTCCAGCTGACGCCTATGTTTAATTCAAAAATCTCACCCTTTCCCTCAAAAGAAAGTACGACCTTTTGATTTCCAGGATGTTCTAGAAGAATTTCTTTTATTTTGCTCATCTGCTCATGGGTTGTATCTTTGGGAATATTTATAAAAAAAGTATCACCAGGATTAGCTTTAATTACTTCTTTAGTTTCTATTTTTTCTACTATCAAAGATGGTTCTTCATCCCTAAGGTCTACTTTTCCTGAAATAAGCAAAGCCTTTCCGTCTACAAGAATATTTTTAGCTGTCCGAAATAGACTCGGGAACACAATAAGTTCTATAGACCCTGTCTCGTCTCTAACCTTAACAAAGGCCATTTCTTGAAGATTTTTTCTAGTTATCACTACCTTTACATCCGAAACCACTCCCGCAATCCTAACATTTACTGATTCCAAATTCGTTTCATTTTGGGTAATATCTTGAATTTTATGTGTAGCATACATGTTTAGTTCACCAATAATTTCACTGATTGGTCTTGCGGAAAGTGAAAATCCTAAAAGCTGCCTTTCTAGACTCTGGATTTCTTCTTCACTAAAATCTTCTTTTTTAAGGTCTTCCCTAATGAGATTTTCAATCGGTTGCGATTCAAATTCTTCCTCGGCAAAGAGCGTCTCTTGGTTAGAAGGTCCCTTAGGTTTAGCCACTTTACTTCTTATATCATCAAGAAGAGATAAAAGAGTGCTTCTACTGCCAAACTCGGATAGCGCTCCAACTTTAATTAAACTTTCCACTACCTTTTTATTTACTTTTCTTGAATCAACCCTACTTAGAAAATCCGTAAAAGATTTAAATTTGCTTTTTCCCCTCGCTTGGAGAATTGCTTCAATTGCAGCTCTACCAACATTCTTAATAGCGTCTAATCCAAACATGATTGCTTTGCCTTCTCTCGAATCCTTATCCTTTATAATTTTAAAGCCAACATCGCTTTCATTAATGCTTGGTGGATATACCTTAATGCCCATCCTTCTGCACTCATTGACAGCTGAGGCAATTTTCTCTACATCTTTTGATTCTGCAGTTAAAAGTGCACACATAAATTCAACTGGAAAGTTTGCCTTCATATATGCCGTCCAATATGCCACAAGTCCGTAGCTTGCTGCATGAGCTTTGTTAAATCCATAACCCGAAAAAGGTTCAATCAACTTAAAAAGTTCCTCCGCTTTCCTTCTTACCATACCATTTTTCACAGCCCCTTCAATAAATTTACTTTTTTGTTTTTCCATCTCTTCGGGTATTTTTTTGCCAACTGCTTTCCTGAATTTATCTGCCTCCTCCCAAGAATAACCCGCTATTTTTATGGCTGTCAGAAAGACATCATCTTGATAAACCAAAAGGCCATATGATTTATCAAGGTATTCTTTCATTCTTTCGTCAAAATATTTGATCTTTTCAGGTGAATTTTTTCTTTCAATGTATTCAGGAATTTGGGAGATAGGCCCGGGTCTATATAAAGCAACCATTGCCATGAGATCTTCTACTCTCGTTGGTCTCAACTGTTTCAAATATTTGGTCATCCCCGCTCCGGACAACTGAAAAACCCCCATTGTCTCTCCGCGTGACAAAGATTCAAAAGTCTTTTTATCATCAAGAGGAATTTTTAGAAGATTAATTTCTATACCCTTTTCTTTTTTGACAATGTTAATTGCCTCTCCCAAAATTGACAGGTTTCTTAAACCCAAAAGATCAAATTTTAAAAGCCCCACTGCTTCGTTAGGCGAAACATTAGGATCCAGGGCATCCATATCGTATTGAGTAATAATCTTTTTTCCCTCGGGATCAAGCTGAATAGGGGTAAAGTCGGTAATCTCGCTGGGAGAAATTACCACACCCGCTGCATGAACGGAAACATGCCTTGCATTGCCTTCTATTTGTTTTGCCAAATCAATGATTTTTTTAGCATCAGAATCTTCCTTGTAAACTTTGGAAAGCTCTGGAGAAATTTTTAAAGCATTGCCTATCGTCATAGGAAAACCTTGGGAACCAAGAGGAATCATCTTTGCAATTTTATCTCCTACTGAATAAGGGTAACCGAGTACCCTTGCTATATCTCTTACTGCACCTCTTGCCATCATCCTTCCAAAAGTACAGATTTGAGCAACTTTCTCTTTACCGTATTTTCTAGTAATATACTCAATAACTTCTTCTCTTCTGGAATCTTCTATATCAAAATCAATATCAGGCGGAGATGGTCTCCATGGAGTCAGGAACCTTTCAAATGGAAGGTTGTACTCCAAAGGGTTGACATTGACAATCCCCAATCCAAATGCAACAAGTGAACCCGCTGTTGAGCCTCTTGTATTAGTAATTATGGATCTTTCTGCACACCACTGTGCCATATCAGCAACGATTAGAAAATAAGTTGCATAACCTTTTTTGCATATAATACCAAGCTCGTATTCAAGTCTTTCCTTAACTTCAGGAGTGATTTTTTTAATCCTTTTGCTTATTCCTTCCCACGCCTTTTTTCTCAAAAGTTTTTCCGGAGTTTCGCCTTTCTTAAGCTTAAATTCCGGGAAATACCACTTATTCAATTCAAGTTGGACATTACATCTTTCTGCAATTTTTGTTGTATTGTTAATTGCATCAGGCAAATCTTTAAACAATTCAGCCATTTCCTCAGGACTTCTTAGGTAGAAGGTTGGTGAATCGATGTATCTTAGTCTTTTAAGGTCTTTAACAGTTTTCCCAGTGGCTATACATACAAGAGCGTCCTGGGCTTGAGCCTGTTCTTTTTTTATATAATGAACATCGTTAGTTGCGACAATTGGAATACCTAAGTTCCTACTTAAAGAAACTAATCCCCTGACCACTTTTTCTTCATTCTCTGCCTGTAACCTCAGATTTTCCTTTATTTCTGGACTTTCTGCCTCATGGATAAATTTCTCATATTCGTGTCTTTGAAGTTCTAGATAATAATCTTTTCCAAAAAGATCCAAGTACCATTTGGCAATTTTTCTTGCTTCTTCAAGATCGTCTTCTATTATTGACTGGGCAACCTCTCCAAGGTTACAAGCAGAAGTACAAATCAGACCTTTTGAATATTTCTCTAAAGTTTCTTTATCAATTCTGGGTTTGTAATAATATCCTTTTATATGAGCAATAGAGGTTATTTTCATAAGGTTTCTATATCCAACCTCGTCCTTGGCTAAAAGAAGAAGGTGAAAATTTTTAATTTTTGAGCGTTCTGGACGGGACTCTAAATTGTAGTTACTTAGATAAGCCTCCATCCCGATAATCGGCTTTATATTTTCTTTTATACATTTTTTATAAAACTCTATTACTCCATACATAGCCCCATGGTCTGTTATCGCAAGCGAATTCATGCCAAGTTCTTTTACATAGTTGATAAGCGGAGTTATTTTGCTTAGACCATCCAGAAGTGAATATTCAGTATGGACATGGAGATGAACAAATTTTCCGGCTTCCATTATACAAGCTTATTATATCAGTTTTATGTAGGGTTGCTGTTTACCTTAAGCAAACTTGCGTGAAATTTGTCCAAAAGGAAATAAGTAACAAGAAAAAAGATCGCTAGTCCAAGAAGCAGAATTTTTATTCCGAGTATCTCTGTTATTGCGCCAGAAGCAAGGACCGGAAGAATGGTTGCGATGGTAGCCACAAACCAAAAATTTCCAAATACTCTTCCTCTAAAAGCTTGAGGTGTTTTTTCCTGTAAAAATGTTTGGCTTGGAATAACGATACCTACATAAGCACTTCCCAAGATCATCAAACCTAAAATGTCTAAAAGTATTTTTGCTCTTCCTAAGAGGCTTGTTGGGAATGTAATAAACAAGAAAAATAAAATTGAAAGTACAAAAATGGAGGATCTTATCACCTTTATTTTCCTGATCCCCTTTCTTAATAATCTAGGAATTAATATCGCACCAATTCCGGTTCCTAATCCCGTGGGAACAACAAGAAAAATACCTGCCTTCTTAATATCTATCGTAAAAATTTCAATTGCGATAATCGGGGCATTTACCAAAATAATAGCCAAACATACCTGCATTCCCAAAAGCAAAAGAAAAGGCGTAAGTACTGATTTTTCGTTCCTAATAAGCCTAAAGCCTTGAAGTATAAATACAAAAAATCTTTTAAAAGCATAAGAAAACCTGAATTTTTCTTCTTTCACATTTAAGGAAGGTAAAAAAGAAACTGACAAATGTGCTAAAAGTAAAAGAATGCTTAAGAAAAATATTAAATTATTAAATCCTAAGAACTCAGAAAGGTATGAGGCTAGGCCAAAACCTGTTATTAAGGCTAATTGTTGGGTTATGAAAAAAAGACCGTTAGCATGAGGAAGAGTTTTTATATCGACCAATAATGGAAGACTTGAAAATTCGGCAGGGATGTAAAACTGATTTACGAAAGAATAACACGCGGTTATTACAAAAATAAGAAAGACGGATTTATGATGAGTTATTCCATACACCAAGAAAATTAAAGATTGTACAAAAGTAGAAAGTCTAAGAAAAAATTTTTTATCAAGGAAGTCAGAGATCGTTGCAGCGAATGGACCGACAATCACTGCGGGTAAGGCGTAAGAAATCCAAAGAAGTGAGGTGGCAATTGTGGAATTTGTAAATTGGTAAAGCCTAATAATCAAAATGAAGTTCATAATATTGATAGTAAGTTGCGTCAAAATTTGGGAAAGCCATAGAAGAATAAAGTTTTTGTTTAAAAAAAGATTCCTATATTCTTGCATTTTCTTTTAATCTTCTAGTTTTTTCTGAATTAACTTTCTTATTAATATTGGATCGTATTTTCCTTTTGTGATCTTCATAACATATCCGATGAGCGCGGATATTGCGTTAGTTTTTCCTTTTTTATAATCTTCCACTGCCTTATGGAGATTTTTTATTGCTTCTTCTATTATATTTTCAATCTCTTTCTCATCAAACGAAGTTTTTCTTTTTTCTAAATTTTTTACCTCTTCGATAAGCTTTTCAACGGGTATTTTTCTAACATCTGGTCTTTTGTTAATAACAATTCCTATCAACTTATTAATATCAATATTCTTTTTTT
>CAYSEQ010000001.1:77912-166662 GCA_964430475.1 uncultured Gammaproteobacteria bacterium
GGTCTTTTGTTAATAACAATTCCTATCAACTTATTAATATCAATATTCTTTTTTTCTGCGTACGATAACACCTTTAAGGTATATTTAAGAAGATTTGTGTTTCTTAAGAGAATCTCTGCGTAATCTTTTCTAATTGAATATTTTTGTGAGAGTTCTTGGATTTCCTCTTCAGGCAATATTGGAATTTTCTCACTTATCTTTTCTAAAAAAGTTTTTTCAAACCTCATCGGCGGAATATCGGGTTCAGGGAAATACCTATAATCAGAAGCCACCTCTTTGTACCTTTGGGCGAGGGTAACTTCTTTTTTTTCATCCCAACCTCTTGTTTCTTGAGCTGGAATAATTCCTTTATCTAGAAGCTTTTTTTGTCTTTCTAGCTCATAATCAATTGCCTTTTTTATAAAGTTAAAAGAATTTAAATTTTTTATTTCTACTTTGTAGCCTAAATCTATTCCCCAAGAGACATTCGCCTCTAGACGCATTGAACCTTTTTCCATATCGCAATCAGAAACCCCCAGATATCTAATGAGGTTTCTTAATTTCTGCGTAAATTCCTTTGCTTGATCTGATGAATGAATGTCGGGTTCAGTGACAATTTCAACAAGCGCAACACCACTTCTATTAAAATCAATTAAAGTGACTTTCTCTCCATTTAGCGTAGTATGAAGAAGTTTACCTGTATCCTCTTCTATATGAACTCGGGTTATTCGAACCCTTCCTTTACTCGTTTCCAGGAAACCATCATAACAAAGAGGTTCATCGTATTGACTAATTTGATAACCTTTGGGTAAATCTGGGTAGAAATAATGCTTTCTATCAAACTTTGATTCTTGAGCTATTTTGCAGTTAAGTGCCAAACCAATCATTATAGTTTTTTCTATTCCTTTGATATTAGGAACAGGAAGAGCACCGGGAAGGCCAAGGCATACAGGACAAGTATGGGTATTGGGTTTTTCGCCAAAATGCCTTGCGGGACAACCACAAAACATCTTGGAGGCTAACGCCAATTCCACATGTATTTCAAGTCCTATAGTCGGAGTTAGATTTGATTTTTTTATTTTCATAAATTGGGTTTAAATTTAATCCAATCCGTGTTTGACTGATATGCAAAGGCTACTTGCAAGATTTTAGCTTCTGAAAATTTCGGGCCTATAATATTTAGTCCTACTGGGAGATCATCTACGAAACCGCACGGTACACTTATTCCAGGAAGCCCTGCCATCGAACTTGGTTCGTTCAAAAGGTCAGCCATTTCTCCAAACATAGCCTTGTCTTTACTTGCGCCCAATTTAGGCGCAGGAGAAGGCATTGTGGGTCCAATGATCAAGTCAAATTTTTTAAATATTCTTTCAAAATCTTTGATGAATAAAGTTCTTACTCTTTGAGCTTTTTTGTAAAATTTTTCCGAATATCCTTCCGAGAGGACAAAGGTACCCAAAATGATTCTTCTTTTAGCCTCCTGACCAAAATATTCTCTAGAATTTCCGAACCGTACACCATCGTATCTTGCAAGATTAGAAGAAACTTCAGATCTTTGAATTACCGTATAATCAGCAATAGCATATTTTGGATCTAATGTTGAAACATAATCAATTCTTGCCCCAAGCCCTTCAAGAACATTTGCTGATTTTAAAAAACACTCTTTTACTTGAATAGGCATCTTCCTAAGTAAATATTCTTTGGCAATCCCAATCTTTAGGTTCTTTATACTTTTTCCGAGAAAACTTGAATACTTCTCTGGAGGAAGATCTGATGTAGTCGCATCGTATTGGTCCTTTCCTGCTAATATTTCCAAAAGAATTGCTGCATCCTCAACTGTTTTAGTAATAGGACCCGGACAGTCTAGAGAGGAACCCATTGCTATAAGCCCATATCTACTAATCCTACCGTATGTGGGTTTCAACCCTACAACTCCGCACCAAGCTGCGGGTCCTCTTATAGAACCTGCTGTTTCTGATCCTATTGAGGCAATCGATAGGTCAGCAGCAACACTCGCCGCCGAACCACCTGAAGATCCACCGGGAATTCTTTCCAAATTCCAGGGATTTTTAGTAGGTCCATAGTCCGAGGTCTCGGTTGAAGAACCATGTGCCCATGCATCAAGGTTTGTTTTTCCTAAAATAATAGCTCCCGCATCGATTAACCTTTGGACTACAGTTGAATTATATTGAGGAATAAAATCGTTAAGTACCTTGCTTGCCGCTGTTGTTCTCAAATTTAAGGTCAAAAAATTATCTTTGACGGTTATAGGTACACCATGAAGTGCCTTGGATTTGTCTTTTTCTTTATCCTTTTTCTTTGCCTCATCGAGAGCCTTTGGATTTAGTGTTATTAAGGCATTGATTTTAGGATTTAAAAGTTTACATCTTTCTAAATAATATTTTGTTAAATCGTAAGCTGAAATTTCAGCCCTACGAATTAAGTTGATTGCTTCACGAAGTGTTAGATTATTTTTCATCAAGAATCCCCTTAACTACAAAATAACCTTTATAAACTCTTTTGGCATTTTGCAGGGCTTGTTTTTGACTCAAAACGCGTTTAGGCTCAACCTTGTCTTCCCTAAAGATATTTTCTAATCCAGTAACATGGTAAGTAGTAGGCAATTTTTTAGTATCAAGTTTATTTAGTAAGTTTATAATCTTAAGAGTCTCATTAAACTGCTTAGTTAGATATCTCTCTTCGGATTTTTCAATATTCAACCTTGCAAGAAGGGCCATCTTTTTTGTTATAGAATAGGTAAAGATGTTTCTTTTCATAAGTCTTAGAAGTTTTCCCTGAATTTTATAATTTTAGCACTTTATTATCAAACAAGAAGTGTTAAACTAAAATTGTAAATGTAAAGAAAATATTGTAAATGTAAAGAAAATGAAGATTAAAAAAGAAAACCTTATAATCATATTCTATTCTTTATATTTTACCTGGTTACTAACTGTTGTATTTCTTACTCAAGATCAAAGAATTTTGGACCTATTTACTATTACCATTGCAATCTTTTACTTTATTTTCCTTCGTGAAAAGGGTGATCTTTTATGGTTTTGGGTAGCTGCTTTTATACCTCTAATTTATGCCTTAACTCCCTTTTCTCAAGGACCATTAAGGTTCAATATTCAAAACTTGTATTATTTCCCCGCTTGGTTACCAATCGCCTGGGGTACAACCTCTGTAGCCCTGAGAAAGTTCTTTATTCTAATAGGGTATGGATAAATCTTTCAGTTGAATACTTATCTTCTTGAGGTAAACTTAACGATTAAGTAAAAAATACCTATTGTTATAAGCGAGACGATCAATATATAGAAAAACATTCTAAATTACATTATAACATCTTTTTTAACGCTTCTATCCTTTCTTCAATAGGAGGATGCGTATTAAAAAGATTAGAAAACCAATCAACAGCTCCACGCCCCTTTTCCTTAAACGGATTTACGATGTAAAGATGAGCAGTTGCCTTGTTTGCCGCTTCCAAAGGTTCATGATCAGAGGAAATTTTCTCTAGAGCAGAAATAAGGCCACTGGGTTGTCTGGTTATCTCCACACTTCCTGCATCCGCCATAAATTCCCTTCTTCTTGATATCGCAAGTTGGATAAGTTGGGCTATTATTGGAGAGACTATAGCGAAGATGATTCCCAAAAGGAGTAAAATTGCCCCAAATTGGCTTCTTTCTTCCCTTCTATCTGCCCTCCAGCTTATTCTTAAAAACCAATCTGCCATAAGTGCCACAGTTCCTACTAGAACCGATACTATGCTCATTAATCTCGTATCAAAATTTTTTATATGAGCTATTTCGTGAGCAATCACTCCTTCAAGTTCTGTCCTATTGAGTTTTTTAAGAAGACCGGTTGTTGCGCAAATTACTGCATGTTTAGGATCGCGTCCAGTAGCAAAGGCGTTAGGAGCAGAATCCTCAATGACATAAAGTTTAGGTTTAGGAAGCCCTGTACCGATTGCTAAATTCTCAACCACTGTGTAAAAATTAAACTCCTTGTTTCTATCTGCAGGTCGGGCTCCTGAAATCCCCAAAATAATTTTGTCTGAATACCAATAACTTGTAAATGTAAGAATTCCTGAAACTATCAATGCAATTCCTAAAAAACCCAACCCCCCAGGTTCATAGCCTAGATAGTAAGAAAAGGCTTGTGATAATAAATAGATTACGGAAGTTGTAAATAAAAGAAAAAGGATAAGGATTATTGTGCTTTTTCTTTTATTTAAAGAAATTGCTTCATAAATATTTTGCATAAGCAATAACTTGTTACTCTAAGTTCACTTTAGGTGTTTTAAGGTCGCTTTCTTCTACTCTTAAATGTTCGCCTTCACTTGGTGTTATTAATCCTGGTTGCTCCTCAAAGTTAAAAATGTTTGCAACAATATTGGAAGGAAAAGTTACTCTTTTTACATTGAAATCCGCTGTTAAGTCAATTACTAATCTTCTTGCAAACATAACTTTGTCCGCGGTGTCTCTCAACTCATCCATCAACTTATTTATAACATCTGAAGCTTTTAGCTCGGGATTGCTTTCTACTAAAACTTTTATACTGGGTAGTATTGAGGCGAGTTTTTCAGAGGCGTCCGCCATTTTTTGTATATTTCCACTAGAAAGTGCTTGACTGATTTCTTTTCTTGCTTGCGTAAGTTTTTCATAAATCTCCTTCTCGTGCTTTAAATAACTTTTAGCGGATCTTTCCAAATTAGGGATTAATTCACTTTGCCTTTTTAGCTGATTTCCAATTTCCTGGACAGCAGCCTTAATTCTTGCTTTGCTAGAAACAAAAAAATTATATGTAGAGATAACCCAAACTAGTATTAATCCTAGAAAGACAATAATGATAAAAAGAATCTGCATTTTTATTTCACCCCCTTTTATAATTCTAGCATCTTTTCAAACTCTTTTAAACTTCTTGTATTAACAATATCCTTTTTTTCAGCCCAACCTCTTCTTGCCACTGAAACGCCAAACTCCATATTATCAAGATGGTCTCTATGATGAGAATCCGTCCCAAGGGTTAATTTTACACCATATTTTATCGCCTCTCTAACTAAAAAATCCGGAAGATCAAGTCTTGCAGGATCCGCATTTATTTCAACCCATTTATTATTATCTACCATAAAGTTGAATATCTTTTCCCAGTCAACTTCTATTCCTTCTCTCTGGTTAAGTAACCTTGCGGTGGGGTGGGCAAATATCTTGACTTTAGGATGTTCTAATGCCCTAATAATTCTTTGCGTCATGGTTTTTCTATCCTGTCTAAAACTTGAGTGAATTGATACCAAGGCGAAATCTAATTTTTCGAAGCCTTTTTCCGGGATTGGTAAACTACCGTCAGGTTTAATATCAATTTCAAGACAGTTGAACACTTTTTTTATACTACCCTTAAGACTTTTTATGAACGAATAATTTAATTGTTCAACCTTTTCTTTTTTCTTCTCTAACAAATTTATAATTTGTTCTTGACTATGATGGCTTTGGCTTGGATTATGTTCAGTAAATGCAATGTATTCGTAACCTAAGTCATTTGCTTTCAAGATTAATTCTTCCATTGACGAAGATCCCAAATCGTGGCTTGTCTCTATATCAAAGTCGGAGTGAATTTGTAAATCACCCTTAATATCTTCAAGTTTAATAAGATTGGGCAGTCCATTCGGTTTATTTTGAAAACTATTTAATGCAGCTTCTATTTCTCCACTGTCTTCTCTTAATTCCGGGGGTATCCAAGCTAAACCCAAAAAATTATAAAATTCCTCTTCTGTTGCAAATTTCTTTAATCCTTTGGTTCCTCTCTTCCTAATACCATACTCAGATAAACTATAGCCCTTTTTTAGTGCAAATTCTCGTAGAGCTATGTTGTGATGTTTTGAACCGGTAAAATGCTGTAAAAGAGCACCAAATCGATCAGGCGGCTGGACCATAAGGTCAATTTGTATATCCCCAGGTATAATTATGGAGGAAGTCCTCTTTCCTTTCTCAAGCACACGTATAACCTTTGGGAATTTTACAAAGTGATCTATTACCTTCTCAGCATCTTCAGTGGAAACCGCTATGTCTATATCTCCAACAGTTGAAGCTCTTCTTCTTAAACTCCCCAGAGGTTCTGCTTTCTTTACCTCTTTACTTTTTAAAAGCCATTCTACGATTTCTTGTGCAACTTTTTGAGCATAAGGAAGAAGATGTCTTTTTGTTCGTCCTTTTATTTCTTCAATTGAGCGAAGAATATCCCTTTGCGATTCTTCTTTGAAACCCGGTATTTTTGCAATTTTTCCTTTTTTCGCAGCTTCCTCAAGCTGTGAAATTGGATTATTGCTAGATATATTCAAACTTTTCACCAGTTTATAAGCGGTTTTTGCACCTATACCAGGTATGGTCATTAAATCAAACATTTGTGCTGGTAAACCTTTTAAAATTTCTTCAAAATGCTTTGATGTACCTTTCTTAAATATCTCATCAAGATGCTCTGCAATACTTTTTCCTATCCCTGCTAGTTCTTCCAGTTTGCCTTCATCCCAAAGATCTTTAACTTCACTGGAAGAATGTTCTATAGCATCAGCAGCTCTTTGATAAGCAATTATTTTAAACCTATTTTTTTCCTCGTCCTTTATCTGATATGCAGCAGCAACCGCCCTTAATAACTCGGCGATTTCTGTATTGTTCATATTTTTGTGGATTCTCATGTCGTTTTAAGGGTAAATTAATTATTCAATTTTTCACATATTTTTCACAATATATTTAAGTTCACTTTAATAACTTTTTTGTTTTTCATCCATTTTAATTTTAATATTATTTTTCTCTAGTAAAATTAAATAATTTTTTACCTTGACCACTAAACACATGTAGTATATAATTTTTTCAAATTAATTTAAAAGGGGCGTTAGCTCAGTTGGCCAGAGCGCTCGCCTGTCACGCGAGAGGTCGGGAGTTCAAGTCTCCTACGCCCCGCAAAGACTTTGCTAAAATTAGATCTTGACAAAATTTAACTTATAATATAAATTCCTAACCAAACTGCTCCTGAAGTATAAAAACCTGCCTTCTTAAGAAAAATGAACCTCAAGAAAATCTTAAAGTTTTTAAAACTTCATGAGTCAACGATCAGTATGTTTTTGGGTGCAATTGTGATTGTTATCGTTGGAGTCGTGGCTATCAAATTCTTTGCTAAAAGGCAAGGAGAAACAATTCCTCCCATTGAAGTTGTCCAAGACCAAAATCTTTTAGCTACGCATACAGTTGCCCAAGGAGAGGATTTATGGAGTATTTCAGAAAGATATTACGGTACAGGCTATAATTGGGTGGATATTGCCAGAGAGAACAATCTTTCTAATCCTAACGAGATAGAGGTAGGACAAGTATTAAGGATACCAGTTGTCCAAAAAGAAGAAGAAATATCTTCGGCTGAAACTCCGTCTGAAATAACCTCAACTCCAACTCCCGAGGTTGTAGCAACCCAGCCGGAGAGAGAATCTGAATCGGAAGCGGAAAGCAAACACAAAGTAGAACCTAATGAAAGTCTCTGGAAGATTGCGGAAAAATATTTCAAATCCGGATACAATTGGATAGACATTGCAGAAAGAAATAAACTTGCCAATGCCAATGTTATCAGAGTCGGACAAGAACTAATTATTCCAAAAGTCCAACCTAGGAAAATAACAGTAGTTGAGTCTCAAACAACATCAAGCAATGAGGCAATAACAGGAGATACTTATACTGTTCAAAAAGGGGATAGTCTTTGGAAGATAGCAGTAAGAGCTTATGGCGATGGGTATAGATGGGTAGATATAGCAAAAAAGAATGATTTGAAAAACCCCAACATTATTCATCCTGGAAATCTTCTCAACATCCCAAGGTAACACTAGAGTTTTAAATTTAAATTTAATATTTTTTCCTTGTATAATATAGATTAGGTTATAAAAACTAATTGCGGGATTAGTTAAGCGGTTTAACGCCACCTTCCCAAGGTGGAGAGAGGGGTTCGACTCCCCTATCCCGCTCCGAGCATCAATATACTGACGAAACCAGTTAAGAAATATACTTAATAGTCTTGAAAAATTTTTTTGTTCTTAGCAAAAGAAATAATGCTTAAAATATTACGCCAAAAAACACCTTTCAACTTTAATTTAAGTTATTTTAGGGTTGAAGAACTAATTCTCTTCCCAAAGAACTAAAGCATCGCCACGTCCTTGAAATTCTGAATAGCTATATCTGTTTTTAACCTCGGGAATATAGACTATTGTTCTTCTACAACCTTTTTCCCACCAATATGTTTCTACTGCCATTTCAATATAACCGTAATTCGATATGCGATTATCTTCACTATTGACAGTTATCATATTGACACCTTTTTCTCTTGCTTTTTCTGAAATAGTCTCAATGATTCTTGATATTGACTCTTCCCAATTGAGATTCTTCTTAGGAATTTGAATTGCATCAAGATGCCATACTTTATTACCATCTGTTGTTTCTGTAACTAGTAAATATATGTTACCAATATGTCTGTCTGTGTGATCAAATACTTTAACATTATATACAGGTATATTGGGATCTCTAAAAGGAAGTGGTCTTCCATCCGTACAATCCCCACTTATTTTCCCCGGATTTTTATCAAGAACCGGATGAGGCGAAGCATCTAAAAAATAAGTGATTTCTCTTTCCTCTTTTGTCCCTATTCCAACATTAATAAATTCTAAAACCTCATCAATTCTTCGTCCTAACTTTTCCGCCATTATTTCTGGAGTTGAAAAATAGGCAAGCATACCCAAGCGTATTTGTTCAAGTTTCCTCCTAGACTCACGAATTTTCTTGAGCTCTCCACTTAAGTTTTTTTCTCCTCAAGAGTCGCCAAGCGCTGCTTCTGTTTTATCTCACTCTCCTTCGTGGCAAGGTCTGAAGTAAAATCAGATTGAAGTAAAATATTTACTACCTCTTGAACCGAAAAAGCTTGCTGAATATTAACCCCTACTTTGCCAAGACCAATGTAATCTAGATATTGACCAAAAAAGTGTGTAACAATACTAAAACATGTTGTTAATCCATTACTATCGATGTAATCCATTAGATTAGGGTAAGAATCCAAATAACCTTCCCTATACGATTCAACTTCATCAAATTGTTCGCCAGTCTTAAATAAAGGTAAAGAGGACATATGTGAAATTATGCCCTTCAGGCGTTCTAAATCTTCGTACATCCTTTGAGCTTGATCTGCGAAAATAATCCATTTGTTGTTATCATATTCTTTATATTTAGCTAGAAAGGCTTCGGGGTCTATTAATTTATTTATCTGTTCGTCATACATACCACTATTAAATAGAACACTGCTTATCGTCCAAAAGTTAAATATTAAAGCCTCAAAGTCTAAAATCTCATCTTCATCTGGTTCCTTCACAGAAGAAAGGAATTCCCTAAAGTCAAGATAAAAGGTAATAATAGGTGATGAGGGAGAGAAATATTTCTCAAGTAAGGTTAGTATATTGTCATCACAATCTAAAGTTTCTTCGTCTAAACCCACTTTGTAGAGTTTATCTTCAAGTGTATTAATCTCTGTTTCATGAATATTCCTAAATGTCTCACCACCCGCTAAAACTACTTGAACTGGAATTCTACCAAATGGAGCATTTTGCTCTTTTTTTTACTAAAGGTGAAATTTCGTTGGCATCTTCATGCTCAGCATGTCTAAGAGAATAAATTTTAAAACCACCTTCTATTTCCTCACGAGCATACTCTATTTTTCTAAGTTCTCTTTCAGGAATATTTTGCATACCTCCATATCTTCTCAAAAGGTCACGCAAGTTATTAAAACTATTTCCAGTTTCTCCTGAATGCGGGGTTAGATTTAATTCTACAGCCATATAATCAAAAAGTTGGTAAATTGTACCCCATAGACCAGAAAAAAGTCAAACTTAATATGTCCAGTGTCCAGAACATACTATACTTGAAAAATCTTAAAAATCTATTGATAATAAAGTAGTTGAGTCATGTCGAAAACTGAACATAAAAGTAAGATTTATTTTCTAATACTAATAGGTTTTGCTTTATTAATTTATTTGTTATTCCGCGTAAAATACCAGCCAATTCTTATAGAAGCAAGCTGTAGTGAGATAGCTTCGTTCTCTAGTAATTTACTCGGGGACAGATATAGTTTAGACGAAAACGAATTTTCTTATAATTCTATTAAAAACGACTGTCTCAAAGAGACATTATCTAAAAAGTAATTTAGTTAGTTAAACTTAAAAAATCGGGCTATCAATTTTTGCAACTTAAGAAATGAATATTCATAAGTTAAAACAAAAATAATGAAATTAAAGCTTATTGATAAGAAAAAAGAAGCAAAAGATACATTTTCATTCTTTTTTGAACCAGAAAGAGACGTAAAATGGCTCCCTGGTCAGTTTTTTTATTTCACTATCCCAAAATTAAAATATAACGATCCAAAAGGGAACACACGACATTTCACAATATCAGCATCACCAACAGAGGGTAAGACTCTGAGAATAACTACAAGATTAAGAGAAGATTCGGGTTACAAAAAAACCCTTAACGAACTCCTTATTGGCACACTTATTGAAGGTGAGGGTCCTAACGGAACTTTCATTTTAGATGAAAATGAAAAAGGTAAACATGTACTTATTGCTGGTGGAATCGGAATCACCCCCTTTAGAGCTTTTATAAAATATAACATCGATAAAAACCTCAATGATATCCAACTTCACCTTATATACTCAAATTCTATTCCTGAAGAAATAGCCTTTTACAAAGAACTTAGCGATTGGGAAACATCACATAAGAACATTAAAATCGCACTGACTATATCAAAACCTGAAGAATCAGAAACTAAATGGGATGGTCTTAAAGGAAGAATCGACGAATTGATGATAGAACAATTGCTTAATAAATGGGGACTTAAGAAAAATGAAGTTGTCTTTTGGTTGTGTGGGCCACCGCCAATGGTAGACGCGATAGAAAATGTTTTAGGAAAAATGGGTATTACTTCCGATAAAATCCGCTCAGAAAAATTCACAGGCTACTAGATAATGGTATAATTTAACCAATAAGCTTCTTTATTTCAATTTTAGCTTTACCTATTAGCCGGGATAGCTCAACGGAAGAGCAACGGTATCGTAAACCGTAGGTTGTGGGTTCAAGTCCCACTCCCGGCTCCATGTACTATCGGAGATTAAAGTTTGAAGAATCCAGAAATAAAAGAAGAGCCTTTTTCTTTCTGGCTTTATCTTTTCTAGGGATTCTATTTTTAATTTTTTGGGGAATACCTTGGACAGTAAAATTTACTGCGTTTTTAATGGAATTTAAAAAGGTAAATGAAACGCCAGAAGTTGAAGATACAACCCCCCCTCCTCCTCCCTACCTAGAGGCTTTGCCTAAAGCAACCAAAAATTCTCAGATAGAAATTAAGGGATCAACTGAACCTGGAGTAACAGTTATTCTAAATGTAAATTCAGAAGTTTATGAAGTTATTAGCGATAAACAAGGACAATTTTCGCACACAGTTACACTTGATAAAGAAGAAAATATCGTATATGCATTTGCTAAGGATGCATCCGGTAATGTAAGTCAAAAAACTAACTTTTACAAAATCATCTACGATAATAAACCTCCTACAATAGAGATTACCAAACCTAGAGATGGTGAGGAATTTTTCGGATCAAGGCAAAGACAATTGGTCTTAGAAGGAGCAACTGAAAAAGGTGCGAGCATTGAGATAAACGGAAGGTTTGTTTTAGTTGATGACGATGGCAATTTTTCATTTGTCACAACCCTTTCTGAGGGTGAAAATAAGTTTCTAATCAAAGCCAAAGACGA
Organism: uncultured Gammaproteobacteria bacterium; assembly: GCA_964430475.1. Classification (GTDB taxonomy): domain Bacteria; phylum Patescibacteriota; class Microgenomatia; order UBA8517; family UBA8517; genus CAYSEQ01. The sequence goes on from CAYSEQ010000001.1 coordinate 89,711, forward strand.
AGCAGAAAATGTTACAGAAAAGACAATTTCAGTTAGGTTTACTCCTTAAGACCTAAAGCTAGCAATACACTAACATAACCCATAACCCAAGGATAAAAGAGACTATTTATGAAAAGGCTATTTATTAGAAGAGCAATTAAACAAACCCTCAATGCCAAACCATAGAATCCATTTTCAGCTTCTTTAAACAGAGTAAAAACAGTTTTGAAAAAAACCAAAATTCCAACAACCCCGCTTGTTGCAAGTACAAAAAGAATACTAGAGTCGCTTCCCCCACAACTGTGGGAGTTAGGATCTCCACCAAAAAATTTTGCTCGATAAGTACACAAGTTGTTAAAGCCCACACCAAAAAGGGGAGAGATTTTAAAGATTTCAATGGTTTCTTTATAATTTTGTATCCTTGCTTTGATACTATTTAGTCTTTCCAATCTCACACCTTCAGAAGCCGGCCTTGGCAAAATAACGAAGATAAATAAGATTCCTAGTAATAAGGCTTGAAATTTTTTAATCTCCTTCTTGTACAAAAAAAGACTCAACAAGCCGCATATTAGAGCAATGTACCCGGCTCTTGAGTAAGTGAAAGCAATTGAAATAAAAAGAAATACTGCAAGAATAAAAATAATTTGTTTTTTTTTGCTCTCAAATAACTTTACAACCGCCAGCATCAGTCCCAAAACAAGGATTATACTAGTAAAACCAGGATCCAAAAATGTACCTGTTAATCTATAAAGGTGGTCATCCCAACCAATATATTTCAGTGAAGTTAGGTCTGGGAACCAAAAATACTGTATCCAACCAAAAATACCAACCATCAAAGAAACAATTATTAGAAGTAAATAAATAGCCTCCTTTTCGAAAATTTTGTTTTTAATACAAATTAGTACAAGATAAAAAAAGCAGAAATAGCCAATCAGCCTTACAAGATAAAAGCTTCCGTACAAAAATTGTGAAATTGATAGTGCAGGGTAAGATAAAGCAAGTGAAAAAATTAAAACAACCAAGAAAGGCCTTATTGCTTTTACCACTTTAACACTTTTATTAAAGCTTTTGTCTAATAAAAAATAAAAAGGAATCGATAAAACCGGAAAAATATCAATAAGATTGAACCGAATATAATTATTGAAAACACCTAGATTTAAGCTAAGAAGTTTTCCAAAAGGAAACAATAGAAAGTACGACCATATCAGAATTTTTGCAAAAAACAAGTAAAAGTTTTCTTTTATCTTCATTTACATTTTTGAATCAAGATTTCTCTTTCTCCTGAAGAAGAAAAAGTTTAGACCATGATAAAAATGAATGAAAACTCATTGTAACTGCAAAAACAAAACCTTGCATACCATCCAAAAATCCAAAATTTAAAAGAAAGTTTTTCAAAAAATGAGCTAAAGGATAAAATAAGATTTTTGATAAACTTGCCCTTTTACCTTCCTCTTTATTAGCGATCGTATGCCAAGTAGACCAACGGTTAATAGCTTTTATAAATGACCTAAGTGTTGGGTGGGGGTAATGCAACAAGGGATTCTTGAGTACTTTCACCTTACCATCAACTTTAAAAAAGGGGTGTACTCTTCTTACCCACTTACCTCCTGCATTTTTATTAAATAGTCTTAATGACCTAAAACTACCTATTTCTCCATGAGTTAGCCATTTTCCCCACATATAATCTATCCTCTTTAACTTATAACCAACAACATTATTGTCGCTTTTTTCTATCTCGCTGATGATCTCATCCTTGAGTTTTTTAGTAACCATTTCGTCTGCATCAACAAAAAAAATCCACTCCCCTTTGGCTTTATTTAATCCATAGTTACATTGCTCTGAATAATCTTTATTCATCCTCCTTTTTAAAACCTTAGCTCCCATTTTTCTAGCAATTTTACGCGTTGAATCTTTAGAAAAGTCATCAACTACAATAATCTCATCACAAAAAGAAAGGCATTCAAGGCATTTCTTTATGTTTTTTGCTTCATTTTTGGTAAGAACTACCGCGCTAATCATTTTTTTAAAAATTTAGGGTTTGGCTTGCGTTTTTACTCCTAGAGTTATCTTCTTAAAATTATAAACCTTATCAAATTCACCAACCAAACTGTAAGGTTGTTCAACAATAGTATATTCCAAATCTGAGTGTAAATTAGGTTCTTTTCCTTTCCACCATAAAAGGTAAACCCAATGATCTTGTCCAGAATGAAACTGATAACCTGGGCCAAGAAATCTTAAAGAAAAACTTTTTCCCGCAGTATCATCTAGAATAAAATTAGCGACCTGAATTTTTTCACGGAAAATGGGGTATTCATTTTTAAGCCTTAAAATAACTGAAAAGGAATTTAAAAAAACTATTGTGAAAATAATGGAAAGAGCCAAATTTTTATTGTACCTATAGATTTTTTTAAAAAATAAAGTAAGGATAGAAATCGTTGGCAAAAAAAGCAGTGGTAAATATGCTTCAGAAAATGTACCTCTTACAAAAAAACTCACGATCGCAAGAAAAAACCAAATTATTATTAGCTTTTCAAAATAAAGACTTTTAGTCCGGTTCTTTATTAGACTAAAGACAAATAAAACAAAAGAAATTAGAAACAAAACGAAAGAAATTCTTGGAAATATGGGCAAAACTACTTCTTTGAGGTAAGTAAAAAATGGTGATACTATGCTTAAGCCTCTTTCAATATTATCTATACCTAAAAATGACTCGTAAACTTTCATGACCACCCAAATAAAAAAGCCGATCGTTTGAATAAATACGCCGTTCTTAATGTCCCAAAGTAAAAAGGGCAATCCTCCCCAAAATGCCCCTGCAAAAAGTTTTAAAAGATTTTTTGCCTCTTTCCTCCTCTGTATAATTTGAAAGGCAATGATTATTATTACTCCGAGAATAAAAGCCGCAAGTTCAAACTGAAATATTACTGAAAGACTTGCACCCAATAAAAACCAATAAATACCGTCACTTTTATAAGCTTTAATAAATAAATATCCAATTAGTACTGTTAAAGGAAATATACCAATAGTCTGAAAGGGTAACCTATCAATAAAAACTATGTAGGGTGATGTTGCAGTAAGAACACTTCCAATAAGTCCAGTTTCCCGATCATAAATTTTTGATAAAAGAAAAAATATTCCTAAGACTGCAATTAATCCAATAATTGAAGATAAAACTGCACCAGAAATAGGATTAAAATTTCCTAACATCAAGGCGAAAGCAAGAAGCCATGTCCAAATCGCCCCCTGTCTTAAAATCGGTACACTTGATGGAATACCAACCAGCGGAAATTCTTTTTTTAATATCATGTCCCTTGCCTGTAAAAAATACCAACCAATATCACCAAAAAAAGCCATCGTTTCACCTATCCTGTACAATCTCAAAAATAATCCTAACGCAAGTATTCCCAAAAGAATCGCGTAGTATTTAGAAAACCTAGCAAAAAGTTCAACTAAAATAGCTGAATGTAAACCGTAATGTTTTTTAAAATAATAAAATCTACTTTTAGCAAAAATTTTCTTCAATTTTTCACTGATATCTTTGGATTTTTGACCATAATGTACAACTTGAGCATGGGGAATCATATAAATTTTTCCTATTTTATTAACTTTTTTGCACAGATCACTTTCTTCAAAATATAGGAAGAAATGTTCATCAAAACCTCCTATCTTGTTGAAGACTGTACTTCGAATCATAAAAGCGCTTCCTGGCACCACATCTAATCTTACCTTTTCCTTTCTTTTTCTCCATTCAATATCTTTCATGAAATAATTTCTTGACACTGGATTGTTTGGAAAAACCTTGTTGATAAAAGATAGGGAAAATATACCCTCTAATGGTGTAAGTTCTCGCGTTCCTTGGCTTAGTGAAATATTTCCGTCCTCATCTAATAAAAAGGGGGCAACTATAGCTGCATCCTTATTTTGGTCTAAAAATCTAGCTAAATTATTAAGAGTAGAAGAAGTTTTGAGAAGCGTATCGGGATTAAGTATTAATAGATACTCTCCTAAAGCATATTTAAATCCAAGATTATTTCCTCCCCCATAACCTAAATTTCTGGGGCTTTTTACATACTTTATTTTTTTACTAATTCCAATATATCGAGAAACATTCTTTTCTTTAGAATTGTCAACGACAATAATTTCATAGTCAAAATTTACCTTTTGTATTAGAACACTCCTAATACTTCTTAAAAGATCCTCCAAATTTTTATAATAGACATAAATTATTGATACTTTTATTTTTTGGATTTTTGACATAGGCCAAGCATAACTTCTTCCAAAAGACGATAGTGTCTCTCCCAACTAAATTTTTTAGATACATATTCTCTAGCATTCCTCCCCATATCTTCGGCTAATTTAGGATTTTCTAAAAGATAAGTGATTTTCTCTGAAAATTCTTTCGGGTCTCTTTTCAATAAAAATCCTGTTTTTCCATGAAGTACTGTCTCCTTATACCCACCTTCTTTAACTGCTAATACCGGAGTTTCGCATGCCATTGACTCAATTGCTATCAAACCAAATGGTTCATTAATGCTTGTACACAAGGTTAAAATACTCTCTGAATATTTTTTTGCTAATTTTCTATCTGTTCTTTTTTTGGAAAAGCTTACTACTTCAAATTCAAAGTCAATATTTTTTGGTACAAATGACAAGGCTTTTTCAATTAAGTCATAGCCATCAATTTTATGCCTTTCACCCACAAACAATATTTTATTTTTTTTCTTTGAAATCTTTTTAAAAACTTTTAAATCAACCCCCGGATAACACACGCTAGCTTCTCTTTTATAAAATCTTTTAACCTTTTTACTAACATATTCTGAATTAGTAAGAATAATACTTGCTTTTTGGGCATTAACTTTATCAATCTTCTTTCTATATTTTCTTGTTAGATTCTCATATAAGGTTTTATAAAATACAACCTTTTCATTAAAACGCAATTCCTTTTCATAGGCGATACGCAAAAGTTCGTGACAATAGTATACTGTTGGCAAATTTATATATCTTAACAAAAATGGTGCCTGCGTAAATTTATCAGGATGTATAAGACAAACATCGTAAGGTTTTGAATTGATTTTTTTGGCAATATCGTAGTGAATTTTTCTTAAAGAAAAAAAATTTTTCCAGTCACGGTAAATTCTGTTAATAAAAATTGGCAAATTATTGAAAAGATTTATCTTAAAGATGTAAACATTGTTAGCAAAAAATCGTATATCTAGAAAATCTTTGTCTTCGGAGTCCATCTCGTACAAATCAATATTATGTTTAAGACTTAAACGCCTAACCTCTTCAAACAAAACTCTTTTGGCTCCACCCGCTGGAAGATTGTGGTAGACTGCAATATTCATCTTTTTTCCAAAATTACAATAAAATCATTACCCCAAAATACATTAAATGGAAAGTACTTGCTTAGGGGATAAAGGTAAACAATAAAATTAAAAAGTAAATCTTTCCAGCTCAATACAGGTTTGTTAACTGTTACATTAGTAGAAAAAATTTTTCCGCAAAAACCGTTTCTAGAAAAAAGTTTCTTTAACGAAAAGTAAGTAGATTCCGAAACATGCATTATCTTATGAGAACTACTCCGAATCTCTGATGGAGGCGATAGATTGGGATACGAATTACCGGTTAATAAATTGTTTAGTTTAACCAAGACTGTGCTTAAAGGATAACACCAAAATCTATAAGTAAGATCGTTAAAAATTTTGTTAGGAGAAGTATGAACTATTACCCTACCATCACCTTTTAAGATCTTCTTTATCTTCTCAAATACAATTATTTGCTCTTCGGGATAAAGATGTTCGAGTACTTCTACAAGAAAAATTACATCAAAACTTCCTTTAGGAAAACTTAACTTCTTAGCATCTCTGACCATAAATTTAACCTTAGATTGAACACTTGGACTGTAATGCTTTTTTGCTTTATTTGCTAATTTTATTGCAGCCTTTGAGTAATCTACACCTATTGCTCTTTTTGCTCCGTTTTCAGCTGCCCAAAACACCAATTCCCCTCTTCCACAACCGATATCCAGAACGCTAAGATTTTTTAAATTAGGAATTTCTTTTACTATTCTCGAAAGACGGGGTTCCAGAATTTTACCGAAACTTTTTTTAAACTCGCGATAACCAGTACAATCAGTTAAATAATATTTTTCGTCGTAATATTTAGGATCCACTCTTCTCATATAACTCTTTCCTCAAAAAGTAAAAAATTAAAGGTAACGCTACCAATGAGCCAATTAAGCAAGAAACACCTGCACCAATCAATCCAAACTTAATAACCATTGGTAATATTGCTAGAAAAAGTCCAAGCGTACTTACAAAGGTCACTAATGTCACATATCCTTGTTTCTTAAGAGACAAGAAAAGCACCGATGAAGTTCCTGAAATCGCCCGTAGTATTCCAAAAAGCGAAAGGACTCTAATCACTGGAACAACATCTACCCACTTTGTCCCTAATATAAGAAATGTAAACGGCCTAGCAAATAAGATTAGAAAAAGCCCAAAAACCACTGTCGGTAGCGAAACAAAAAAAACAACTTTGAAGTATGCTTTCTTTAATCTCTCCAGATCGTCTGAAATTTTGGAATATACAGGGAATACAACCTTGCTCACTATTTCCCCACCTTCAGAAATAGGAAGAGTGGAAATTTTATAAGCGACCTGGTAAAAACCTAATGAGCCACTTCCCATGAATTTACCGACCACTATATCGTCAAGATGTTGAAATAGATACTCAAATATGCTGGCAAGGGTTACCCACTTTCCTCTGTGAATGATTATTTTTAACTTAATAGGTTCAATTTTAAATCTTGGTCGAGGTTTAATAAACATCCACGACCAGATTAATTCCAGAATAGTTCCTGCAAGCATACCAAGGACCAGACTTTCTGCACTCTTCAAAATAAAAGCACTAATCAGAGTTACCAAACCGTCAAGGATAAAAATATTTGATCTTAACCAAAATTCTTTATTAAACCAAAGTTCTTTTTGTAAATTTACTATGCTTGGATTTATAAACCCCCTCAAAAAAGGTATACTACTTATCAATAGGATTAACTTATAAGAATTGGGTTCATTAAAAAAAGAGGAAATTATTTTTGCAAATATAACTAAAATTATTGTTATTAAAATTCCTCTCGCTATTGAAACAATCCAGGCTGAATCCAAATATTTTTTTACATTTGCCTTCTCCTGTATCAAAAATACATTTATCCCGGTATCAGTAAGAATTTCCAAAAAGGCAAGGGCTAAAGAAGCAATACCAAATATACCGAATTCTTTTGGACCTAGAATTCTAGCGAGTATCGCGATCTTTAAAAATGCAATTAGACGGGTTATGGATCTTAAACTCCCCATCCACAAGATGCCTTTTATTGTACTTTTGGTGTAGCCCACGAAGTAATTTTATAATCTCTGTTCTGAAAATTAAATGTTATAAAAATATTAATTTTCTCAAACCATAAATCTGCATCTTCATCATTAAAGAAGATAATAAACCTACCATAAATCCTGCCATGACACAAAAGTCTGCAATTATTTGAACGACTACTCCCCAAATCCCTGAAACCAAACTTGCCGTTTTTACATATACCTTTCGGAAAGCGTAATAGAAATAAGAAGCTAAAAGCCCAATAATTAGTGCTAAATTACCCTTAAATAGGAAGATTGTTATTAAAATGCCTACTAAATATCGTGAAACTACCAAAAGAGCTTTAATATTGTGCGACTTAAATCCTTTTAAGGGGTGCAACCAAATTCCAGACTCAGCATCTCCCTTGGCGTACTTAAAAATTTTCTTTGAAAATTCCGACAACGAAGAAGGCATTTTCCAGTCAACTTGTGCATCTTTAACCCTTGCGTACCTTAAACCGCTTACAACGCATTTGTAATTAAAAACTGTATCTTCAGCAGTATCTTTTAGCCTCTCAGGAAATCCGCCCACTTTTCTCCACGCCTCCTTCTTAAAAGCAATCGATCTTGTTGCAGGTAAATAATTTCTACCAAAACTTTTAGCGTCCGTACCTAAAAATACTGTAAAGGCTTTCTCTAGGGAATTAAAAGCAAGCATCCTATAAAATCCTGCTGAAATATCGACATTTTTCGATTTTAGGGGACCAACAATTTTTTTAAGCCAATCTTTTTTGGGAACACATCCTGCGTCGGTGATTGCTATTATCTCATTTTTAGACAAGGCAATTCCTAAGTTCCTTCCTTCTGCACGACTACACTTTTTGACGATAAGTTTTATTCTTTTACTCTTTTTTTGATAATCTTTAATAATTTCAATTGTATTATCCGTCGAACAGGCATCAACAATAACTATCTCATCAGGTTTTTTTGACTGAAGAAGTAAGGCATCAAGCAAACTAGATATAAATCTTCCTTCATTCAGCGTCGTTATGCAAACCGATACTTTCATTAAAAACTCTAATTAAGCCATAAGTTTAAATATTTTTTTTCTAATTCATCCCAAGTCTGAGTTCTTACCCATTTAAATGCTTTATTAGTTAATTCCAGATATTTTTTGTGATAAATTTCATAAAATTTAATTATCTTAACAATTTTTTTTGGATCTTTGAAGCAAAAAATATACTCTTTAAAAGGAGTGAGAAAGTATATATCTTTTTCTATTGGTAAGCCGTAAGAAACTAATACCAAACAATGATGTGCAAAAGCCTCAAGAATTGTAAGGTATCCTGATGCAAAAACGTATCGAGCTTTGGAATAGAGTTTTTCAGGGTTTTTCCAACCGTGAACTTTTCCATAAATTTCGCAAGCTTCCCGTAGTTCACCATCTCCACAAAATTCAACCCTTATACCATATTTTTGGAAAAAATTATGATAACGCTTCAATATCTTCAAAAAAATTCGTAATGTTGTTTTTTTGTCTAGTCTTCCCACATAAATTATGAGTTTTTCTTTCTTTTTTGATTTAAATCTAGGAATGTTCACCCCTCCAAGAACCACTTCATCTGCCTTAATTCCGAAATATTTCTTTATATAACTCCCCACAGCTATCGTTGCATTTGAAAGTCTAAACGCCAACCTTTTTTGAAATATACTCCTGATCGGTATCGGAAATTCTCCTTCCCAACCGTGAAAAGTTGTATAGATTTTCTTCCTTAAAAACAGAAATCTAAAAGGTAAATACCATATAAAAACATCGTGTATGTGTACTATGTCACTTTTTTTGATTAATTGAATATTTTTTAAAATCCAAGCCCAAGTATATAAAAGGCCTATTAATTTTAATTTAGGTTGATTGAAGTAAATTACTGAAATTCTACCGCTGACTATATCTTTATCTTTAAGATGGGTGTCAAATTTAGTGGTCAGTACAGTAATCTCATGGCCTTTTTTAATCAATCTTTTTGAAATTTCTAAAACATGTTTTTCAACTCCTCCCACATGAGGATAAAAAAGCCGAGTCATAAATAAAATTCTCATTTCTAGGCACTAATAGCGTCGTCAATTTAACTTTATCGAACCTAATCTTTATTTTAAAGATTCGCACTTCTCAAAAGAGAGAATAGAAGAATCGTTAGGCTAATAAAAGAGATATAAATGATGATTTTTGATATTAAAATTAAATCTAACTCCTTTTTTCTCTTTTTGTCTATCAAAAACCCTATAAAAAAGTAAAAAAGACCCGATGTCACTACCACTATCATCAACGATATTGACCAAGGAATTTCTCTCATGAAACTCATTAGATTTCCAGCAATTAAATATCCAGGAAGACTAAGTAAAAGTATTAAGAAAACTCCAGTCGAAGTGCAAAAGGATACCCCAAAGATTTTAGAACAAGTGATAAGAGAAGGAATAAATGTTCCAAAAAAAACAAGGATCACACCCAATAAAAGTCCTAAGATATATAAAGATAGAAAAAATTTTTTATAAGATAACTTGGAAATCTTTTCTCTTAGTCTCTTGAAATTAATACTCTTTTTTAATTTCAACAAACTCTTTTTCATAAAAATAGATTATTTTGCTTAAATTTACTCAGGGTTTAATTTTCTTTTGGAATCCTGCCAAAGGGCGTACATGGAGACAACCCAAATTCTTTCCTCTGGCGATGACCAACTCCCGTCAGCACCTTGAACAAAATATCTGTATTTTCCACCCCTTTTCTCTCTTTTTATCTTAGTAAATCTTCCTCCCCTATCTATTGCTTCAACCTCAACCGCTCCCCTTGAAAATCTTCTCCTTAGGGCTTGTGAGGCTCTTTCATAAGCTAGGGGATCATTTATTAGCTGATTAGCCTTTTTATCCAAGTCGTCAGCGGTTGATAAATCCAAATTCTGAAGATAGGTAATCGTTTTTTTAAAATAATCAAGCATATTTATATTTATAATCTATAATCTTTAGCCTAATTGGTCAAGAGGACAATCGGTACAAGTTAGTTTTTAAGAAGAAAGAAAATTAAGAAAAGTTTACTTGAAAAATTTTTACCTTTTTTCAAAAGTTACCTCATTTACATACAAAATTGGATTTAGTTCTTCTCCCTTTTTCCTAAGATTTTCTTTTAAAGGTGTAACCTTACCTTCAATCCCCACTGAATTTAAAATCTCCTTTAATTGTTCTTGAGTGAATCTACTTCTTAGCGTACTTCCCTTGATAAATACATTAGGCTCGCAATAGCTTGCAGTTTTTTCTAAATATCTCATCTCTTCAACATCATCCGGTGATTTAAGAGTCAAAAAAGCCTTACCTCCAGATTTAAGCGACCGATAAATATCTTTAAAGATGATACCTGTCTGTTCAAATGTAAAATAATTCAAAGATATCCGCGAATAAGCAATATCTATTGATGAATCTTTAAGCGGAAGAGGTTGTAAACTGAAATCAACTTGTATTACCACGAGTCTATCGGAAAGATTTGTAGATTTGACTTTTTCCTGAAGTTTTTTCAGTGCGAACTCCGAAATATCAAGAGCGATAACGCTATGCCCATTTTTCAAAAAATACAAGGCGTCTGCTCCTGTCCCTGTTCCCAGATCTGCAACTAGCGAGTTTCTCGGGAATAGCTTTTCAACCTTTTCAGCATACTCGGATGGTGGATCATCAGCTTTATAAGTTTTTTGATGAATAATGTCCCAAAGTTTTGCTTCATCTGCCATACATTTTCTAGATTAAACAATTCTTATCACACTTCCTATTTTGCCCCATTTGTTACTTTGAATGATTAGGTAGAAAACTTTTTCTAAAATAACTTAAAACAAAGGGGTAAAATCGAAGTAATAACGTAAAACTTACGAAAATTAAAGCAATTATCCTAACAAATGAAAAAGGCACAGTTTGTACATCCGATCCTACTTTTGAATGCAAAAATATCAAATAAAAGATTAAATAGTTAAGTGCGTGGAATAACCTCCAGTTTTTTCTAAAAAAGGGTTTTGTCCTAAAATATGCAGCGAAGAAAGAAAGAAAGGCGAGCAAAAACCCAATCTTCCCATAAACAATCAATAAATCCATTTGAGTCTGAAAATTTGGAAAAAATTCTAGAAAGGCTTTTAAGGCGTTTTTAGAAAGTTGATAAACGATAATGTTTTGAAAAAGTGGATGAACTAAAATAAAACCATAGGTAATTAAACCCTGAGTTGTATGAATTCTGTAAGCACTGGCTCCAAGAAATTTAATCCAAAAATTCATTTGTGAACCTAAAATTATCTGCATCGAAAGAAGAAGATAAGCCATCATTCCCGAAAATCTTTGAAAGGCATTGACAAGGGTTAAAGGATTTGTTAAGACATACTCTATTGAAGTATTTTTAATTATTGTTACTGGCGCGCAAGAAATGGTTAACAACCAAATGGAAAAAACTACAATCTTTTTTTGTCTTAAAGACATTTTAATTTAGCATTTATTTTGCTAATATCTTAAATTAAGTATATACTTTAAAGTCATGAGATTTCTACTTTTAATTTTCATTATATTATTGTCTTTCCTCATCATAAATAGGTTCCTACGAGTCCAAAAGGGAAAGATTCAACTGGATCGAGGTAGTTTACAAATCAGTATACAACGAGATTCCACTCAAACCCCTAGTGAAACAGTTTCAAAATCTAACCCGTTTGGGTTAATGATCCCTACTGTCTCAATTTCTGCCGATAAAAAAGTGGAAATAGCTAAAGAACTTGGAGTAACCTATTATAGACCCAACGATATTAATCCGGTAAACATTGAGTGTTTGGAATGCGAGGAGGCAAAAAAAGCAGGTTTAAAACTTGTTCTTACAGTAAGAAATAACAAAGGCGCCCGTACACCCTCGGAACCACCTCGAGATATTGAAGAATACAGAAATTTTGTATCAGAGGTTCTTGATAGATATAAGCCCTTCTTACTAGTTGTTGAAAATGAACAGAACTCAGGACTTTTTTATACAGGAAGTGCGGAAGAATATTTAGAACAACTAAAAATAGCTTGTGAAGTAGCACACTCCAAAGGTTATAAGTGCACTGATGGAGGTTTAGTAGGTTCTTTAGTCATATTACTTACTGCGGATTCCTACGAACAGGAAGGGAATCCTTCATATGCAGAAGAGTATCTGAAAAAGGCTCTTGACCCTAAAGATTATTCAAGGTTAATAAATTCCAAAAACACGCAAATCTACCGTAAGCAAATAGAGTTTGGAAGGAAAGTGCTTGCAGGCTACAAAAACGCGGGCGCAGATTATGTAAATTTTCATTGGTATTCGAGTTCTTCAGAGGCTTTTGTGGAAGCTGTAAATTTCTTTAAAAAAGCAACAGGACTTCCTGCATTAACAAATGAAATGGGACAGCAAGAAAATGTAGACCCTTCTCAGGTAACCGCAATAATGAAAAAGGTCACAGAATTAAATCTTCCCGTGGCTATTTGGTTTAGTGCAGATATACCTCTTCTAGGACAAGCAAGGGGGTTGGTAAATCCAGATGGAACTTTAAGAGAAAACGGAATTGCTTTTAAAAATTTTATTCAAGAAAATTTCAAATAACAAGTTGTCCTACACAACAAGAATCAATCTAAAACTTCTTCGTTAGCATATAAACTAAAACTGAAAAGTTAATTTAATTTTCAATTTATTTAAAGTGGGGCGGATGAGACTTGCACTCATCATGCTAGCATTCCACGGCTGGATTTGAGACCATTACCCGCAGACTTTCATACAAGTAGGAGTACCCACTTGTGACGGCAATCTAATGCCGTTTCGCCCCGTTGACATTAGAAAAAAACTATAAGCAAGCTTAATTATAACTCTAGTATTAAGTGTTTTAAGGAGGAACAATAACGGAATATTTCACACACCTTAGATATCGATGAATCTCAATGTCAAAAATCTTAACTTCTTCTTCAACAAGACGTTTCTCCCCTATTTTAGGTGGACAAGTTGCTTCAGGATCCAGCGAGACACCTTTTTCTTGGGATAGATTTCCCTTTGGATCTATATAAGTGCCTTCCCAGACAGTAAGTCTTTGAGGATTTTCAGCACTACAACCATTAATAAGGCCAACAAGCAATAATCCACTTAAGACTTTTTTAAGTGATTCGGTTCGATTATTGGTTTTTTCTCTTTCTAACATTTTGCTGAAATTTATTTTCAAAAGGCTTTAAAAATTTTTAAACTCTAACTTATGTAAAAATAAAATAGTGGGCACTGTTGGACTTGAACCAACGACCTCTGCAATGTGAGTGCAGCGCTCTTGCCAACTGAGCTAAGTGCCCCAGGTAATTTGATTTTTTTATTTTTAAAGGACTATTTTAGCACTTAACATTACTTTTTAAAAGATTGACAATCTTATCATTTATCTTATAAATTAAATTGTCTTAAATTTTTTTAAATTATGAACAATAACTTCCCTCTTGGGCTTTCCTTTGATGATGTTTTACTTATACCTCAATACTCCGAAATTGATTCACGTTCCGAAATAGATCTCTCAGTAAAACTTTCCAAAAGGTTATTGTTGAAAATCCCATTAATAAGTGCAAATATGAGTGATGTAACTGGAGTTAAAATGGCTGTTGCACTTGGAAAACTTGGTGGATTAGGTGTTATACCAAGATTTATACCAATAGACAAGGAGGCGGATATGGTATCAAAAGTTAAGAAAGAAAGAGTACTTGTTGGCGCTTCAGTGGGTTGTAAAGACTGGAAAGAAAGAGGGACTGCTTTAGTCTCTGCAGGCGCTGACGCTTTGTTCTTGGATGTTGCTCATGGACATTTAAAAAAAGCCTTAGAAGTCACAAGACTCTTGAAACAAGAGTTTGGCGAAAATGTAGATATAGTTAGTGGCAATGTAGCCACAAAAGAAGCCGCAGAAGATTTATTTTCAAACGGCGCCGATGTTGTGAAGGTAGGTGTCGGACCGGGATCAATTTGCACGACAAGAATTGTTACAGGATGCGGTGTACCCCAAATTACAGCGATTTTAGAATGCTTTAAATCTGCAAAAAAATTTAAAAAAACCTTAATTGCAGATGGGGGAACAAAAAACTCCGGTGATATCGTCAAGGCACTGGCAGCTGGTGCTCACGCAGTGATGATTGGCAACCAATTTGCAGGAACAGACGAGGCTAGCGGAAGATTAATAAAAAGGAATGGAATTCTTTATAAAATGTATAACGCCTCCACATCTTACTCAGAGAAGAAAAATCACCTAAAAACTTCTGGAATGAAGTTGTCATCTAATTACATAAAACAAATTGAAGGCGTAGAATCGCTTGTGCCCTACAAAGGACCTTTAAAAGAAGTAGTTGAAAGAATGTTAGCTAACATCCGTTCAGGCCTTAGCTACTCGGGGTCAAAAAACATTGAAGAACTTCATTCAAAAGCACGTTTCTTAAAAATCACCCTCAATGGATTCAGAGAAAGCCTGCCACATGATGTAATCGTTCAGGAAAATCATTCTGGCTAATTTTTTATTTACAAGCTAAAATAGGTTTTATTTAAGTAAAATTTATGTTAAAACGTCTAGGCGCATTTTTTTTGGACATCACAGAGGTAATCGTATTTGCAATTGCGATATTTTTATTTGTATACCTCTTAATTCTCCAACCTCATAAAATAAAAGGGCAATCAATGGAACCCAATTTTTTCGACGGCGAATACTTATTAACTGAAAAGGTTAGCTACAGACTTAATGGACCCAAAAGAGGCGATGTAATCGTTTTTAAAGCACCAACTGGAAATGACGAGGAGTTTATCAAAAGAATCATCGGTCTACCTCAAGAAAAGGTCTCAATTAAGGATGGAAAGGTTTACATTAATGGGCATGTTCTTGAAGAGAACTACTTGCCTGGAAGTACCCAAACATTAGGCGGATTCTTCTTAAAAGAGGGAGAGGAAAAGGTCGTTCCTGAGGGATACTATTTTGTTTTAGGTGATAATCGAAGCGCCTCATCTGATTCCCGTTCTTGGGGTTTTGTGGCTAAAGAAAAAATTACTGGTCGTGCATGGATTCTCTATTGGCCACCGCAAAAGGCCGGCATTGTTCCAAAAGTTAATTATTCCCTCTAATTCCCCTTACCCGAAGTTATCAATTTAAAAAACCTCTGAAGCCTTTCTTCAGTCTCGTCTAAATTTCCTTTAAAGATTATTAGAATCCTTGTCTCTCTTCTGGAACGAATGAGTTTAAGAGTTGTTCTTTTGTCTGAGCTAACACTACCAGGTTTTGGTTGAAGAGCCCTTTCCATTTCTTCTTGCATTCTATCTATCTCTTTTGAAATAATTCTTAATTGATCAAGTCTCATTCCTCGCCTTGCGATTGGTTGTTTTGATTTCGCTTTCATCCTCCTTGCTAACTCTTCTGCTCTTCTTACCGACCCGGATTCCTTAAGAATTATCTTATATGCCTGAATCATTAAATCCACATCATCAATCGCAGCAAGAGCTCTCGCATGTCCTTCAGTAATCAAACCTGACAATATTCCATCCTTTAATGCGTCCGGTAATGTGAGAAGCCTTAAGGTGTTGGACACATAGGCAACTGATTTACCTATCCTTGCAGCAATCTCACTTGCTGAAAGTCCAAACTCTGTTTGCAATCTCTCAAAACCTTTAGCTCTGTCAATTGGGTTTAAGTCAACTCTCTGGACATTTTCGACTAAAGCCATCTCAAGCATGCCTTCTGGGGTGGTTTCTCTAATGATTGCTGGAACATGGGTTAAACCTGCAAGCCTTGCTGCTCGCCAACGTCTTTCACCGGCTATAATCTGATATCCAGCAGGCGTTTTTGCTACAACCAGAGGCTCCAAAATCCCATGCGCCTTTATTGAGTCAACTAAATCAACTAGACTTTCCGGTGTAATCGCACCCCTGGGTTGCAAGGGATTAGGTTGAAGTTGATTAATATCTATTTGTACTACCTCATCTGCCATAAATTTAGGTTTTTTATTTTTGGAATTAAAGATATCTTAATTAAGCGACATTGACTACCCTTTTATCCCCTCTTTTGACAAATTTAACAATACCTGAAACTACTGAATAAAGTGTATGATCTCTCCCTACTTTAACACCCTTTCCTGCTAAGAATTTAGTTCCTCTTTGCCTAACAAGAATAGACCCAGATCTAACTTTTTGTCCATTAGAAACCTTCACACCTAAAAACTTTGGTCTTGGTCGTGTATGTTGGGTAAGTTTTCCTCCTTGCTTCTTATGTGCCATATTCTCCAAATAATTAAATTCTTTTAAACCTAAATATCCTCACTGCCAATATAATTTAAATTTTCACGCATGTCAAGATAGCACTTTGATATACATATACATATTTTATTCAGCTTTGATTGAGAAATTTTAAGAAATATCCTCTATAAGAAGCCTGGTATATTGGGGTGTAAAGCCTCTAACCCTTCGGTAGCGAGATTTTGCCTTAAATTTTAAAACCCTGATCTTTTTCCCGGGTTTTTCTCCCAAAATTTTAAATTTAACTTTGACATCGGAAATATTGGGCTTACCTATCTTAGGTACCGAATCTTTTACCAATAAAAGTACTTCAGGGGTTAATTCGCTTTCCTTTAATCTGGGCACGAGTATTTCTTCACCCCTTTTTACTTTGTATTGAAAGCCTTTAATTCTTATTACGGCATAAGTATTTTCTGCCATTAGATTTATATTTTAGTATTTTTCAAATAATCTCACAAGCCCTTTCTGGAGTTAATAACTAAAGCTAGGGATATCACAGAACCTAAAAGAGCTGAACCGCCAGCCGAAACAAATGGTAATGGAATGCCAGTAATTGGGAATAAACCAACATTCATACCAATGTGAATAAGCGTTTGAGCAAAGAATGAAAGCAGAACACCGGATACAAATGCACGTGCAATCAAATTTTTTGCTTTTTTCAAAATATCAGTCATCATGTATAAAATTATGAAAAGATCAGATAAAACTAAGAAAGATCCCAAAAAACCAAGTTCTTCAGAAATGGAAGCAAAGATGAAGTCTGTATGTCTTTCTGGTAAAAAAAGTAATTGCGTTTGGACACCCTTTCCTAAACCCCTCCCAAAGATTCTTCCTGAACCAACAGCTATCATCGATTGAATACTATTATAACCTGCGCCTAAGGGATCTGAAAAAGGTTTTAAAAAAACAAGAATTCTTTCTTTCTGATAAGGTAAAAGTAAAAACCATATGAAAGGTAATAAAATTAAAAAGGCTAACAATCCTCCTAAAAAATGTATTTTTTTAATATTTGAAGCCAAAAGTGTACCCAAAAATCCTGCTGCTAAAAGGAAAGCCACTCCAAGCGAGGGTTGTATTAATATAAGAAAGAAAGGTACGGCAAAAAAAAATAATAGTCTGACAAAATTTTTAAAATTGATTTCATTTTCTGTTGACATTTTCGCAAAGTGAATAATTAGAAAAGCCCTAACAATTTCGGATGGTTGGAGTGTTATAGGACCAATAGGAATCCAACGAATGGCTCCTCGGGTAATCTCACCTAGTAAAAGTGGAAGTACTAAAAGAAAAAGACTTAAAAAATAAAGATGCTTAGAAAAAATGCTAAAAATTTCAAAATCTATTAAGAGAAAAATTAAAAAAATAACAATAGACAAAAAGATATAAAGATAATAGTTAGGAAATAAAAATGGGGCAATTGAACGAAGTACAAAAATGCTAATGATGAAAAGCATTACTACGGAAAAAATAAGCAGATAATCTTGCTGGGTAAGTTTAAATATTTTCAACATCTTTCAAATCTTTTCTACTTTAAAATTCCCGATCAATAATTTTTGAGTTAAAGTTTTCCGCTTTATTTTTTGGATAAGTTCTTTACTCGTTGGTAACCAAGGAGTATGTACTATAATGTTCTGATCAATTTTTATATTCATGTTTTTCCTTGCTAATTGAATTTTTCGTATTAAATCTCTAGATTTTGCTTCTTCCTCCAATTCCTCAGATATATCTAATAAAAGCGACACCCTTAAAAATCTTGAAGTATGTGATTTATCAGACTTAACTGAAAACCAATTTCCTTTTATTTTTAAGTTTTTGTAGTCCTTCGTAAAAAAAACTTCTTTCACATTTAGTTCAGTCTTTAATAAAGTATTATATTCCGACGGTTTATACATCTTCGCGGAGTCGTTAAACCAGTAGCACATAGCTTTCAGGGGTTGACGAACAGGAATGTTTTCCTTCTTACGAATACTATGCCCAAGCTCAACTAATTCTCTAACAATAGCCATCTGTTCAATCAACTTATATTCTTTTAGAGTTGGTTTTTGAGTCTTGGGCCAATTAGATAAATGAACAGACTTTTCTTTTGTAAGGTTTCTGTAAATTACTTCAGAAATAAATGGATTAAATGGGGCAAGAATTTTGCAAAGTGTAGTCAAGACAAAATAACAAGTCTCGTAAAAATTTTCAGCATCCCTTTTTGAAACCTTATCAAAACCCGTTCTTTCACGCGATCTTCTTATGTACCAGTTAGAAAGATCTTCAACAAATTCTTCAATCTTATTACTTGCGCTAAATGCATCATATTCTTTCAATTTCTCTGTTACAATAAAGATAGTTTCTTTTAATCTTGCCCTAATCCACTTATCCAAGATATTTTGGCTTGTTTTTTTGGGTTTTAAACCTTTAGGTCTAAAACCGTCAAGATTTGCATAGGTGACAAAAAAGTTATAGACATTCCAAAGCTTGATGTGAAATCTTCTCCTTACTTCATCTGCCACTTTATATCCAAAAAGTAAATTTTCGCTAGGATTTTGCTTGACATACATCCAGCGCATCACATCCACACCAATTTTCTCAGCACCCTCATTAAATTCAATCATGTTGCCCCAACTTTTATGCATAGGCTTACCATCTTCGGCAAGTAATGTAGCAAAACCAAGCACATTCTTGAAAGGTTCGCGGTTTTCTAAAACCGCACTCATGGCTATTAACGAATAAAACCAATTCTTAAACTGTCCCGGAAAACTTTCTGTTATAAAATCAGCAGGAAACCATTTTAGCCACTCTTTCCTATTTATTAGATAAAGCGGTTCACTTTTATTGTCTGAAGAAATTGTAGAAAAAGGAACTATTCCTGCGTCTAGCCAAGGATTACCTACATCAGGAATTCGTTCGCTTAATTCTCCACATCTTGAACACCTTATTTTAATCTCATCAATGAAAGGTTTGTGAGGACTGTGACCTTTGAAACTTTCCCAACCTTCGACTGCCCTTGTTTTTAACTCCTCTTTTCCTCCAATAACTTCAAAGTTGTTACATTTCTTACATTCCCAAATTGGAAGCGCCAAACCCCAATAACGATTTTTCTTTGATATTAACCAATCATGCATATTTGTAAGCCAGTCTAACTCTCTTTTAAGACCAAATGAAGGTATCCAGTTAATCTTTCTAGCAACCCTTTTCATTGCTTCCCTTAAAGGATTAACGGCAATATACCACTCATCTGTGAGTTTAAACACAAGTTCCTTTTTACACCTCCAACAAACAGGATATCTATGCTTATATTTATCAACCTTATAAAGGTATTTTCCATTCTGATATTCTCTTAGATAATCAATGATCAAATGCGGTTCCTCTTTTGCATTCTTACCTGTTAAAAAGCCAAAATCAGGTAAGTAACTTGCATCATCTTCTATTGCAGGGATTATCGGAAGATTAAGTTTTTCACCAAGTTTATGATCTTCTGCTCCGGTTCCAGTAGAGGTGTGGACAAGTCCGGTTCCCTCTTCTTCGCTTATCGGCATAATCCTTGGATCCGTCGCAATTACTTCATGAAATCCTTTTTCATTCTTGACCTTTAGAACCGCAGATAAGTTATCAAACGGGGTTTCGTACTTTAATCCCAAAAGACTCTCACCTTTTACTTCCTTTAAAACTTTTACATCTTTCGCAAAGACGCTTTTAACTAGTTTCTTGCCTATCCAAAACTTATCCTTCCCATCGTATACAAGTTGGTAATCAGATTGAGGATTAACTGCGACCGCTATATTTGCAGGGACTGTCCAGGGGGTGGTTGTCCATATAAGTAAGAATTCATTTTCCCCACCCACAACAGGAAATTTCAGGTACAAAGATTCATGAGTCACTTCCCTGTAATCTTCAGTTAATATTTCATGTTCGGAAATAGCTGTTTGACAACGGGGGCACCAAGGTACAACATCACTCCCTTTATAGATTAAGCCTCTTTTGTGACATTCTTTAAGAAAATGCCAAATCATGTAATTATTTACATCAGATAGAGTAAAGTAAGAATTCTCCCAATCCATAAAGTATCCTAGCCTTTTAGACTGATCAGTTTGGATTCTTGCATACTTAAACACTCTTTTCTTACACAACTCTACGAACTTAGCAATACTTGCTGTCCTATCACCAGGTACAAGGTTTTCAATATCCCGCTTACTTTTTAGTCCTAATTCTTTTTCAACTTCTACCTCAACCCAAAGTCCCTGACAATCAAAACCATTTTGAAATCTTTGCTTATAACCCAACATGTTATAAAACCTTTGCCAAAGATCTTTGTAAGTTCTTCCCCAAGCATGATGAACACCCATAGGATTGTTCGCAGTTATTGGTCCGTCCAAAAAGGAGAATATTTTTTTTGATTTTGCGTTTTTTCGAAGGTATTCTTTAACAACACCGCTTTTGTACCAATAATCCAATAATTTCCTCTCTAAATCTGGGAAACTAACTTTCGGGAAAACAGGAGTGAAGAAAGGCTTTATTTTGCTTTTTCTATCCATCATGAAGCTAATTTTACAATAGAATTGTTTAAATTTTAACACTCAGTGTGAGATTAATACATTCTAGTTTATCTCCTTTTTTAGAATATTATCTTATGCTAACTTGCTAACACTAAATTTTAAATCTAACTTAAAGAATTAAAATAAAGACTAAAAACTGGGGATTGGACGTTTATGTATATACTTGCTTCACGAAATTTTTCTGAGGAATGCGGGTATTTCGAATTTCTCTCCAAAAATATCCTCTTCTTCAGGTATCTGGGTAGGTCTAGTTTCTTCTTTCTCTTTCTCTTCTTCTTCAATTTTATCTTCAGCTTCCTTCTTTTCTCCTTTGGGTTCCGGAGCTTCA
This sequence comes from uncultured Gammaproteobacteria bacterium, assembly GCA_964430475.1. GTDB lineage: Bacteria > Patescibacteriota > Microgenomatia > UBA8517 > UBA8517 > CAYSEQ01. The sequence continues at coordinate 111,212 of CAYSEQ010000001.1, forward strand.
CTAACAACACCTTGAAAAGTTGGAGTATGAGAAAAGCTCGCAATTCTGGAGCGTGTTTCATCAAATCCTGTTGCAACGACGGTAATCCTTATTTGATCAGGCATGTCGTCTTTTATAACAGCACCAAAAATAATATTCGCATCTGCATCAGCTGCACTTGAAATTATTCTCGCAGCTTCGTCTACCTCGTACATAGTTAAATCTCTTCCACCAGCAATATTAAAAAGAACTCCTGTTGCACCCTCGATAGACAAATCTAGCAGTGGAGAAGAAATTGCCGATCTTGCTGCCATTTGAGCTCTATTTTCGCCTACTCCTGTTCCTATGCCGAGAAGTGCTGTCCCGGCATCCTTCATTACTGTTTTTACATCCGCAAAATCTACATTAATAAGACCGGGAGTGGTGATTAACTCTGCTATCCCTAAAACAGCTTGTTCCAATACAGAATCCGCTACTTTAAAAGCATCTAAAAGTGTCATTTTCCTATCAACCACATCCATAAGTCTCTGATTTGGAATTACAATAAGGGTATCAACCGCTTCTTTCAACTTTTCTATACCCTCTTCGGCGACCACACTTCGTCTCGTACCTTCAAAGGCAAACGGTTTTGTAACTATTGCTACAGTAAGTGCTCCAGCCTCTTTTGCAATTTGAGCAATAATTGGAGAGGCACCAGTTCCAGTTCCTCCTCCCATACCCGCTGTGATAAAAACCATATCTGAATCTACTAAAAACTCTTTTATCTTTTCTCTTGATTCCTCAGCAGCCTGAGCACCGATTAACGGATCCCCGCCTGACCCCAAACCTTTTGTCAACTTCTCACCAATCTGAAGTTTAGCAGGAGCTTTATTTAGAAGGAGAACTTGAGTATCTGTATTTATAGAAATAAATTCTACACCCTTAATCTCTCCATTCTCTACCATAGAGCTTACAGCATTACCCCCACCACCTCCTACACCAACAACCTTTATTTTGGCAAGTCTCGCTGAATCTGGTTTAACAAGTGCCATACTTTCTATTTGCTCCAACTACACTAAACCATCACTAATAGTTATTAATATTCAGGGCTCTACTTGTGACAAAACAAGCATTACAAGTAATTACTTTCTTTTGTCTTTCAAATATATTTAGGGCAGGAGATTTTTTACAATATCAATAAATTTATTAAATACTCCCTTTGCGGGCAGTTTAAATCGTTTTGAGAAAAATGTCAACGGTTCTTCAACATCTCTTGATACTCCATATAAAATCAAACCTATAGGTGTAGCAAAGGACGGATTCATAATATCATCAATTAACCCACCTACACCTTGAGGATATCCTACTCTTACAGGAAGAGATAACATTCTCTTGGCAGAATCAACTACGCCTATAGTCTCTGCCCCACCCCCTGTAAGGATTGCCCCTGCAGGAACCTGGTTTGCTAGACCCTCCCTTTCCAAAGATAGTCTAACCATAGTAAAAATTTCGTTAAGTCTGGGCCTTATTATTCCCTCACTTAGTGTCTTTTTTGAAACCTTTTTCGACTCATCAACGCCCAAAGAACCTAAATCAAATTCATCGTCGGTATCTTTTTTCTTAAGTTTTTTTTGAGATTCTGACAATGCAAGTTTTATTTTCTCTGCTGTTTCTAGAGAAACCCTCAAACCTATAGCTAAATCATTTGTCACATTTTTTGCTCCAATAGGTAAGACTCGCGAATATGTTAGTTCTCCTTCTGAGAAAACAGAAATGGTGGTCGTACCACCACCAATATCAATAAGTACACATCCGAGTTCTTTCTCCGTTTTAGTCAAGACAGCTTTTGAGGCGGCGAGGCCTGAAAAAACAAGTTCAATCGGGTTAATACCAACTTCATTAACTAATTTTTTCAAATTTTTGACAGCGGCAGACGAAGAAGTAACAAGGTGTGTCTCAACTTCAAGTCTCACTCCACTCATTCCAATAGGATCTTTAATTCCCCCTTCGCCGTCTACGGTAAACTCTCTAGGAAGAACATGGATTAACTCACGCGACGAAGGAAGTGAAATGGCAGACGCAGCCTCAACAACTCTTTCTACATCTTCAACATTAATTTCTCCATTTGGTGAGGAGACCGCAACGACTCCATGAGAATTTTGGGAACTTACACTTGCTCCTCCAATAGCGATAAAAGCCTCATTGAGATTGTATCCTGCCATTCTTTCAGCTTGTTCTACGCTAGAAACCAACGCCTCAACAGCCTCTTCTATATCTACAATCTGTCCCTTTTTAATTCCACGAGATTCAACTGATGAAACACCAATAACATTAATCAAATTTTCAAGATTAGCCTCATCAGTCACCGCCTGAGCAATAATTGTTACAATTTTAGAAGAGCCAAGTTCTATTCCTGAAATTATTTTTCCTCTCATCTTTAATTTAAAAAATTTTATCCTGTCCTTAACACAGGGTTTTCAAATCTCAAATCAATTTCGAGGTCTTTATAATCTTTAATTTTAAAGTCAAAATCTTCTTTATTCAACTGACTATAAATTAAGACGAACTTTCCCAACAAATAATCTAAATCACCCTCTAATGGGAATATTACCCTTGGGCCATCTTGGAGTTCAATAAGCAAAAAGTTTTCCTCCTTTGTTGACGAAAGTACCTGATACTGGCTTGAGAGTAAGGAAGTTATTTTCAAAGCAAAAAGAGTCTCCTCATCCACTTTGCCACCATAAGAAGGCACATTATCGACTATAGTAACAATATTGGGAAAATCCTGGGTTGACTCCATTAGAACGAACCCTTCGTTAGAAATAAAATAAGTCTTATTGGAAAACCTAGACTTCAATGTAAATTTGGGTCTCCTCTCAGAAACATTCACATTAAGCCTGTTGGGAAGCTGAAAGTGCAAACTGAAATCTTTGACTAATGTGTCGTTTTTTAAAAGTCTAACTATCTCACTTCTGGCTTTGCTTAAACTTTTTCCTCTCAAAATTTTTAACTTTTCTTCCAAGAATTGACTGCAGGGTTCATCTTGATTCTTACAGACTATTTCATCAACCAAGATGTAATGTGGAAGAACAAAAAGGGAAGCGAGTAAAAATATAATTGCTAAAAATACTGTGAAAAATTTTATCCTATTCATTTTATAAGATTTTCTATTTCTAGAACTAACTTCTCACGCGCTTTGATATCAGGATTACGATTTTTCTTCAATCCTTTTGCAATTTTCTTCCAATTATTTTTTAAAAAAATTACTTCAGAAATCAGACTCTTAGGAGTTAATTCATCTTGATGTATTATTCTTGATCCAGCGTATCTTTTCGCGAAGGATGCATTTTTTTCTTGTTCTTGAAGATATGAAAAGGGTATTGGGACTAATATAGATGGTTTGAACGAAGCAACAATCTTAGAAACGGTATTAGCTCCAGCCCTTGAAATAACAATGGAGGCTGAATTAAAAATTTTTGCGTATTTATCAGGGCTTACTGTACCAAAAACCCAATATCTTCTTTTTAACTTCTTATCCAAGCTCTCTTTTATCTTTTTAAACTTTTCTTCCTCTTTTAGGCCTGTCAAATGAATTACCTTACCTATTGACAACAACCTTTCTAGGCTTTTCTCAACAACTTCATTTAAAAAAAGACTTCCTGACTGGCCTCCTGTAACCAAAATTAGTGGTTCTTTAGGAATATTTTTAAGTATTTTAGGCTTAAAAATAGTGTAGTCAATTGGATTACCAGTTAAAACTGTCTTTCCTCTGGGAAAGTATTTCTTACTTGAAATTCTTGAGATGGCAACTTTCTTTGCAAAAATTGCTCCGAAACGATTTGCTATTCCCGCAACAGACACTTGTTCGTGAATTAAAATCGGAATTCTTAAAAAAAATCCCGCGATAACCACAGGAATTGAACTAGAACCACCAAAAGAAACAATAATATGAGGTTTTATTTTTAAAAGAAGAAAAAAAGCCTGCAGTAAACCTACTGGAATTTTCAAAAGTGACGGTATTGTCCAGAGCGTAAAAGTTCTCTGAAGACGACCAGAAATTAAGCCATATGTTTTAATACCATATTTAGGAAAATAAAGAATTGGCAAAGTTGGAATATTTTCTCCTTCAATAGAGCTTTTAAATCCTATCCAGTAAAAATCCCAATTCTTTTTTCTCTTTCTTGCTTCTTTAAATACTTCAAAGGCTGTTGAAGCTGCGTGACCTCCAGTTAAAACAATTTTTTTATTTCTAAGGTTAGACATTTTTAGAGTATCTATCGATACTTAAAAGTATTCCACAACCAAGCATTAAAGTAATGAGAGATGAACCTCCGTAAGAAATAAAAGGCAGTGGGACTCCTGTTAGAGGAACAAGTGCAACCATTGAACCTAAATTTAATATAGTCTGAAGTCCTAAGGCTGAAACGATACCCGCTGATAAAACTTTTGAAAATTGGTCTCTGGAATTTTTTACTACATCAACACATATAAGTATAAAATAAAGGTATAAACAAATAAGGACGATAGAACCAATAAACCCGGTTTCTTCCGCAACAATCGCAAAAATAGAATCTGTAGCAGTTTCTGGCAAAAAAAGATGTTTCTGTCTTGATTGACCAAGGCCAACCCCTAAAAAACCTCCTGATCCCAAGGCTAGTAGTATTTGTCTTATATGATAGGAACCTCCTAAGGGATTTTTTATGGTTTCAACAAAACCTAAAAGTCGATCCCTTCTATACGGTGAAATCAAAATTAAGATGATACTTAAAAATGTCCCTAGTATAAGACTAAAGGTAATCAACTTCTTACTCACTCCAGCAATAAACAATTGAATTAGACTCATTCCCACTATCAAAATGGTAGTACCTAAATCCGGTTGAAGCATTATCAAGAATGCCGAGATGACAATCGGTGGAAAGAATGCATATATTTTTTTCTTTTTATAACTAATTTTGGCCAAGAAACTTGCAAGTGAAATTTTAAGGAATTCAGATGGCTGAATCGAAAAATCCCCAAGAAAAATCCAACGTTTTGCACCCAATAACTCTTTACCTAAACCCGGAAGAAGCACCAACACAAGAGTCACCAAAGAAAGGAAAAAAAGAGGAACCGCAATTTTTTCCCAAAATAAATAGTGTACCTTGGAAAATACGAAAAGAAGAATGATTCCTATAAAGGCCCATAAAACTTGTTGTTTGACAAAATAAAACTTATCGGAAAACTGCCTTTGTGCAAGGGGAGCTGAAACATCAGCAATCGCAACCAGTCCTAAAACTGTTAAAAGGATTAAGACAATTAAAATCCTATTTCCAATTAAGTTATTTTTATATTTAAATTTTTTAAATAATTGGCGTTGCACCTTTTAGATTACACTAAGCCACAAACCAAATATGGCAAGCATTAAACCAGCAAGCCAGGCTCGTGTAACAATTTTAGGTTCCTCCCACCCTTTAGCAAGAAACGCATGATGAATAGGGGCTAGTGGAAAAATAGGGCGCTTAAGAATCCTCCATCCAAAAATTTGAATTGCTGAACTCACAAGTTCTATAACAAATAATCCGGCTATTACAAAAAGTGCAATCACGCTCCCAGTCAACAGACCAATCACAGCAAGCATTGCACCAAATGAAAGCGCACCCGCATCACCTAAAAAAATCCTTGCAGGCCATACATTAAAGTAAAGAAATGAAATCAAGGATCCTAACCAAAGAGTTATAAAAAGGGAAAGTGGGGTATCTAAATTTGACCAGGCAATTGCAGCAAAAGCAAATAAACAAATAACTAATAATCCTGTAGCCAGTCCGTCCAGACCATCGGTAATATTAAACGCATTGCTAAAAAGGACAATAATGAACGAAGATATTGGAATATACCAAAAACCAAAATCTATAGTTTTATTAAAAAATGGGATATGAATTATATCAATACCCAACTTTTTATAAAGAGTTACACCTATAACAATTGCAATAATCCATTCGAGTATAAACTTTTGTCTTCTCCCCAAACCAAACCATTGACCTAAATTACCTTTGGTTGGTTTACCAAAAATTTTTAAAAGGTCATCAGAAAGACCTAAAAGTCCGAAAGATAAGAATGTAAAAAAAATTACGAAAAGTTCTGATTTAAAATCATATGAACTTCTTATGTAAACGCCCATTCTTGCAGCAAACGGAAAAAGAAATGCAAAAGATAGTGACACAAAGCAAATTATCAAAATTCCACCTCCAACTGGCGTTCCCGCCTTAACATCGTGTAACTTGTCAAAAAGGGGTACCTTTCCTTTCTTGGGCGCTTCTTTTTTTCTAACTAATCTTAGTTTGTAAAGAATATCAATAAATGGGATGATTAAGAGGCTACTTATTATAAAAGAAAATATTATTAAACCCAAAGCTAAGGGCAGTATATTTGGCGAACTCATAAAAATCTCTCAAACATTAAAACTTATATTAGCAAAAGTATTATAACAAAATATTTATAATAAAACTTTAATGATTTTTCAGCAAATAATTTCCCCGCTCTAAAATAATCTTAAACCCCTTTTTCCTTAAATTACTCATATGTGTCCTGACTGCGGAGTAAGAAGCATAACCCGCCCATATAAGATTTTTGATATCATGGATATTCAAAGATTTTTCTTCTCCAAAAAGTTCCAAGATTCGCCTTTCGGTCGGAGTAAGGTGAATATCATCTTCAGGCAAAAAAACATATCCCAAGCCTCTTCTATTAACTATAATCTTTGGATTTTCAGGATCCTCTTCAATCTTTCTCCTTATATAATGTATCGTGACTCTAACCTTGCTATCAACATTTTCAGAATCGCCCCAAACTTTTCCTAATTCTCTTACTGCTACCATACCTCCTTTTTTTTGTACAAGTAACATCAAAACTTGAAACTCTCTTGGGCTTAATTCTACCCTACCTTTTATTGGAAGTTCTATTGATCTATCTTGCTCGCGTATTGAAATCTCCCCAAATTTCCAAGTTACTTCTGGTTGTGAATTTCTCTCCTTAAGACAATAACCAGTACCCCTGATATTTAAAATCTTTAAGCCTTTTCTTCGTATTTTATGAATAATAAACCTAACATTTGAATAACTTCCAAATTTTTCTTCAAGATCAGCGTATGGAACAATTCCTTCTGCATTTTCAAGCATTTCTAAAAGTTGTGACTCTCTAGGAGTTAAATGAGGGGTTCCCTCACTTTCATTTAGGTTCTTACCAAAATTTTCCTTAAATTTTTCTGAAGGAAGATCTCCTTGTTGAGACTCGAATTCAGGAATTGCCATTTGCGCCTATAATATAATATAAAATTAAATTTTTAAAGTCCCCGATAAATTCTTCTTGCTGTTTCAAAAATAAAAGTCGCCCAATATAAGGGACTTATGATAAGATCGTGAGCGTGAAGCCAATCTACTCTTTGACCACCAAAACCTTTTTTAAAAACACTCACCCCAAAAAATCTGTGTTTGGGATTGTCGTTGGGTGCAATCCCCCAGAAATCATAATAATGAATACCTTTACTTTTTAGATATTTAATAATTTGCCATTGTGTAAAATACGAAGCATTGGTGTTTCTTGCACTATCAGAAGAAGCACTGTGGTGGTAGAAAGCCTTTTCGCCATAAAAAATTATTAATGCGGAAACTAACTGTTCACCATTTCTTTCGCATATAAAAAGTTTAGCCTGATCTTCCTTCCCAAACACTTCCAACTGTGCCTTAAAAAGTTCTTCCGAAAATCCCACAAATCTATGCCTTCTGATAGTTTCTTCCTGTAATCTATAAAGAACTTTAGCATCGTCTGGATTATCCGAAATCTTAATCGTATAACCTTCAGTAAGACTTTTCTTTATCAAATATCGAGTCGTTTTTCGCATTCCTTTTAGTATCTCCTCCTCACTTTCTCCAATATCCAAAACAAGGGTATGTTCTCCATGAAGATGCATGGGTGCAGAAATAAAACCAAGCTTTCTTAGTCTATTTTTTAATTGCTCAGAATCTGCAACATCCGGTCTTATCCTAACAAACCAAACCCTATAATCCTGGGCAATCTTTTTAATCGAATTTACAACAAACTTGTAAAGATTTTCATTCTCATAATCAATTACAGGTCCACCGGGAATCAAAAAATGTGGTCCTCTCTTAGCTGGCTGATGAATAAGCAGAAATAGTCCGACTAAACGGTTTTTTTCGTAAACACCCATTCTTTTTATTTTTAAACCAACCCGTTTGTTTACTTCGCCCCAGTTCCAAGATTGAAGAAAAGTTCCAGGTTTTCTAGGAAGTAAAAATCCCTCCCATTCTCTCTTATCAGTAATTTCCTTAATTTCGTAATTTGGCATTAATATATAACAATTATTTTACAGAGATTTAACACAAATTTTTAGTAAGCGAGTAACATACAAGGCTTTTTCTTTACTCATTGCTTGATAAGTCGGTAAATTTAAAATTTTTCCGGCTAAGCTCTCGGCACGGGGACAGAAACCAACTCTATAATTTACAACTGCTAGATCTTTTACTGGAACTATAACGTCTTTGTACCAATCTCCGAGTAAAATCCCTTTCTTTTTCATGCATTCTATAATCCTAGGTGCATTTTGGTAAATCACAGGAAATCTCACCCAGACAGAACCCTCATCCCTGCGGGGAAGTTTAAACAAAGAAGTCTTGAGGCTCCTAAAATATAAGTTTGCAATTTTTTTCCTCTTCTTATTAAACCTTTCAAGTTTGAAAAATTGATTGTGGGCAAGTTGAGCAAGAGCACCTGGAAATTTCGATGGAAAAATCTTAGGTCGTTTACCAAACTTCTCTTCTTTCAGGACAGCTTTTGATAGAAATCCTAATTTCTGAAGTATTAAAAGCACAATCTTTCCTAAAGTTATATTACCCAAGCCTAAATTCAAGAAGGGTAAAACTAATAAATTAATTAGTATAGGGTGCAAAAGTTGCTGAAAAACCCAAAGCCTAGGAGGATAATTCAACTTATCTCTTTCTTTTTTGAGCTGTTGATAAAGATCTTTATCCTTTGTTAAAATCATTCCACCGAAGACGCTTGATATTACTTTATCCCTACCAAAGCTAAAAAAAGACACCTTACCAAAAGTACCTAGTAGTCTACCATTAAAACTTCCTCCTAAACACAAAGCGCAATCCTCCACTAGAGGGATTTTCTTTTCTTTTGAGAATTTTAATATCTCTTTCATATTGGCAGGGATACCAAATGTATGTTGAACAATTATTGTCTTCGTTTTTTCACTTACCTTTTCACGCATGTCTCGGATATCCATATTGAAATTTTCATCCACATCTATATATAGAGGCTTTGCACCCAACCACAGTATAGCGTTCGGGACAGCAACACAAGTAAGCGCTTGCAAAGCTACTTCATCATTCCCTTTCACGCCAAGTGCTTTTAAGATAAGATATAAAGCACTTCTACCACTATTCACTGCTAAAGCAAGATAACCTCTCCCAAATTTTCTTGCAAATATTTTTTCGAACTCTTCGGTCTTAGTTGAATCAAACCATAATTGGGGAGAAAATAAAAGCCTTAAAGCCAAAAAAATATCGTCTTTTTCAGTGTTCGGCGATAAGGCAATCGCAATAGGGTTTTCCATTATATCTTTTTTGAAAATTCCAACATTATTTTAGCCGGCAATCTACCCTCAAGAAGTACCACACTATCCTTAGAATTTAATATACCTTTCACAATTTGATAAAGCTTATCTTCGTTGACATATATAAGCTTATCTTTCTTGGTCATACCTTTTTTTAAGTCATTCAAAAAATCTCTGTTCGTCAAATACACTATTTCGGCTTTACCGCTTAGCAACTTTCCAATCTTTTGATGAATAGCACCTGATCTTTGACCTAATTCTATAATTCCACTGGTTATGACAATTCTTCTTTTATTTTTGAAACTTTTTAAATAATTTATAGCAGCCTCAAATGAGGATGGTGTAGAGTTATATGTATCATCAATGATGATGTTGCCTCCCAACTCATAAACATTCATTGTCCCTTTTGGTAAAACCAGATTCTTAACACCTTCTTCTATCTTTTTCCAAGAAACGCCAAAAAGTTTAGCGACTAAAATTCCAGCAGTAAGATTTTCGAGAAGGTGTTCTCCAGTCAAATTAGTGGAAAAAACATGCTTTGCGCTTTTATATTTTACTTCGAAAACAATACTTTTTCTTTTAAAAGATAAAACTCTTGCAACAATGTCCGCGTTTTCATCCCAACTTTCTTGGGTACTATGTTTAACAAAATAACTCAAAACCTTTAGTTTTGACTTGAGTTTCTTTGCTCGTAAAAAAAGCTCTCGGCAATGTTTATTGTTAAAATTAAAAATCGCAAGACCTTCTTGAGGTAAACTTTCAATTAACTCAAATTTCGCTTTTTTAATGTTTTCTAAGCTTCCAAACAAGGCAAGATGCTGTTCTTCAATCCCTGTCAATATGCCAATAGATGGATGTACAATCTCGGTAAGTTTTTTTATTTCTCCCCTCTTATAAGCCCCCATTTCAACGACAAAAAATTCAGTTCCAGACTTAACATTCAGAATCGCCTTTCTAGCTACACCAAACTCTGTATTTTCGCTTCCTTCTGTCTTTGCTACCTTGAATTTTTGAGATAAAAGATGCGCTACAAATTCCTTGGTAGTTGTCTTCCCATAGCTTCCCGTAATTCCAATAACAATCGGTTTTACACTATCTAAGACTTCACGAGCTTTCTTGATTTCCTCTCTTTTAATCTTATTAACAATGGGAGTCGTCCATAAAATACCAAGGAAGGGTGTAACTAACAACAAAACCTCGCCTACCAAAAGATTTCTGAAAAAAAGGGTAGCCAGGATCCCTAAAACCGAAGCCAAAAAAATCTTCTGAGCTCTCTGTGTAAATACCGGCTTTTTTAGGTTCTTTGTAAAAAGTTTCCAAAATGTCAGGAAATCAAGATATAGAATTCCAATCAAAAACAAAAACCCTACAGGATAAAGCTTTAAAAAAAACGCTGTTAGGATCTTGAAAAAGATGAATAAAATACCCAATTTCTTTACACCTTCGTAGGATTTAAAAAAAACCGAGAATCTGTCCCAACGATACTCCTTTGTTTGTAACCAATATATCCAGTTTAATATCTGTGAAAAAGCCTGGATTGCCCAAAAAACAAAAATCGTAAAAAAATTTAATGAGAGAAAATCTGTTTCTGCCATGAGTTTATTTCTAAAGCTACCTTTTTAGGGTCTTCGTAAGGAAGTCTATGGCCCTGGTTTTCAAAAACCACAAGTTTACTTCCCAAAATGCGGGATTTTAGAAAGAATGCGTCTTTAATTGGAGTCATCTTATCTTTTTCTCCCCAAAGAATAAGTACAGGAATTTTAATTTTACTTACAGAATCTTTCAAATCCTCATTAACAACCTTCTTAAATATCTCGCGCATAATCCCTTGAGTCTTCTCGTAATCGTGTTCCCTGGCTAATTTGTAAAGTAGCCTTCTAAAGTTCTTAGCAATTTTAGGATAAATCAAAAATACCTTCCCTAACTTCGCAACTAAAATGAAAACTAATCTTTTTAAAAAAATTGTTCTTGAAATTCCTCTTGTTTCACAAAGAATTATTCCATAAAGATCTCGTTTATGATTTAAGGCAAGTTTTAATGCAATCGCTCCGCCAAAAGAATGTCCAAAGACAAAAAACTTTACTTTTGAAAATCTTTTCTCTGCTTTTTTTAAAACATAATCAGAATATTCCTTTAACCCCCAAACCTTCTTTGGTGCGGGCCTCCCAAAACCTGGAAGCTTGATAAGAAAAACACGCCAACCAAGACCTAAAAGTTCTTTTTTGAGTGGGATCAGGCTTTCTGTCTTTGCACCCCAACCGTGAATAAGAACTATATTTTTAAGCATTTAAGATTTTCTTAATAAATTAAGAACTTAAAATTATAGAGAATTAGTAGGTTTAAGTATTTTTTAACATAAAATTTAGAAAGTTAACGATCTAACTGCTTCTTTAAATTGATAACCCCGATCCTTATAATCTTTAAACATATCAAATGAGGCAGCTGCAGGTGAAAGAAGTACCACCCCACCTTTAGGTGTAATCTCAAAAGACTTCTGGATCAACTCTTGCATTTTAGGATACCCAAGTTCTAGTAAATTTCCTCTAAAATTTGCCCTTTTAATAGAACGCTTTATCTTTTTCGCTATCTGCCCAATCAAGATTACATTTGCTATATTTTTGGCTTTTGAAATTTCTTTTCCAAGAAGGTCATAATTCAACCCCTTATCAGATCCACCAAGAATCAATGTGAGAGGTTCTTCAAATGAACGCAGTGCGGCTATTGTAGTTTGAGGATTAGTCGAAAACGAATCATTGTAAAAAGATACTCCTTTGACTTCCGCAACTAATTCTAGTCTGTGCTCAAGTCCTTTAAAAGAAAAAAGGACCTTTCTTATCGTCAGTGGATGGACACCAGCAAGATATGCCGCACAAGCTGCTGCACAAATGTTTTCCCAGTTATGCTTCCCCCTCAACAATAAGTCTTGGGTATCTCCTATTTCCATAGACCTTCCAGAAAAATTAATAAAAATCTTTCCATTTTTTACATATGCTCCTTTTACTTTCTTTTTAGTACTAAAATAAAAGACTTTAGCGTTAGTAAGACGCGAGAAAGACTTTGAAACTTTATAGTCAAATGCTAAAACGCAAAAATCCTCCTTCGCCTGATGCCTAACAATCTGAGACTTTGCTTTTATGTATTCCTCCTTGTCTTTGTGCCAGTCAAGATGGTCCTCGGTAATATTTAAAACAACACTGATATGTGGACTCTTAGTCAAATCTATTAGCTGAAAGGAGGAGAGCTCTAAAACAACCCAATCGCTGGGCTTAAGTTTGGGTAAAAGTTCCAAAACAGGCAGACCTATATTGCCAGCAAGATAAACGCTCCTCCCATCTTTTTTCAAAATTTCATAGATCAAGGTGCTTGTAGTACCTTTTCCTTTAGTGCCAGTGACACCTATGATCCTTGCTTGACAATCATCAAAAAAAACTTTAATTGCTGAAGTAACAAAAACACCTTTACTTTCTGCCTCAACTATCTCAGGAAGATATCTGTAAACTGCCGGTGTACGAAAAATACAATCAAAACTACCTAATCCATGTTTTAAATAGTTCCTACCAAGAACAAGTCTTGCCTTCCGGATATCAAAACCCGAAAAATCTAGTTCTTTCTTTGTCTTTCTATCAAATATTGTCAATTCAGCGCCATTTTTAAGTAAATACTTTGCTGAATCTAAGCCATTAATTCCCCAACCCAAGATTGCGATTTTTTTACTCTTCCAATTATTCATCTTTAGTAGTAAAGGTATGATAAAACTAAAAAATTTAATCAAATCCTATAAACTGAACCTCAGGCTCAAGCTTGATACCAAACTTATTATAAATATCACTAGAAATTACCTCAGAAAGTTTCTTTATGTCTTTGGCGGTGGCTTTCTTCCTGTAATTTGTAATCACTAGTGCGTTTTTACTAGATACTCTTGCACCTCCTATACCTTTTCCCCTCCAACCCGCTTTATCAATTAACCAACCTGCAAATAGCTTATACCTATTCTCTCCATCCTCGTAAAAAGGCATGTCAGGGTATTTTTTAATTAAAGCTTTGAAAATCTTTTTCCCTACAAAAGGATTTTTGAAAAAAGACCCAGCATTCCCAACAAATTTGGGATTTTCAAGCTTCTTCCTTCTTAAATAAAGAACAGCTTTTCTTACCTCTTTTAATGTCGGATTTATAACATTTTTTTTCATAAAATAGTCAGTAAGGGACTTATAGGTAAGTGTCGGGGTAGCATTTTTCTTTAACATAAGAAATACTTCGGTAATTAAATAGCGTCCAATGTTTCGGGGAATCTTAAATATACTAGATCTATAAGAAAATTTGCAGTCGTTTTTTGAGAAAGTTACAAATTTTTGTTCCTTAAAATCAAAAGCGATAAGTTTCACAAATGTATCCTTTAATTCTTGGCCGTAGGCACCTATATTTTGGATAGGTGAAGCACCAACTGTTCCGGGAATCCCTGAAAGGCATTCTATGCCTTGTAAATTTTTATCAACGCAGATTTTTACCAATCGATCCCATTTTAAACCGGCTTGAGCTTTAACTAAAACATGCCCTTTCCTTTTTGTAAAACTCACTTTATTACCTCTAAATTTTATTACCAAACCCTTAAAACCAGAATCATTTATAAGAATATTACTTCCCTCACCAATGACAAAAATCGGCAATTTTTTTTCTTTCGCAAATAAGACTGCTTGCAAAACATCATTTTTTGTCTTTAAGACGCAAAAATATTGAGCTTTTCCTCCAACCTGAAATGTAGTCAAATCTCTAAGATTAACATTCTTATAAAATATCAAGTTTGTATTATCTACTGAAACATTAAGCATTTTTCTTATCTTTTTATTTCTTTAACGCCACCTCTAAGTGCTACCTTCACTGCATCAAAGTCCGACCATTCGTATTCTTTTCCATTATAAGCCATGCTCATTTCATGTCCCTTTCCACAGATTATAATAACATCTTCTTTTTTGGCTAATTTTTGAATAGCAAACGAAATTGCCTCTCCCCTTTCAGGAATTCTTATAAACACATGGTTTGGATTTTTTCCTAACTTATTTAAAACAGTAAGATTTCTTTTGTTTCCTAATTTGATTTCTTTGGAGTTATTTTTTTTAGCGCCCTTCACCATCTCCCTAATAATATCGTTGACATTTTCACTTCTGGGGTCTTCTGCGGTAAATATTGAGACATCTGCAATACGCGTTGATATCTCACCCATCAAAGATCTTTTCCCAACATCTCGCTCACCGGCACAACCTAAAACAGCAATCAACCTTCCCTTATTCCTTTTTTCTATCATCCTTTTTAAATATCCAAGCACATTCTCTAAGGAATTCGGAGTGTGAGCAAAATCTATAAAAATATCAAGTTTAGCTTTCTTTATCTTTTCTAAACGTCCTTTAGGGGTCTGAAATTGAGCGATATATTTTTTAAGTTTCTGGATATCGGGTGTATAAAATTTCACTGCCGCAATAGCCGCCAAAATATTATAAACATTATATTCCCCTAAAAGCTTAGTTCTAACACTAAAGGACCTCACACCGTCAATAAGCTCAAAAGTGGTGTATGAATCAGATTCGTTTATGTTTATGGCTAAAATATCGGATCCTTTGTCCTTCAATCCATAAGTAATGATTTCTACGGATGGATCTATTTCTTTCTTAAACGCTGTATATATATTTGGATCATCTTTATTAAGAACTGCTTTTTTAGTATGTTTAAAAAGCTTTATTTTAGCCTGAAGATACTTTTGGAAAGTTTTATGGTAATCAAGATGCTCATGAGTGACATTTGTTAAGACTGCACAATCAAAATCAATGCCAAATACCCTTTCTTGATCTAGTGCATGAGAGGTAACCTCCAACACAGCAAACTCACACCTTTGTTTTACCATCTTGTACAAAAGGCTATGAAGTAATGTCGGATCTGGACTCGTTACATGAAGTCCAGTATCAAATTCTTTTTCTTTAATTTTTGCTCCGATTGTTGAAATCAGTCCCGTTTTATGACCCAAAGAATTTAACAATTCACTAATTAAAGTTGAAACCGTTGTCTTACCATCAGTTCCAGTCACACCTATAATTTTTAAGTTCCTGGAAGGGTAGCCATAAAAAGCAGCAGAAAGTAGACCCAAAAACTTTCTAGAATCCTCGACTTTAATATAAACCACTTCATTTGGAATTTTTCTTGAGGATTTTGGATTTTCACTTACGATAACCTTGGCTCCTTTTTGAATCGCATCAAAAATGAAGGTGTTACCGTCAACATGTAAGCCTTTAATGGCAACAAAGAGACTTCCCTCTCCAATTTCCCTTGAATCTTGAGATATTTTTTTAACATCATAATCCTTAAAATTATATATCTTACAATTTGAAATTCCCTGAAGAAGACGGGTCAGTTTCATAATTCAACAAAAATCGAAAACGCCCTATATTTCCTCAATTTTAGCACCTAATTTTTTTAAGTTTTGGGAAAAATGAGGATGTCCTCTATACAGTGCATCAGCATTTAATATTACCGTTTCTCCCTCGGAAATCATAGCTGAAATAACCATTGCCACTACTGCACGAATAATGTAAGGAGCTTCCAGTATCGCACCCCTTAATTTATTTCCGGCAATAACGATAACTCTATGAGGATCCGCCATTATAATATTCGCTCCCAGTTTTCCCAACTCCGATGTCCAAAAAAGTCCTGCTTCGTACATCCAGTTATGAAAAAGTACTTGTCCTTCTTTTGCAGCAAGTGCAAGTGGAATAAAAAGAGGTAAAATGTCCACAGGAAGTGCAGGCCAAGGTTGAGCTTTTACAACTAAGGTTTTTCTCCCTTCCTCAGAAGAGATAACAATCTCATCCTGGTCAACATAAGCACTGCCATCCTTATACTTAATCCTAACGCCAAACTTCTCAAAAATTCTTGCAATTGGCTTAAACTCTCTTTGCAAGGCATCATGTACTACCACTTTCCCTTTGGTGGCGGAAGCCATTGCCAAAAAAGTGGCGATTTCATAATGGTCGCTCAATATCCTGTGCTCGGTTGGTTTTAACAATTTTCCTCCTTCAATTTCCAGAATATTTGAACCTACCCCATCTATCTTTGCTCCACAAGCGTTCAAAAAGTTACAGAGATCCTGCACTTGAAGTTCGCAAGCACCTCCAATAATCTTTGTTTTACCTGGAAGTCCAACAGCTAGCATGATCGCATTCTCTGTTGCCGTGGGGCTGACTTCAGTAAGCCAAATTTCTCTTGCTTTAGCCTCTCTGGCATCCATAGAAACACTTGAAGTAGTCTCTCTTATCTTCACACCCAAATCCCTAAACGCTTGATAATGTGGATCTAATGTTCTATACCCAAGCGTGCAGCCACCTGGCAAATCCTTAAAAACTACTTTCTTGAACCTATAAAGCATTGGTCCCCAGAGAAGGGATGTCCCTCTCATATTTCCTAAATCCTCTTTATCCAAGTTTTTAAAAGACAAATTTTTGTTATCGATTGTCAATGTCTTATTCTCTTTATCCCACAACACTTTACTCCCCATTTTTTGGAGTATATTCAGAAGTCTTGTAACATCCGTTATATCTGGGACATTTTTGAATTTTACGGGTTGATCAAACAAAATACTGGCAGGAATCAAAGCAACTGCTGAGTTTTTACTTCCAGAAGGATACACTTCACCTTCAAGTCTTTGACAACCAATTACTCTTATATTCATAAATTCTTCTTATTCTATCACAAATTCTTTATTTTTCAGGCTGAATTTTAAAGATGTCAAAAAGTTCCTTCGCAATCGAATACCACAAGGGTGCAGCTGTTTCAGAAGCCCATGGCGAACTTTTTGGCTCTTTGAGACTTACAAGCATTACAAATTTAGGATCGTCAAATGGAGCAAATCCTACAAAAGAAGCAATAGTCTTTTCCTCATCATAGTGTCCTTCTATAGGAATCTGTGCTGTGCCGGTTTTTCCTGCTACCTTAAATCCAGGAATATTAGTCCATTTTGACTCTCCCCTTTTAGCTGCTTCATACATCATATAAGAAACTTCATCAGCTGCCTCCTTGGATATTACCCTACCTCGTACCTCCGGCTTTATATCTTCAACCCAATTTTCACCAACAATTTTGTCAACCACCTGAGGTTTTACCATAATACCATCATTTGCAATAGTAGCGGCTGCAACCAGCATTTGTATGGGGGTGACCGCGATTCCTTGCCCGAAACTTGCTGTTGCCAAATCTACCTCAGACCACTGCACCTTATCCCTTAACCTCGGCGTATCTTCTCCCTGAAGATCAATTCCTGTCTTTTGACCAAATCCGAATTTACTTAAATAATCATATAATTTTTCAATCCCAAGTTTCTGAGCCACAAACACCATGCCAACATTATCCGAATTAACAATAACTTCTATCATATTTGAATTAGGACGATACACATTATTCCAAGTTTCTATACTGTACTTTCCAATCTTAACCGGACCTGCACATATGTTGCAAACAGTTTCAGGTTCAACAACTTTAGCGTCTAAGGCTGAAGCCATAACTATTATCTTGAAAATGGAGCCTGGCTCAAATGAACTAGAAATGACAGGATTTGAAAAAAGCGAATCTGAAAACTTCCAATACTTTGCTGGATCATAACTTGGGTAGGATGCCATACCCAAAACTGCACCACTTTTAGGATCCATCACAACTGCCAATCCTTCGTTGCTTGCATACTTTTTTAAACCCTCAAGAAGTTCTCTTTCCAAAATAAGCTGAATTCTTTTATCAATGTGTGTTTGTAAATCAACCCCGGATATAGCTTCAGACTCAGACTCTCTTGATACAAGAATTGGAATTCCTCCTACATCTTCTTCGCGCCTGGTAAAACCAGATTTGCCCGAAAGAATCAAATTATAAAAACCCTCCAAACCAAAATAACCAGTGTCCTCTCCTTGGCTATTTTTACCGACAAAACCTAAAAGGTGCGCGCTTGAAGAACCCTCAGGATAGAATCTTTTTTCCTCTCTTTGAAATCCTATCCCTTTTATATTTAAGTTTTCTATCTTACTTTTAGTCTCTGCGTCAATCCTACTTTTCAGGACTACCCACACTACATCTTTTTTAGTCAAAAGATTGAAAATTCTTTCAACCTCCTTTAAAACATCCTCCCTTTCATTAGGATCCTCCACAAAAAGGGGTGCTAATTCTTCCGCAATTTTCCTAGGATCTTTTTCTATGCGAGGCAAATCCGCAAAGACTAGCCACGCATCAGTGGTTGCAACCAACCAACTTCCATCAGTTGACAATATCTCTCCTCGGTGAGCAAAAGTTTCCGAAGTTTTTTGATATTGTGCTCTTGCTTTCCTAGAAAATTCCTCGCCTTTATAAACCTGCCAATAAAAAAGTCTTAGAATGATCAATAAAAAGGAAAAAATAAAGAAAAGCTTGACCAAAAAAACACGGGTTTGCATTACTTCCTCAAGAAAGCAAACACATCCTCAACATCAATATAAATTTTTTGGTCAACTTTCCTAAATCCTAATTCCGAAGCTTTCTTCTCAAGCTCCATTAACGAGGTAGTATAGGCTAACTTACTTTCAATTTCTTTATTTTTTCTAGAAAGAGACTCAATTTCATCTTCTAAACGGCTTATTTGACCACCCCAACCCAAAACCTGCAAGGTTAAAAACACTTTTATAAGTACATAAACTCCTAAAGAAACGACCAATAATACTCTTTTATTTAGTCTTACCTTTTTTTCATTATTTTTTGTTTTTCTTAGAAAATTGTATTTCATATTTTTTCTAAAACCCTAAGTCTTGCACTTCGCGCTCTAGGGTTTTCCTTAATTTCCTCTTCTTTAGGTAAAATAGGCTTTTTCGTTATCACTTTTCCTTCTTTCTTTTCTTCCAAAGTTTTGAAAAAGTGCTTAACTATCCTATCTTCACCCGAATGATAACTAATCACGACTAACCTTCCACCTCTATCAAGTAAATTAAAAGCCTTGGGCAAAGTTTTTTTTAAATTCTCAAGTTCACTATTAACCGCTATACGAAGGGCTAGGAAAGGCAGTGTAGCGGGATTTAAGTTGCGATGCTTAATCGTAGACTCTTTGATAATCTGCAAAAAATCACCAACCTTTTCAATACTTTTTAGCTTTCTTGTTTCAATAATTTTCCTCACAAGTTTTCTTGCAGATTTTAAATCCATTACCTCACCAAATAACTTAAGCAAGTTTCTCCTGTCTAAAAGTCTTAACAAATCTGAAGCCTTAACACCTTGACCTTCGGGATCAAAACGCATGTCAAGAGGGTCGGACGGTCTATTAAAAGAAAAACCTCTGTTTTCTTTTTCAAGTTGATAAGACGATATCCCTAAATCGAATAAAACCCCATTTACTTTTTCAAAACCAAATCGTTTTGCAATCCTATCAAGGCTCAAAAAATTACCTTTGACTAATTTGATATCGCCCCAAACCAAAGATGTTTGGTTTGGGACAGGGCAGGCTTTTCTCTTTAAAGTTTGATCAGATAGGATTTTTTTAATTTCTTTTCTTGCTATACCAAGAGATTTTCTATCAGCTTCAATACCCAATACATGTCCGCCTCTTTCCCAGATTTTTATTGTATGCCCTCCCAAGCCAAGTGTGGCATCTATAAACTTTGCCCTAGGTTTTAAATGTGCAAGTTCATTTAGCTTTAAAGCTTCCAAAACTTCATCAACAAGTACTGGCCTATGTATTCCTTGACCTTTTCTTAAATATTCCATGTTCTAACCACTTCTCTTCCTTCGCAATCTTCTCGATAGCCAGGGATGCCTTTTCTTCTGCGCTCTTTTCCAGATCAATCCACTTTTCTTTAGCCCATATTTCAACCCTATCCCCCAATCCAAGAAAGACTACCTCTTCCTTCAATCCAGCAAAATCTACTAAAACCTCAGGCAATACAAACCTTCCCTGACTATCTAGACTCACCTCAAAAGCTGATCCCAAGATAAACCTATCGATATCCCTTATCGGGGAGATCACCAGATGGGTTCTACCGATAAGGCGATCTATTAGATTTTGCCAATTCTGTTTTGAAACCAACACACAACACCCCTCGTACCACCTCGCGACTATCATCTCTGAACCCAACTCTTCCCTGAACTTTTTAGGTACTGCTACTCTATTTTTTTGTGTTAATTTGCTAAAGTACTGCCCAATAAGCATTGAGTGTTAAGGGCAGTTTTGAGAATATTTTATACTATATTCACCACTTTTAACCATTTTTATACATTATTAACAGAATGTCAAGATGATATTCTTTAAAATTCACCACTAAAAGAACAAAAAATGGCAAGTAAAAGATTAATTAAGCATTATGTAGCTCTATTTTTATGAAGTTCCTTAACTTAAGCTAGTTACTTTCGGAGACACCAATGATGATCAACTTGTCTAGAGTTTTTGAGATTGGATCTTTCGACCAACTTTTACTTTCTTCATCCCAACGATAAATTTCTGCTCCACTTTCTAGAACCTCATTTTCAACCTGAAATCTACCTGAAGCAAAAATTCCATAAGGACCCGAAACTATATTCGCAGGATTAAAAGAAGGTAGACCAACAGTCTGCATGGTTACAAAATAAGTTCCCTTAGGAGAAGATTTACTAAGCTTAATCTTTAAGACTCCGTCAATGCTAGTCAAGGTATCCACACCTTTCTGCATATGAAATTCAGTCTCAAATTTTGATAAAAGTTTCCCCTCAGCATTCCTAAACTTCAGTGTCAACTTCCCTACTTCTACGCCCTCATCGTACCTAAATTTCCCCGAAGACTCGCTTCCTAAAAGAAGATCCGTTTCAAAAAAACTTTTGTCTTTAATATCCACCGTGCCTGGAACACCCTGAGTAACTTTTTCCTTTGTCTCATAAAGAAGCTCGTAGTCAAGCGAAGATCCCAATTTTGACATATTTTCTATCCTTAACTTTAGATAATGTCCATCACTCGTGGGTGTGAGGGAAACGAATGGCCTATCCTTTAGAGGGACATCAAGAAGTGCACTCTCTTCTTCTTGATTTTGTACTTCAGGAGTGTTTTTTTTATTAACGAAAAATAATACCACTACGATTGATATTATACCTAGCAGTAAAAGAACGAGCTCTAAATATTTTCTCATCTTACCTAAAAAAGATTAACCTATTTTTTCTTTGAAATTCAAGTGTCTAAAAATATTTATCAAAGTAAAAATTCAACCTTGAGCACACATTACCTTACAATTTTTCATTAAACCAATCTTCAAGTTTAGCTATACTAACCCTCTCTTGTTTTTTAGTATCTCTATCTCTTATAGTTACACTATCATCTTTCAATGACTGAAAATCAATGGTCACACACCAGGGTGTTCCTATTTCATCTTGAGAAAAGTATCTTTTACCAATATTGCCTCTGTCATCCCATGCCACATAGAAATCTTTTGAAAGAATCTCAAAAACATTTCTAGCTTTGTCTATAAGTTCCTCTTTATTCGAAAGAAGTGGAAAAACAGCAACTTTATATGGAGAAAGTTGAGGATGGAGGGACAAAATCACTCTTTCTTTTTCCTCCCTATAAGCATCCAAAAGAAAAAATAGTACTGCCCTATCAACACCTCCTGATATTTCAATCACCCACGGAACATATTCTTTTTTAGTTTCTGGATCTTTGTAAACTAGACCATGCCTGCTAAGATCCCAATCTCCCCTGTGATGAATACCCTCAAATTCCTTCCAACCAAATGGAGAGTTGTATTCAATGTCGGTTGCAAATCGGGCATAATGCGCTCTTTCTTTTTCTTCATGATCCCTAAAGCGCAAATTCTTCTCACTTATACCTAGTTTTATATACCAATCTAATCTTTCTTTTTTCCAATACTCAAAGGTTTCACTTGCTTTTTTATCGTCGGGAGGGATAAAATACTCCAACTCCATTTGCTCAAATTCCCTACTTCTGAAGGTAAAGTTTCCTGGAGTGATTTCGTTTCTAAACGCCTTACCAATTTGGGCTACGCCAAAAGGAATCTTTACCCTTGTTGATTTAACTATATTCTGAAAGTTAACAAAAACACCCTGTGTAATTTCACCACGAAGATACGCCTTTTGTTTAGGTTCGGTTGTCCCAAGATATACCTCAGTTAAGAGATTGAACAATTTTGGATCAGTAAATTCGTGAGATTCGGTACAACATGGACATAAGATTTTGTTTTCAGACTTAAAAAGATAATAAGCCTTCTTGGCCGCTGATTGTGAGTTTGGCTCCTGATTACCCCGTTTGGATTTGTAAAAATCCTGCCATCTTTCCAGCCAATATTTTTCCTCAATAGTCCTGTCTTGAAGCTCGGCAAAATGGTCAGCCCTAAACCTTGCGTGACAATTTTTGCATTCAACAAGAGGATCTGTGAAAGCCTCAAGATGTCCGGAAACCTTCCAAACCTCAGGGTTCATGATTATCGCCGCGTCTATTCCCAAAACATCTTCCCTTGAATAGACCATATCTTTCCACCAAATTTTTTTGATATTGTTTTTAAGCTCAACCCCAAGTGGACCGTAATCCCAGAAACCCGCTAACCCCCCATATATTTCGCTACCTGGATAGATAAACCCTCTTCTTTTAGCAAGCGAGGAAACTTTTTCTAATAAATTCATATCTAAATTATAACCTTAAGCAAAAGTGTACGCTAGGATAAATCTAAAATATTTATTCCTTTTGATTTTCTTCTCCACTTTGCAATTCAGGAAAATCCAATCCCTTGATTTGAAAGGCTGATGAGCCTATACGACCTTGAATTGAACCCACAACATTTGCCGTTGAAGTAATCATTCTCCTAATCTGACCTTCGCGTTGCTTCCACAATCTCTCATACAAGGCTCTTTCCTTTTCAAGTTCTATTTGCATCTCGGAATATACTTCTACTAAAGCTTCGAGCTGCTGCCGAAATTCATGAGAGGTTACATATTCGTAAAGATATTCAGCCTTTTCTTCTCTATGGGCAGAAAGCGCCTTTTGAAAAGCGATATCCAGTAGATTTTTTCTAAGCAGAGTAGCAAGAGGAAGAACCAACGAAAAAGAGACAACCCAAACCCCATCTTTTAATCCAAAACCTGTTTGGATCTCTTTGGGAAAAACTGAACTAACTATCACAGGGATATTCGCTTTTTCGCTCCTCAAATCGTTTTTAAGTTTTGCAATCCATTTATCATCCCAATTTTTTGTCCTTTTCGTCTCCCATAAAATGACGCCACAAACATATCCCTTTGGGCTTTTTACTATTTGTCTAATATCTGCGCCCTTAATTCCTTTACCTACAGGTTCAATTTTGTCGTTGGGAAAAGTCTCTCTAAGTGTAGACTCTACATCAAGCTCTAACACCTCACCCTGAAGCTGTTGCGAACCTATCTGTGCTTTTCTTAATGCCTCTTCAAGCTGAGATTGAAGGTCTTGAATTTTTTTATCCTTCTCCAAATCTTTAAGCCGGTGTTCCTCATAGGCTCTTTTCAAGACAGCTTCTTCAATCCTTTTCCTTTCCTCATCAATTTTCCTTTGTAATTCAAGCTCTAGTTCCTTCTCCCGATCTTCCAGTTTTCTTCTTTCCTCTCTAAGTTTTAACTCTTCTTCCCTTAGTCTATCCAATTTAATATCTTTTTCTTTAAGTTGTCTTTTGAGATCTTCAATCTCGGTAACATGCCTTTCCTCAATCTCCTTACTAATCTTTTCCTTAAGTTCACTTCTTAACTCCTGCTCTATTTCCTGCCTAAGAGCGTCTTTGATCTTTATCTCTCCACCGCAATAGGGGCATTTAAGTAATATGGACATAAGTGCCTTTTATTCTACCACACTCCTTTCTTGAAGAAGCCTTTTTCCAACTCTTATGGAAGTAATTTCCCTTTCTAATATTTCGCTTAAAATTTCGTCTGGTTTTTCCATACTCTTACCTTCGGGCCAAAATCCAAGGATTACAAGGACCTTGTAAATAAAGTCTTTTCTTAAACTTTTTAACCTGCTTGTGCTAGTTAATGTCTTAAGGGTATCCAATAACAAAAGGTAGAGCTTTTGATTTTTTTCTTCAAAATTAGTAAGTTTTAAAATAGTCTCTAAAACAAAATAGCCTACAGCCAGTCTTTTCAAATCTGATTTTAATTCCGCAAAAGACCTGATTATTTGAACCTCTGTCATTAAACTAATGCCCTTTGATTTATTAGCGGAAAATTTTACCTGACTGAAAACCTCTATATGTCCTCTTTTTCGACTTGTTGGTTTGCGTACACCCTTAGCTAAAACCTCTAATTTTCCAAAATTCTTGGTGTAAAGAAAAAGGATTCTATCAGCCTCACCAAAATTTTTCCTTTTAAGAACTACTGCTTCTGAGGAAAATTTACGAGGTAGCATAAAAAATACTAAACCTAAATTTTAACTTTAATTTCCTTGTCGGTTTTAAGATAAAACTCTTGCATTTTTTTACCTAAGGTTAAGCTATATAAGGGAGAATCCCTACCGGGTTGTTTTTGGATATATATCTTGTAAACCTGATCAAACTTTTGAGGTAGTTCATATTTAACTTTTACCTCTACTATACCCTGGGGTCTCAATTCAAAAAAACCTGAAAAGACCGTCTTGCCAAACTCTTCGTAAGGATCCTTTTTCTCTTGCAGTCCTTCAAGGCTTAATAACTTACTGCCTTTTGGTACATAGATCCTTACCCAATTTGGAAGAACGCTATTAAGCCAGCCATCATGCCTCATTGGATTTTTGTAAATAATACTCAAAACTTTCACTACACTACCATCTTCTCTAATTTCAACTTCTTGGTTTACTTCCTGGGTAACATATAGGTTTGATTTTCGACCTCCAAGATTAGCATCGTTTATCATAAGAAAATCCCCATCGTAGTCATTGATCCTTCCAGCTATTCCGAAACTCTCCAGAGCATGTTGAACCTTTTCATCAAACATAAAAATAAGTATGTGCTTTTCAAAAATAGATCGAAGAAGCGCGTTGAAAAGGGCAGGTAATTTACTTGTTGGTAAACCCAATGTATCTTTCAAAATAGTATTCATCATCGGACCTATGATTTTCTTGCGATTGTCGAAGTTCGGTGGTGCGTACACAATCTTACCAGGC
Source organism: uncultured Gammaproteobacteria bacterium (assembly GCA_964430475.1). Classification (GTDB taxonomy): domain Bacteria; phylum Patescibacteriota; class Microgenomatia; order UBA8517; family UBA8517; genus CAYSEQ01. The sequence continues at coordinate 136,900 of CAYSEQ010000001.1, forward strand.
TCATTTTCACTCCAAACGATAGGTCCTTCCAGATCCGCAAAACTTTCTAACTCATACACCACCTGCGGACAATTACACAACTCAACAATATTATTTGAATAACCTCCGTATCCCGGAACTTGTATTTCGCCCAAAACATCAAGAATATTTACGAGTGTAAAAGTATCCACTGCGATAACTCCATCAATGTTTTTAATTCCAGCCGATGCTGCTTCTCTCGTAAAAAGTTGCATGGACTCAAAAAAGTCAGGCGACCAATTCATATCTCTTAACCTATAATTTTTTGATATCAAATAGGGACCTTTTATGTATTTTCTCAATACCTCAGGAGCTTCAACTTTTGGTTTATAAAGATTGTCAAGATTATATATATCATTCGAAGATATAGGCTCAATTATCCCATTTTTTACCTTCGCTATTGAGTAGGCTGTGATAAAACCTCCAGTTGGGCGAAGTTCCTTGTCATTTTGAAAAATTAGTAGATATCTTCTTTCGCTGTCTAAACCCAAAAGGTAAGGGATAACTTCAAGTAAAGGCTTTCCTCTAATGACAAAATTTGATCCTAACTCCACCAGCTCTTTCCCCTTCTCAATCCTATCCCTTATCGGCAGACCAAACATTTTCTCAGGATATCTGGCTGGATCTATATAATCGACTTCTTGTTTTAGAAGAGAAACCTTAGTCGAGATTACACCAGACTTTGAGATCAGATCAGGAAGCGATTCTATAATGAACCCAATCGTGTCATAAGTGCTTTTTCTATCTGGCACCTCTCCCTGAGCATTTTTAAAACCGATAATGTAGGCGTAAGGCGAAACGGTTTCAACTAAAAGGTCTGTTGTCTCAACGCCATAAATCCCGGCATTTATTATATGAGAGGCATCGGAAACATAAGTACCCACAAGCGGAAGAAACTTTAACCATCCTACATATTTGAATACCTTTTGGGTTTCAATAAGGGTATTCTTTACATCTTTTAATTCCCCTTTTATTTTTACGAGATCTTTTTCATCTAAAGCCTGATTTAGTTTTTGTAAGGAACTTTCCAAAGACTTGGCATTAAGATAAATCTTGTAAAAACCTATCCCAAACATAAATGCCGTCAGGACAATAAAAAAAAGGATAATCAGTCCTATTTTTCTAAGATTTAAACTCCGAAAAGAAACCCAAAAGCTCCTTTTTCTTAATTTCTCGGACTTTCTCTCTTCCATATTAAAGGTGGTTTCCAAATCAGTTGAATTCTCAGAAACCTCTACACTTTTTATTTTCCTAAACTCAACCATCTATACAGCTCCTTTCCCAGAAATCATTGCCCAAGGGGTTTTTAAGATAATAAGAATATCAAAAAGGAGACTTTTTTTCCTTGCATAATAGGCATCCATCTGAATTCTTTTGTCAAAATTCACCTCACTTCTTCCAGATACCTGCCAATATCCCGTTATTCCTGGTTTTACTTTCAAAACTTCCTTTACCAATTCTTTGGTATGAGGATATCTTTTTTGCTGTTCTCTCAATTCATCAGGATAATAAGCCCTAGGACCAACAATACTCATCTCTCCTTTTAAAACATTTATAAATTGAGGCATCTCATCTATTGAAAACCTCCGAATTATTCTACCTACCTTTGTGACCCTTGGATCTTTAAAAAGCTTATAACTTGAAGCTTTGTACTCTTTATAGAGCTCTTTAAACCTAGGATCTTTCTTCATAAGATAATGGGCGTTGACAATCATCGACCTGAATTTATATAGGCGAAATAGCTTTCCATTCTTGCCCACACGTGGCGGAATATCTGCAAAAACCGGACCTGGCGAGGTCAACTTTATTAGTAAAGCAGTTGTCAAAAGAATAGGAGAAAAAATGATAATAAGAAAAATTGATCCAAATATATCTATCGTTCTTTTAGTTATATTATAAAAAGAACTTAGGTCCTCGCTCGAAAAAATCATAATCGGGCAGAATATTATAATATGTCAAGCCTTAGTAAATCATACCAAAAAATTAAAAATCTTCTATTCAACATATTCCTTTTTACTTTTTTCTAGATTCCTAAAAACCTCTTTGACTAAATCAGTCTTATCTAGCCTACATACAAGAAGACCATCCTCGGTATCAACTACAGCAATATTGGAAAGACCTATCAAGGCAATAACCTTTCCTTTTGGCCCTATAATGAGGTTATCTTGAGAATCAATAAACTCTGTATCCACGCCACCCTCAACAACAGTTTTTACATTTTTAGTAATTAAGGATTTGTAAAAAAGTTCCCATGTCCCTGCATCTTCCCAACCAACCTCAACAGGAATAACCGCACGTTTATCTTTGGGCATTTTCTCAAAAATCGCATATTCAACAGACTCTTTTTTAAATTTATGATATTCGGCCTTAAGTGTCCGTTCCCAACGAGGAGTTCCCCAAGCTTCAGCAATCTTTTGGAGTCCTTCCCACATTTCAGGCTCATATTCTTGATAAAAGGAAAGCATAACATCTGATCTCCAGGCGCGATAGCCTGTATTTATAAGCCACTTTTTAGATCTGAAAAGTTTTTCAGCTAAAGCTTTTTTAGGCTTCTCAATATGCTTTACGATTTCAACCAGTTTATGACCGTCTATACGCTCAATTGTCCTCCCCAGTTTCACCCATCCGTGATGGACAGACGGATAAGTAGGTTTTTCATCAACCGAAACTATCAGACTTTTTTTGTTCGCATACTCTCCTGCTAAGACAACAGCTTTAAGAAAGTCCATTTCCTTTGCTATAAAGTGATCGGACCAGGAAACCATCATTACTTCAGCGGGGAATATTTTATTGATAATTGCTGTTGCCAATCCTACTGCGCCAAGATTGTCTCTTCTTTCAGGCTCCGCGATTATATTCTTCTTAGGAATCTCGTGGGCTTGAACTCTAACATAAGGAATGTAAACTTCCTCGGTTGAAATAAATATATCCTCGGGCTTAAAAACCTTCAAAAATCTTGAAAGAGTAAGCTGAAAAAATGACTTTCCTTTAACGAGAGGATAAAACTGTTTAGGATAGCTTTTCCGGCTTACCGGCCACATTCGGGTGCCGTATCCGCCGCAAAAAATTACTATTTTCATTTAACAATTAAATCTATATAAAACTTATTTTAATTTGCTTTTGGTATACTTATCAACTATTACTTTGATTTTTTCCTTAAATTTTTCCTTTGAAAATTTTTCAGCATTTTTAAAAAGTACATTTTTATCCCAAGGACCATGGCTCTCCATCAAACCCACAGCTTCTATTATACTTTCTTTAGACTGTTCATCGAAGAAAATTCCAGTTTTCCCTTCAATTACCGTCTCTTTAGCCCCACCTTTTCTGTAGGCAATAACAGGAGTGCCCGCTGCTTGTGCCTCAACCGCTACCATCCCAAAATCTTCTTCTTGAGGTTGTATCAGCGCTTTTGCATCAATATATAGTTTAATTAGCTCATCTTCTCTAACAAACGACTTGAAGGTAATATTCTTTCTAGCAAGTGATCGCAACTTTTTCTCCTCACTGCCAACACCAACTATTACAAGAGGCAATGCTAAATCATTAAATGCCTCAATAACAAGATCGACGCGTTTATAAGGAACAAGCCTTGAGACCACAAGATAATACTTTTTCCGCGAAACGCTTTTTTTACTAATTCTGACTATTTTTCTCACATCTACTGGTGGATATATTAATTGCGATGTTCTTCCATAAAACTTTCTAATTCTTTCTTGAACAGCCTTTGAAATTCCAACCATAACATCCGGTCTTTGAGCAGCTATTTTATCCCAATATCTAAGGTAACCAACTATAGGCTTAGAGAAAAAACTAAATAACTTTGACTTAAAATAAAAATGATAATGACTCCAAAGATATCTTGTAGGTGTAAGACAATAGCAGATGTGAAGAGTACTTGGTTTAGTAAGTATACCCTTCGCAGCTTCTGAGGTAACCGAGATTACCAAGTCATACCCCTCAAAATTAAAGTATTCAAACGCAATTGGCATAAGGAAAGGAAAAATTTCATGATGATTTCTTATAAAGGGTAACTTTTGCAAAAACGATGTCTCTACAGAAGGGAAAGCTTTCGCCCATAAGGCTTTCCTGGGATTATAAACCGAAGTATAAAGTGGGGCTTTCGGGAAAATCTCATGAAGTGTTAATAGTACCCTCTCTGCGCCACCCCACTTGTTTACTCTATCATAGACAATCGCTACCTTCATTTTTTAAAGATTTGATTAGAAAATACTTTCATACACCTAACTGACGCTTAGTGCTTTTCTTCTATTACTCTTTCATACACACGAAAAGTTTCCTTAGCCATTCTTCTCCAGGAAAATTCCTTTGCAAAATCCCTCCCTTTTTTCAAATACTCACGCCTTTTTCCTTGAGGCATTTTAAATATCTTTTCCATAACTTTTATCAAAGATTCTTCACTTGTAGGATCAAAAAAGAAAGCCTTATCTTTATAAACTTCTCTAAAAACAGGTATATCAGAAGCTATCACTAAGCAACCAGAAGCCATTGCCTCCAATCCCTGTAGACCAAATCCCTCAGAAAGAGATGGATATAAAAAAGCCAAAGAATTTTGATAAAGGACCCTTAAATCACTATCCTTTACAAAACCCAGAATTCTAACATAGCGCTGTGCGTTATTATTAACAATATAACCTTTTAGTCTTGATTTAAAAGAGTCTTTTATCCCTGCAATTACAAGCAAAGCATCCATTTTTTTCGTTTCGTTGAGTTTTTTAACTGCACGAACAGCAAGCTCCAAGTTTTTGTGAGGATAAGCATTTCCTACATAGAAAAAATAATTTTTATGCTTAAGATTGAAATTTCCAAGAAGTTTTTTTTCTAATCTTTTCCTCTCCAAAAAAAACCTCTGTACTCCTTCAGGCACAACCACAACTTTAGAAGGTTCAACTCCAAAATAACTTAAAATCTGCTTTTTGATTACTTTACTTGGTACAAAAATTTTTTTGGCTCTTAAGATAGAGTTCCTAAAAATAATTTTATAGGGAATTCGCTTTATCAAGTATCTATAAAATGGCAAGGTTGTTGAATTTTTCCCTTGAAAATGCATTATCATATCGTGAATTGTTACAACAAAATCTCCATTGTAAAACATGGGTACATTAAAATGGGGGAAATGCACTAGGCTAGGTTTTTCTCGGTGTATTATAAATGGAATTTTTATTTGTTCGTCAATCGTATAGTGTTTTATGTCCGAAAGAATCTTATTCCAATTTTTGGGAAACTTTAATTGATTATAGTACTTTTTGCGCAGAAGGACGACAAAATTAAATTTCTCATATCTTTTATCAGAAAGTGAGAGAGTTTTAAGTTCTTTTATTAAATTTGCCACATACCTCCCAATTCCAGAGTTTTCTAAACCATACATTCTTCCATCAATTAATATCTTTTTTCCCATAAAAACTTCACTTTTAACCAAAAAGCAATGTAGAAAAAAATCTTTTTAGTCTCATTAACCTTATTCCTAAAACAACAATATAATTTACAACTAAAGGATACCTTTTCCAAAGTCTTTTTCGATAAAAAATTTCCATCGATTCTACGCCAGCCATTCTAAATCTAAGCTTTTCCTCTAAACTAACTTTTACTTTTGAACTTTCACTCTTGCCTTTTGAAACACCTTTAAAGTGGATAATCGTAGCGTTCGGATAATAAACTATTTTCCAGCCTCGCATTTTTATCCGCCAACACAAGTCCACATCCTCCCCATCCAAGAAATAATCTTCATCAAACCAACCAACCTCGTCTAAAACTTTCCTCCGGGTCAAGAAAAACGCTCCTTGTGCTACATCTATCTCATGCTCAATATCCGCTGGAATCCATCCATACCAATATTGACCAAAAAGCCTAGAATTTGGGAAAAGTTTATCCAACCCAGTCAAAAGGTGAACAAAACCTATCCATGGTGTAATAAACTTTCTCCTTGCGTCTTTATCTAAATCTCCATTTGGAAGAAGAATCTTACACGATAAAACACCTACATCCTGGTGTAAATCCAAGTAGCTAACCGTATTTTTCAAGGTATCTTTATTAACCAGCGTATCGGAATTTAAGAACAAAACATACCTCCCTCTACAAACATCTTTTGCCTTATTATTTCCTTTAGCAAAACCTAGATTTTTTTTATTGACTATTAGCTTAACCCAAGGGAATTTTTTTCTAACAAGATATTGGGATCCATCAGTCGAAGCATTATCGATAACGATGATTTCGCTTTCCACCTCATTTTTCACTTTAACCAATGAAAGTAAACAATTCTCAAGAAATTCTTTGGTGTTGAAGTTAAGAATTACAATGGAAAGTTTAGGTTTTTTCATTTCTAGCAACTTTTAATAAATCCTCATAAATTTTGTCGTGAAGTTTTACTATTACCTCCCAATCGTAGTACTTCCTTACATGATCTTGACCTTTCTTACCAATTCTTTCTGCTAAAACTTCGTCTTTCAAAAGCATGACTGCCTTTCTAGCAAGTTCTTCGTAAGAATTCGCTATCAAAACATTAACGCCATCCATCACATTCAAACCCGCTATTCCAATACTTGTTGAAATTACAGGAAGCCCCGTAGCCATTGCCTCAAGAATCTTTAACCTAGTACCCCCCTCACCCATTATAGGCGCAACCATTATACTTGATTTCCTATAAGCATCTCTCGCATCAGCAATATTTTCGGTAATCTCAATATCTTCGTTCTTTTTAGATTCCTCTTTCAACCACATTGGGATTCTACGACCTACTATCCAAACTTTTGCATTTTTATATTCCCTTTTAATTAAGGGCCAAACCTTTTTAACTAAAATTTCCGTTGCTTCCTGGTTTTGCAGCCACTCAAAATTAGTCACACCATATAAAATTCTTGGTGGTTTTATCCTTTCTATCTTCTTCTCCATAAAAAATTTAACATCTACTCCATTTGGAATTATTTCAATTTTTTTATTTGGTACAAGTTTAAGCATTTCTTTTCTGTCTTCTTCGGAAACAGCAAATAATCTATCTGCCTTATTCCAATAATATTTCTCCCAAAACCTAACTTTGTAGACATCTAGCATAAACATCGGCCTCAAAATCAAAGGCACTTTTACATCCACATGATGTTTGTAGACCTTGTGCCATATTGTCTGTTCTACCAAAATTGTAGGGATATCTGTTTTTCCCAGATGCGGCATTACATAAAAGGTTTCTGCATGAATTAGGTCATATCTTTCAGACTTGAGTTCGTTCCTAATCTCCTTTCTTTCTTCAAAAGAGGAATTTCTGACAACTAAAAGTGGAAAGGGGCCGAAAACAGAAAGAAAGATGTTTCTTATGGTCCAGGGTTTTCTTGGTCTTTCAAAAACTTTGACCTTTTTACAATATTTTTTTAACTCTGGGATAAACTTACGCTCTGATTCATCTTTAATTAATGAAAAAAGCGTTATCTCGTGTTGCCTAGCTAAATATTTAATGATGTTATACCAACGCGTTTGGCCGCCACTCATTGTAATAGTTGGCAAATATGGAACAAGCATTAAAATCTTCATTTTTACTTAAGTTTTAATATTACATAACTGTCAGTTTTTTCTAATACCTTAAATCTTCTAATAAATTCTTGGGTTTGGGGATTATCTAGATTAACCGAAGCATAATATAGTGCTCCTTCTGATATTAATTCCTCTATTGGCAATTCCACCACTGGCCAACCTCTCCTTTTTGTTTGATAAAGAAATGCCGTATCACCATTATAATCTGCAATAACCAATGCATCTTTAGGAGTTAACCTCTGTACTGCGAGGCCTGCTTCCACTATCTCTGGATGATTAATTTTATAAAACTCCTTGACCTGATAGACCCCTAAAATAAAGCCTAAGAAAACTAGCACAATAAGACCTATTCTTAAGTAATTTCTTTTTAAAATGCGTAAGTTCCAAAGATATACCAAACCAGAAGAAAAACCTAAAGATACAGCAGGGATAGCAATCGCCTGATAGTAATCGTGCCTTACATTAGCAGTAGCAAAGACGCTCACATAAAAAAACATTCCTATTAAAAAAACATTAATAAAGTTTCTAGACTTTTCATTAATAAAACCAAAGAAAAATGGTATCAAACCAAAATAGCCTAGAATAAGTTTTGAAAGTCTTTCACCAAATATCCAGTACCAAAAAGCTGGCTTAAACCTAATCCCATCACCATTAAAAGTCCACTTCCAAAAAGGAATCCCCTCAGGAAAGTTTAACATCCAAATTCTCCATAAAGTAAAGGGGAGAAAAATTATAATGAAGGTGAAAATTAAGGACTTTTGTCTAAAAAATTTAAACGAGTATTTTTTATATCCGATAAATACTGCGGGAAATAGATAAAAAACGAAATAAGGCTTTACAAGTAAAGCAATACTTAATGCTACCCCAGATAAAAAAAGAAAAGATCTTTTTTCAGTCTCGATAAATCTTAAGAAAAGATAAAGACTGATACATCCAAAAAAAATCCCCAGAGGCTCAGGTAAAATCACTCTACTGAAATAAATATTGTAAGGCAAAAGAAGATAAAAAATTCCAGCTATTAAACCAGCAGTTTCAGAGATTAATTTTTTAGCGAGAAAAAACAATATCAACCCGGTTCCTAAAGATGCGAATATTGATATGAGTCTACCCCAAACTTCTAAAGAAAAAAAACTCAAATATTTTGCCAAAAGTGCATTTAAAAAGTTATAGATTGGAAACTCTACAAAACGATACCCTTCAGGATTAAATAAACCACTTTGCACCCTTGAAATGTCATGATATTTAGGGTGGAGCAAATCTATACCATTCTCCAAATATATTCTTGTAACAGAAGCGGTATCTGCTTGTCTAAATGAATGCCAATCGGCAATAGGAGAATTGATTCTATAAAGCCGAAGTAAAAACCCAACCAAAACAGTAAAAATTAAGACTATGGATGAAATTCTTTTATCTTCAAAAAATTTAAATTTATACTTTTTCTTCAAACGCCACACAGTATAGATCAAAATTAACAAAACTAGCAATAAGACAACAAAGAGTATGTCGTAATATTTAGTAAACAAAATTTTCAACAATAGGTAATTCATTTTTTCCGTTCTAGTAGTGAAATACACATACCCATAATGAGCCAAAAACAGATAGCAAATTTAGAAGCTTCAAATATGTCAATAAAAAATGCATTTAAGAAAATTCCAGGCAATGCACCTAAAACCCCACCGATAAGAGAAAGTACTGCAACATCTTTATACTGCTGAAGTGGGAAAAAAAGTAAAAATCTTCTTAAAATGTTTATAAAAATAAGGAAAAATGAAAGGAAACCTAAGATTCCAACTTCCCCTAAAAGACGTAAAAAATCATTATCTGTAGCTAATGTAATAGATGAATAACCCGTTCCTAAAATAGGATTTTTTGTAAATGCTCTCAACGCCCGAGGCCATTCAACATTTAATCTAATATTAGTAGACCTGTCCTCTGATTGGACCTCATTTTTTGTTGGAGAAAAATTCTCGTTGTTTTCAAAAAGAATTTCACTCTGAGCAAGTACTAGTTTAGGTTTATAAAGGTAATTTAAAAGATTAAATTCTAAAAACCTTTCGCTAGTCACCTTAAAAATACGCATATATCGTGACATTAAACTAGGTGAAAAGAAAGTGAACAAAAAACTAACTATTAATACCAGTAAAATGGTTCTATATTTTTTCAAAAAAACTAAACTTATGACAACTGCCAAAATATAAGAAACGAATGAGATTCTTGATGCAGCGTTAACCAGAAGCCATAACCCACTAAGCCATATAAAAAAAGAGGTTATTTTTGTCTTCTTCTCATTTGAACTGACAAATATAGAAACTACGATTGGAAGGGTAAGCACTAAAAATGCAGCAAGATCATAATGCCCTGCAAAAGTTGAATTTATATGAGCGCCTTCAACATATCTTAAAGCTATGCCCTTTGAATATTCCTCATTCTGTGTAATCACCATGGGCCAGTCCAAATATCTTTGTCCGAATCCGTATATAAACACTATGGCAATAACTACGAAAATTATCTTCACAAAGTAATCAATGGCGTTGGGATTTCTTCTAGCAAACTCTAATCCAATGAAAAATGGAATAAAGTACTCAACCCTTCTTAGCCAATGTAAAAAACCTATATGAGGCACAACTGTGGAGGTTATAAAGATAGCTGATAAAAGAGAAATAAAACCTGACAATAAAAAAATCAAAATTGACCTGTTAATTTGATCTTTTAAGAAACTTCTTAAAGAACTACTTACTAAAAATAAAAATAGAATGCCGGAAAGGGCTAGTAAAAAGTCCTCAATCCGTATGGAAACAAATGTTCCCGGAACCCTAATAAGGGGAAATTTAGGATAAAGGGTTACAAAAATAAAAATCATCGAGACCGTATATTTGAGCAATGGATTAAGCCATAATAAACGCTTTAGCATATGCTTTTGCTGCCTCCTTTCCTGATAAAATTCCAAACAATATCATCCTCCAAAACGCACCCAGCTTTAGCAATAACCTTAAAACTGGATACTGCCACTTTGGATAATGCTTTCTGAAAAACAACTTTATTCCTTCAAATTCGTGTAAAACATGGGACCAGGAACTCCCACTTGCCCCACCATAATGAGTTATAAACCATGTAGGAATATAAAAAATCTTCCAGCCGCGCGCTCTTGCTCTATAGCAAAGATCAACATCTTCCGTATACATAAAAAAATCTCTATCAAAACCACCAGTTTGTTCATAAACTTGCCTTCTCACAAACATAAAGGCTCCTGTAACCCAATCAAGTTCTTGCTTTATTTTAAAAAAACCTGCACCCTTATTAAAAAATCTTGAATGGACTGGATGAAATGGTTTAATCAACTTATCCACTAAAGGAATATCCTGGATAATCATCCATGAAAACACTCTCAGAAGAGTTGGAAAATATCCGCCTGGTCCTTGCAATTTTCCATCTTTTCCTTTGAGGGCGCATGTCGATATACCTATATCAAGATTTTTATCCATCCAAGAAACCATCTTACCCAAGACATTGTCGTGAATAAGCGTATCCGAGTTTAATAGCAAGATATATCTTCCCCTTGATACTTTCATTCCCTGATTGTTCGCTCTTCCAAATCCTACATTTTTTTTATTTTCAATTACTTTCATCTCAACTTCTGAAAGATTTTTCTCAAGCTTTTTTAAAATGTTTCTTGAATTGTCAGACGACGCATTATCCACAACGATAATCTCGTACGAAATATTCCGAGTATTCCTAACAACAGATAAAATTGCATTTTTAACAAGCTTTTCTGTATTAAAGTTAACAATTATAATTGAAAGATCCATTTCTTTTTTATCTCCTTATAAAGGCTAACCACACTCATGGTAAAATTTTGGATAAGAACTGGAATAAAAAGAATTGTTATAACCCCTAGAAGAAACCTTATCAGTAAATTTGAATAAACCATTTTCACAGTAACTTTCTGATTCCACTTTTTTCCATTTATATAAATTGCATCTTTAGCATGTTTCGGTTCAAAACCGTTTACAAACAAGCTCTCCCGCATTGGGTGAACTATTTCTTCTAAAAAAGTGCTTCTAGTTTGGTCGCGAATCAATATTTGAGCCTCTTCAGGAGGGTAATTAAGCCTGAATGTGAGAAAGTGTAAGTCAAACGGTCCCAATTTCTGCATATAATCCTGATAATGCTTAAGAACGCTTGCCCTATCTAAATCGCTATAATAAGCTCTTCTTAAAGGGGTTTCTGTATCAGCAGGTTCGTTGGACTGAAGAGAATTCGGTGGAGGTGGAGGAAATTGAGGTTGAGGCAAGAGAAGATAAGTAAGAAAAACAAATGATATTAAAATGTATACAATTTTCACAATACTTTTCATGAGAATATAAATTACTCATTATTGGAAAAGCCTGGCTCTCCCTAGTCTATAGTTTAAATTTCTAACTTCTCTTTCGCCGATGACCTTTGCCGGAATCCCAGCAACTATTTTATAATCGTCAACATCCTTAGTAACCACAGCACCAGCTGCAACAACCGCTCCTTTACCTATCTTTACTCCTGGTAAAATTATGGCTCTGGGACCAACAAAAACGTAATCCTCTATCTTAACTTTGGCATTAACTGCTCGAAAAAACGGATCGTTGATATTATGCTCTGAGTTGTAAATCAGAACTTGTGAGGCTATATCTACATGATTTCCAATCTCAAGTAGGTCTCTACCGTCGAGGAAAGCGTTTTCTCCTATTTTGGTATCCTCGCCAATTTTAACATTTTTAGGTTCAAAAAATCTACATCCCATATGAATCGTAGAACCCCTTCCTATTTTTACGCCAGCTAATTTGAAAACTAAGTGCCTTATTGTTGCAAAGGGCACATGAAGACTTACTAAATGGATGAAAAAAAGCTTAAGATCAAGATACCAATTATAAAATCTTAGCAAAATCTTCTCTTTTGCTTGTTTCAAACTTAACTTCCTTCCGTATTTATCCATGAAAACAATTCCTTTTGACGATACTCTGATATTTTCTGAAAATAACATTTTAAAAATTTGTTCCGATTTTATGGACTTTTTATTGTATTTTCTAATAAATCTAGAGTTTCCCTGGCAGACTTTTGCCACGAAAAGTTTTTCACGCGTTTTAAACCTCTTTCTATTAACTTATTTTTTTCTTTTTGACTCATACTAAGAATTGTTTTCAGTCCACCAGCAATACTTTCTATATTATAAGGGTTTACATATATACCTGCATCTTTTACAATTTCAGGAAGACTTGCAACTTTACTCACTACAACCGGTGTTCCACAAGCCATACTACTTAAGACATCCATACCAAATCCTTCCCAAAATGATGGCAAAACATACAATTCTGCAGCAGTTAAGAGTGCGGCCTTTTCTTTTTCACTCACATAACCTGTAAATAAAACATTTTTTTCTAATTTTAAATCCTTTATCTTCTTAAAGATTGGATGATAAAGCCATCCCTTCTTTCCTGCGATTACCAAAAGACAATCAAATTCCTTAACTATGTTTTTATAAGCCTCTAAAAGTCCTTCAACATTTTTACTAGGCTTTAATGTTGATAAAAAAAGGATATACTTTTTGTATATCCTATATTTTTTAAGAATTCGTCGCACAAAATTTTTAGAAATTTTTGTGTTGAAGTTATCTTTATCAAATCCATGATAAATTATTTTCACTTTTTTTGAGGCAAAAGGATAATGTCGTACAATATCATTAGCTGTAGATTTTGACGGAGAAATGATATATTTTGATACAGATATTGAAATAGCACTCCAGTATTTTAACTGCCAAAAATCGTATTTTCTAAATTGGCCCGAAAATTTGAGATAACCTAGGTCATGTATTGTACAAATCATCGGTGCACGCGAGAAAATCGGTAAATAATGCGATGGTGAAAAAAACACATCTAACTTTTCAGTCGTCAAAAGCCGAGGCATTAAACCGGTCAAGACCCAAAATTTCCCACTAGGAAAAATCTTATATTCCCAAAAGGGATTGCTTCTGGGCATATCTTCATTTGGAGGATTTTTTAAATAAATTCTAAACCTTAGATTATTATCCTGTAGTTTGTGAAGATTAACTAGTATTTGCCACGCGTATTGATTGACTCCAACTTTCTCCGTCACATTTGCTTCGTTTCCATCAATCCCTATCAACATAAACTTTTATATGAAAGTAATTTTAAATGTGATAACCTTATTTTTCAATTTTTGACTTCCTATCCTTATAATTTAAGTAATAAAAGTTAAATTTATAAGGCAAGCTTTTTATAAACCTCCAATGTAGCTTTAGCGGTTTTAATCCAATCATACCTTTTAAGGACAGAAAGACCCTTTTTAACCCAAAAGTCTTTTTTCTTTAAAACATTCAAAATTCCTTCTGAAATTGAAACAGGATCTTGGGGGTCAACCAAAAAAGCGGCGTCCTTACCTATCTCACGCATACTGCCAAGATTAGAAGTAACAACCGGTGTTTTGCATGCAAAGGACTCCAAAATCGGCAGTCCAAAACCTTCGTAAAGCGATGGATAAACTAAAGCTTCAGCTGCCGTGAAAAGTTTTGGCAAATCTAATTTCGGAACAAAGCCTAAAAATTTTACGCCTCTTATAGGACTTATACCCTTAACTTCACTACCAATAACCACTAATTTCAAGCCTGTAATGGGTTTTATTCTCTCAAAGGCTTCAATAACTCTCTTAACATTCTTTCTCGGACTGGTACCAATAGCAAGAATAAAATTCCCTGAAATCAAATACTTTCTCTTTACTTTTTCTACCTCGTACTTTTTAGCAGGTTTAAAAATTGGATCAGGAGCCTCAGGTATGATAGATATTCTTTCGGGTCTAAAACCAAAATCAAGGCAATCTTCATAAGTGGTTTTTGATGGCACAATAATTCTATCTACCTCTTTGACAACCCATCTTAGTCTTGCCTTGTGCACGGAAATTATCTTAGGATCTGAATACATGGGAAACTTTAATGGTATCAAATCGTGAATAGTACTTACCTTAAAAGCCAAGGAGGGAGGCTGCACCCAATCCGAAGAGTGCAGGACATCAACTTTTCCTATCAACCTCTCAATATTCAAAACATGTAGTCTATTCCATAAAATATCGGCAAAAAAGGGAGAAATAGGAAAGATTTTATACTTAACATTGTTAAACTGCCCAACTTTTTTTAATTCGTTTAACTTAAACTCTAAAACATTTCTCCCCCTTAGAGAACCGCCATACAAAATGAATTCGTCTTTATTATCAATTTTTAGTAAATTTTTGACGAGATTTTCCGTATACACTGACACTCCAAAATCGTAAATCATTTGCGAAACATCAATCGCTATCCTCATAAATTTTAGATTTCCTTTCTTAGCAAGATATCCAAAGGTCCCAATTTTTCAGCTTCAACATAGTTTTGGTCAATATACTCCTTTATTAAAGGCATTGCACTTACTAAATTTATCCCTTGCACTTGCGCATGTTTATCTCTTACAACTACTCTAGGCGGATCAGTAATTAAACCGCTTAAAATTTTTTCCTCCGCTTCCCTCATAAACCAAGGGAATTGAAATACAAAAACATTTCCCGGAGGAAGCCTGTTGGCTAAAAAATAAAGATGTGGAGTAGTACCAAAAGCAAAGACTTTATCTTCACTTTCTGAATAATTATTGATTTTATCAACTAATCTTTTCTCTAAATCTCCAAAAAAAAGCACATCTTTCCCCCAAGCCCATTGGTAAAAGGGTATGATTAAATAAAAAGAGAATAAAAAATAGAATAACAATCCAATTTTTAAAATATTGGGCTGAAGATTTAGGAAAAGATAATATAAAGATATTAAAACAAAAGGTAGTGATGGCTGTAAATGAACAAAGTCAAACCTTGCGTAGACAAAAGATAAAGTACCAAGTAAAAACACACT
The DNA here is from genome assembly GCA_964430475.1 of uncultured Gammaproteobacteria bacterium. Lineage (GTDB taxonomy): Bacteria > Patescibacteriota > Microgenomatia > UBA8517 > UBA8517 > CAYSEQ01. Next base: position 152,369 of record CAYSEQ010000001.1, read on the forward strand.
CAAAAGTTTCAGAATTTTAAAATCCTTTCTAAAATAAATTAGCCAGAAAGAAATAAATACAGGCCAGTAAACCCAGAAAGCCTTTACTAGATCGAATAAACTTGGATATTTTCTACCCATTTGTGCAAATGTCGTTAAATTAAAAGTTATAGTCCAATAAAATAAATCTTTTATGACACCCATTTTTACAAAATAAATTATCACCGGTAGTTCAACCAATACCATAAAAACTAAAAACCAAAAAATGGTTTTGTATCTTTTTTCTAAAAAAAATAAACCTACTAGAAGAAAAATCAAGACAACACTTACCTGTTTCATCTCCAAAGAAAGACCCAAGACTAATCCCAGGAAAGCAGAGTAAAACTTAGCATTCAAATCTTTTGAAATCAATAAATAAAATGCAAAAAGAAAGATTGGTACCACTAAAGAATCAATCCATAAAACATACCCTTCAAAAAAGGGGTGCCAAAACGCATATAAAAGATTCAAAATTAACAAAAATTTACTATCCTTAGAAATTTTTCTTGCGATAAGAAACAAAAGAATATGATTGATAATAATCGTTACTGCATGCAAAAAAAATGCACCCAACGGAGTTTTAATTCCGAGAGTATAAAAATTAACTGGAAGGAAAAAAAGTCCGGGAAAGTGCTGGTCTATGATCTCTTTATAAGGTAAAAGTCCTTTAGTCGTTAGATAAGAATAGACAAAAATTTCGGGATACGGAAAAAAAATAATCTTGGTCAAGATAAAAACATGCAGACCAATTATTAATATCAGAAAAATATTATAAAAGTTAAAAATTTTGTTTTTCATTCTTTAACCCAATAAGTTATTTTCCCAACCCCAGTAAAATCGCCATACTCCTCTTTTATCTTAAAGCCCCCATTAATAATTTCACTTTCAACCACTCTTCTAGGATCAGATAAGTCTCGCAAATATTCAAAATAATAAATTCCACTTTTATCATCTATCAGCATCTTGGTTTTTTCTCTTGTTTTCTCTGAATTTGCGAAAATTGAATCCGTAGCTCCCATTGCCTCAACCATCCCATTTGAATACCATCTATAAGGAGTAAAAGGTTCGGGATATTCAAATAGAATTATCTCGGAATCGGATACCTTATCTTCAACAAATCTCACAGCTTCCCTCCATTTTTCTCTCTGTTGGCGAGGATCATTCCAGTAAATAAACAATCCTAAAAAATTAAAGACTATCAAAAGCATAAAAGATAAAACCCTTAAGAAGTTATTCTTCATTGTCGTTATTCCCAAACCAACAAGTATATAAAACGCTGGTAATAGAAAGAGAAATCTAAAGAAATTAAAAGCAGGTATGATAAAAGACAAAGACAAAACTAAAACCAAAGGAACAAAGTACCACAGCCAAATTATTTTCAAGCTTTTTTTTAGAAAAATAAAACTTCTCAACAGGCCTAAAAAGGCTGGAACCGAAGAAAACAAAACCAAAACAAGATAAACCGATTTATTAATTAGCGAAATCCTCCCAAAAACAAACTTTGTCCAAACAAACAAAATCTGTCTTATATCACTTCCTCCAGCAACTTCTTTCCATCCGGGCAAAGCATTCAAAAGCCACAAGCCGTTTTCAACTTGTTTTCTAAAAATCGGAAACCAGAAGAAACTTAATATTAAAATTGGCAAATGCGAAATCAAAAATCTGATCAAAAAATCTGTATCTTTTAACTTTTTTTCAAAAAATGAAAATAACCAAAAAATGGGTAATAAAAATAATGGTAGGTAATCAGTAAAAACAAGTGCAGTAATTGAAAAAGAAAATAATACCCACCTTAGATTCAAGAAAGAGTAGACAGCAAGTGTAGCTAAAAATGCAGCCATAGAATACATTCTTGCTTCTTGGGAATAGAAAATATGGAGTTGGGAGGTTGCGATAAGCAAACTAACAAGAATTGGGCTAGTCGGTTCGGTACTATTTTTATACAAATGTTTGCAGATCTTAAATACAAGAAATACAGTCGCTACGCCAAACAAGACTGAAGGAAGTCTCAGTGAGAATTCTGAAAAACCAAAAATATTTGTCCATAATTTAAGAAATAAATAGTAAAGGGGCGGGTGATTATCAAATTTTGGAAACTCAGTTAGAATGTACCAAAACGAACCTTTCTTAACTTCAAAAGCACCGATGGACTCATCAAGCCAAAGAGATTGATTAATCGCCAAAAGTCTTAACAGAAAAGACATAAGTAAAATAAAAAGTACAGAATACCTACTACTAATACATCGATGTATTGTTAGTGAGGACATTTTTTTGTTCTAAATCTCCCCTGTATTTAAAAAAATTACTTTAAATTTACTTTTTTTAGTTTCCTTTTTTACAGGAAAGTATTATAGCTTTATTAGTTGGACGCTTTAAGCTTCTTTAGCCTTTTTCGCAACTTTATCGACTTAAACCTTAAAACCACTATATGACTCATAGAGTTTTTAAAAAATGCTTTACTGCTAGATTAAATTTTTTACTTCTTTCCCAAATTTTCACCCAAACCGAAACCTTGTATATCATCATTAGGTAAGTTAAAGAAAAACCCTCAAAGCCATCCAAAAATCCAAAATGCCGAATAAACCTTGATAAAAAAACCCTGATGGGCCACCAAAAAAGATTAAAAAAGGTTGGGTCAACACCTCTTTGAATTAGATTTTCTGCCTCAATCTCCGAGTATCGATTCTGACGAGCCAAAAATTCATAAATATTATCATATTGCTTATGAACTATTGCTAGGTTCTCGGTACCTGGAAGTTCAAAAATCTTGCCTTGAACTTGAGGATAAGAATGAATATCCTTTTTCCATAAGACCTTTCCTTTCTTGAAAAATCTTATCTGTCTGTCAGGCCACCAATTAGTATGTTTTATCCATTTCCCAAAAATAATATTTTTTCTGGGTATATTTACAGCATCATATTTTCCTGATTTACTAATCTCTTTAAGCTTTTTTTTAAGGTCATCCGTAATATACTCATCAGGGTCAAGTAGAATCACCCATTCTCCTCCACACGCTTCAATCATCTTATTTCTAATTAGCTCAATATAAGACACTTTATCTATATCAATAAGCTTAGCACCAAACTTTTTTGCTACCACCCGTATATTACGATCTACTCTTGACAAATTAAAAATTAAAATCTCATCAGCAAAGCCCTTTAAAGATTTTAGACACCTTTCCAATTTTTCGCTTTCGTTAAAAGAAGCAATCGCTAATGAAATCATATAGTTTTGATATACTAAATTTTAGTAATCTGTTGACTTGTTAAGTTAATTCTTCAAAAATTTCCTCATATTTTTTCACAATTTTGTCCCATGAGAATTTTTGAGCTTGTTTCCTAGGTTTACTACCCCAATCAATTTTTAAAGCCATTTTTAAAGCCTGAGCATAAGCGTTAGTATCTGTTGGATCAACTAATATACCAGCATTACCAACAATCTCCTTCCTTTGCTCATCGTTAGGTGCAACAACAGGAAGCCCACTGGCTAGCGCTTCTAAATAAACCATACCAAAAGCCTCGTTTGGCCAAGAAGGCAAAGTGAAAAGATCACATGAGCGATAATAATTTGCGATTTCCTCAAACCCAACCTTTTTAATCATAAACCTTCCTCGTAATTTTAAATTAGCAAGTTTCCTAATCTCAGTTTCATAATCCCCTTCTCCTAAGATCAAAAGGCTAGCTTTTTTAAGCCTTGATACAGCTTCTATAGCTAGCTCCATTCTTTTTTCTTTAACCAAGGCTCCAACCATTAAAATAATAGGTCTTGGGAGAGGAATATCTACTTTCGGTCCTAATGGTTTAAAAACTTCTAAATTTACTCCGTCGGGAACTTGGTAAACCTTTATAAAAGGATTTATCCTCTTTGCCCATTTAGCCTGCCTTGAGGTTAATCCCACAAATGCATCTGGAAAACAGTAAATATTGTTTCTATCATCCCAACCAATACCGGAGTGGCCAATAACAACCATCCTTCCACCCCTTAACCATGTAAGAAGGCGTACCAAAGCAGGTTGCCAACCACCATTTATAGGAATTACGATATCAAATTTTTCTCTCCAAAGATTAATGAGATTTTTGAAAGTAAACCAAAATATAAAAATTCCTTGAGGATCAATAAAAAACCTCCAAAAAAAGGACCATCTTTTTAAAGGCTTGACTTTGGCACTGAAAATAACTACATCATAACCATTCTTCAATCTTTTTGATATTTCTTCAACAAATCTCTCAGCTCCCCTAAGCACACCTCCCTGATAAGCACTTAAAATCCCTATCTTCATTTTTTAAATACTAAACAATTCGTCCTTTTTATTAAATAAAAATAAAGAAAAAATCGGTTAATTCCAAAATCTATATCTGAAAAGTGTTAAAACCGCAACAAATCCATCTACCCAACTAATCTTTTTCCCTTCCTTATAGCCTCTGGGTTTTATCTTTATAGGAATTTCATGGATTTCGAGCCCCTTTTTTAATATTTTCGCGGTTATTTCTGGTTCGAACTCAAAACGCTTAGATTTAAGTTCTATTCCATCTAAAACTTTTCTTTTGAACATTTTGTAACCTGTTTCCATATCTGTTATGTTTGCCTTATACAATAAATTTGTGATAAAAGTTAAAAATTTATTACCGAAATAGTGAGATAAAAATGGCGTTCTACGACTGCCAAAAATTCTTAAGGAATAGTTTTTTAACCTACTTCCATATACAACCTCGCTCTTTTTTTCTAATATAGGCTTTAGTAATCTAGAAATATCTTTTGGGTTATACTCAAGATCAGCATCCTGAATGACTATAACCTCTCCTTCGGAGTTCTTTATCCCGGTCAAAACAGCACCTCCTTTACCTGTATTTTCCTTGTGCCGAAAAACTTTTATACCTTTAATCTTACTTAATATTACAGGTGTTAAATCTTGAGACGCATCATCAACAACAACAATCTCTTTTTCTACACCCCTCGGAAGCACGGTATTTTTTACCTTCTTAATTATCTTGGCAATAGTTTTTTCCTCATTATATACGGGAATGATAATTGACAACTTCATATCTTTTTTGCAACCACGAACAAGGACAAACCCAACGGTGCTTCCATAAACTTCTCTATTATTAAAAGAGGGCGGGATATTTTGTCAAAAAAAAGAAGTTGGGGTAAGGGAATCACCTTGCGTTTCAAAATCCTAGAATTTATCAACCAACCCCAAAAACCCAAGAAATTCAACTTCTTGATAACAAGAATTTCAAAACCTGTTTTTTTCAACTTTAGCACAAGATCAGTTTTGCTATACCTTCGATAATGGCCTAGATTAGTATCTAACGAGCCAAAAAGAAACTGGTAAGCAGGAACCAAAATGACCAAATTTCCGCCCTTTCTCAAAAGCTTTCTTATATTTTGAAGCGCTTTTAAATCGTCATTTATATGCTCAAGAACATTCATACAAATAACACTATCAAAAGTTTTATCTTTGAAAAAATACTTTCCCTTTTCAATATCACCCCATCCAACTTTGGCTTTTTTTGATCCAGAACTAACTTTCCTAAGTTTTTCAAGATATGTTTTTTCGTAATCAATAGCAGTTACCTCTCCCAGATCTAGAAAAAACTTGGTAAAACTTCCTAACCCTGCCCCAACTTCTAAAATCTCACCGAAAACATAATCCTTCATAAATCCAAAGAGCCATCTATTATACCAACCTGCGTGCTTCATTATCTCAAGTGTCTGCTTACCCACTTTATCCATATTTTTTATTCTAATTGTTTTTTGCCTGAAAACATAATGCACAAACTTGAAACCTTTCTAGATTTCTGTGTTAAATTTAGAAAAATCAGAATTCAAAATCTAAAAGTTCAAATATCTAAAAATAGTTTATCTTCGAGATATATTAAATAATCTGTACTGATGATTCGAATCATCTAAACATTTATAAACGGAATCGAGATTCTACTCCCAAAAACTCGTTAGACAAAATTTTATTTAAAAGGAAGAAAAAAGATTACTCTAGATTCATTCCTTAAATAATTTTAGGCCAAAAGACACGTCACTTCTTCCATTAGGACTTTGGTATAGAAGCTTTTTCTAATTTTTTTGTGCCGCCACTACAAGATGAGGTCCCCAAAAGACAAAGGGGTAAAGATTTAGGTTTGCAAGAAATCTAAAAACCCTTTGATGAAGTTTCGCGTTAGCTAATTCTTCCTCCCAACAGGAAGAAATTGTTTTTATTGAAAGGCCTTTCCTTTCTAAGAAGTAAGCTAAACTACCAATATATGGCTCGCAGGTTGTATCGTAATCAGGCTGATACATATTTTCCTCTTGAATAGGCTCAACTTTATTCCAATGAAGTTTCTTTCCCATTTGCAAAAAATTGAAATCGTATAATACCCCTTTTAAAAATTTAAGAATTCTTGAACCTTTAAATGGGGGTGAGGCTCTATTTGGAGCACCATAATTTGGAGCAATAAAAACCAGAAAACCTTTGTCTTTTGTAACTCTTACAGCTTCATTAACTACTTCCTCGGGATTAGATGTGTGTTCCAACACAAACGCACTGTAAACCAGATCAAAAGAATTGTCATCGAACGGCAATTTAGTAAGGTCTTTTTTTATAAACTTTAAATGAGGATAGGATTTCCTAGCCAAGGTTATCGCTGTACTGCTTATATCCACACCCACACCTTCCTTTCCCTTCGCTAAATATGCAAGCCTCGTACCTTCCCCGCACCCTAAATCTAAAATTTTGTTGGAGTTTTTAGAAAGTATCTTGAGAACCCTCATTCCAAAATGTTTTCTTTCTTGGCTTCCCTTTTTGGCAAATTCATAATATTTTCTACTTTCCCAAACTTTTAAAACTTCAGTAGCCTTCTTTTCCATATTTAAAAACTCTTCTTCTAAAAATCTGAAATGGCCTCAAAAATGCCGCCTTTAAGGCATATCCTTTAGTTCTATTAAACCAAGGTGAGGGTACGATTTTAGGTCTGGGTTTAAAAAAAACCTCCGGGTAGTAAAAGTCTAAAGGAAATGAAATCCCCAAGTCGTATTTAAACTTAATCTCTCTTTTTGGAACCTTCCAGTCTTCTTCTATGCTTGATGATCTAACTAAATTGGTAAAATGCAAATAAGAAGGGTCATCAATAAATATCCTTTTATTCTTATTCCTATCCTGAATGAGATTACCTTTTACATCGTACAAACCCTGCTGTCCATGAGGTTTCTTAAAACAAAGTCCTTCAATCCAACGGTTTACAAATCTGATATTTAAATGTCCCAACTGATTATCTAATCTATATCTTCCGGCTATTTCCTCTTGATAATGGTAAATATCGCCAACTACATTAAAATACCTCGAAACGATTGAGTCTAACTCCTTTCCCCTTTTTTGAATGATTTCCAGGTGTTTTTTAATTGCATCTTCCCACCAAACTTCGTCACCATCCAATATCATAAACCAGTCGGATTTTGTCTCGTCAAGCATCTTTTGACGAATCTCTGTAAACTTCTCCTCATCAACCTCTCCAACCTCACTGAAATCTACTTTTTTAGGATAAAGTTTCTGAATTTCCTTGATTATTGCAGTAGTATTATCACTACTACCTGTATCCCAAATTAAAATCCTATCAATAAATTCGATGACGGACATTACGGAATACCAAATGTATCTTTCTTCGTTTTTTACCAGTGTATGCACCCAAATTCGCATATGGTCTAGTGCTAATGTTTAGTGTTTAATGGTTAATGGTTGATGGGCTATTAAGTTTTTTTAGAACCCAAACCAATGGAATAATAAAATCAAATACTTGCCCCATCAATACGCTAACTGCTGGACCAATTACTCCATATCTTGGGATAAGGATAAAACTAGCAAAAGAAACCAAAAATAGATGTCCCAATGAAAGCCAGAAAAAAAGCGAGGGCTTGGCAAAATAATAAAAGATGGACATATGGATTGGAATTGAAATAAGAAAAATCATCATGGAAAGAAAAAGAATTATAAAAACTGATACGGAAGAAATGTATTCACTCCCATATAAAAGTGGAATCATTATAATAATCAAAGGAATAAACATTATCCCTAAAAAAGCTAACGCCAAAACCATAAATTGGACTTTTTTTATATACGATACTAACTCTTTGATGCTTCCCATCGCCGCCATTTTGGGTGCAACAACAGTATCAATAGCGACCACAAGTTGGGGTACTATCTGAACAAGTTGACTGACTGCTGTATAAATACCAAGTTGAGCTGCACTAAGAAGTCTACCTGAAATGAAAGTATCAACTCTGGCACCAAGCGCTGCTATCAAAGAAAAAGCCGCAACCCACTTATTGTAATGAAAGAATTCTTTTGTAACTAAAGTTTCTTTCTTAACTTTCAGAAAATCTGGCTTAATTAATAAAAAGCTAAAAGCAAAGCCCAACAAAGGTACGACTACATATACCACCAAGTTAGAATTGAGACTTAGTCTTCCCAACCATATTAGAAACAATAATATTATTAATCGCAAAAAATTAGTTCCAATCTGTAAACCACTCCACGCCCAAAATCTCTGAAACGCTTGCAAACTACTTATTGAGAAAGAAAAAAGAAGCGCCGAGGAAACACCAATAAAAGAAATTCGCAATGGTGTAACAAACTCTGGCTTTGAAAAAACTTTTATCGCGACCAAAGGAGCAATAAAAAAACCAATAAAGGAAACAACTGTCAAAATTACAAACTTTACCTTTAATCCCAACTTTAAAAAACGAAATGCTTTTGTTTTATCTTTCTTAAGATATTCTGCGACAAATTTTACAATTCCTGTATTCGTACCTAAATCAGAAATATCTGCTATCAAAGTTAAGGTCGTAATTGCAAGCATCATAAGCCCAAATGCTGAAGGACCTAAAAAGCGCGCAGAAATAATATAAAAAATTGCACCCAGAGTACCGTTTACAAATGTTCCACTGAAAGTAATAGCCGATTGTCTTAAGGTCGCTGTCTGAAAGATCTCTTTAATGGATTTTTTAATTCTTTCTACCACCTGTAAAATTATAATAAATATTTAACTTATTTTTCTTTTGCAAAAATAGAAGAATAAATATTGAAAAAAGAGTAAAACCAGAAATTACCAATCCAGGAACCACATATTTCTGCGGTACAAAAAAAATATCATATTCACCATCACTTTCGATGTAAAATCCATTAATCAAGCTATATAATGGATATGAAGATTTACCGTCTAATTGCCACAAAGAATCATAAGTCTCTGAAAAAGAAAGAGTAACAGGAGAAGTTAGACCCTCTATTTTCACTCTGTAATGCGTGGGGGAAATTTGAATATATGAAATCCTTACTTTGTCCTTAGTCGTGAACAAATCTTCCTTTTGCTCACCACTTAGTTCACTCCAGCGAATTACTTTGTGATAATACATCGATGTATTGATAGTTCTCCACTCGTCCTCAGGGATAATTGCTAAGGTGTTGACAACATTTAATTCACCTTCTGTTTTGATTTCTAAACTTTGACTTTCATCCACCAGTTTTCCTACCTCATACCACCTAAAACTAGCCTTATCAAACTCCGAAATCTGATCAGGAATATCTTTATAACCTGTCAATCTAATCTCTACCCTTTCAGGATTTTCCACTTTTGTTTTGACCTCTCCAATCTTTTCTCTGTCTTGGAAAAACTCTATCTTGCCACCCTTGGGGCTTATCATAACTCTTGCAAAGATAATATAACCTTTTAGGAGTTTGGGGTTTTTGGAGATTTGGAGATTCTTCTCTCCTTCAGCAATAGCTACACCACCTCCATAATCAAACTCCTGATAATCCAGCTTATATTTTTGCTGGAGAAAGTTTCGCCACCATAAAAAATCCACTGTTTCTCTCTTCCACAAACCTTGTTCATTTGGTTCAAAATCTAAATACTCTGCAGGAAAGATAAACCTTTTTTTATCTATAAAGGAAGCCAGAAAATCCATCTCGTTTTTTTCATAAAGTACCACAGTGCAAGAGATACTCTTGCAAATATTGCTTAAACCGGGTTTTTCTTCTGCAAAGATAAAGGCGTTTTTTGAAAGATCAAAGTTTTCTATATTTGCCAATTCGTTATAAATCCTATCCGACCCAACTATTAAAAAGGTATTGTCTGCTATAAAAAAACGGTCTTGCGATTTTTTCACCTGCAATAAAGGCACGGGGGAATTAGTTAATCTCTTATCAATCCACTGGAGATTTGACAACTGGTCCAAAAATGCATAGTAATACTCAACATTATCCTTTTTTAACTCTTCACGCCTGGTATCAGGATAAGGATATGCAATGTATTTTATCGCGGCTATATCAAACAATTCGCCCATATATTCGGCCTCTCTGATAAAATTAAGCAATTCATAACTACCCACCACTCCAACTTGGAAAGGCCTTTTTAGTAAAAGTCGCAAACCTTCAACAACTGGGTGGTCATCAGATGCATATCCAAGTGGAGGGCGAGATGGTAACCAAAGAACCCTCCCAAAACTGTTATCGTCTTCTAAGATATCTGCAAGGCGATTATATTCCTTTTGGTACGGCTGGTCGGACAAGGTACCAGTCATTTTAGTAAGCCAAACAGGACGGATTAGTATTAAGAAGTAAGAAGTAAGAAGTAAGGGAATTAAACCAACTTTCCAATTAACAATTTTCAGTTTCCCAAAGTAGTTCATCAACTCATTCACTGTTATCCCAATCAGAACCGAATATGAAAGGGCGATTAAAAAGAAAAATTTAGTAGGGTCCCGAAATAAAGAAAATCCCGGAATATTAGTAAAAAACCAAGTATAAACTCCAGACAAAGGTGGGTTAGTGCCTTTGACCAAAAATATACCGATTAATGCAACCAATAACCAAAAGCCTACTATCCTATCTTTCCTTTTTAATACTGGCGCCAAAAATACGAGTACGGGAATGAAAACAAATTCAGGCAAAACCGGTGTAACCTTACCAAAAACATTTTTATACCAATGGGGAGAAAGCAAAAAAAGCGAATGTCCGATATTAGCAAATGACAAAAAAGAAGCTTGAGAAACTCTGGTATAAGAGCTAGGTAAGGCGGGAGCTTCGGCAGCAATAGATGGCAAAATCCAATAGAAGTTGAGTCCCACAAAGACAAGAAAAATTACCAAACCCACCTTTACCCAAGAAAAAAACCACAACCAGAGATTACCCCTTTTTTGAAATAGAGACTCGTACAAAAATCTAATAAAAAGAAGAACCAACAAAACATAGACAAATCTAATATCCAAAAACCCCAAAACTGAAACCAAAATACCAGATTTTACCTTCAATCTTATACTGCCTTCTAAAGCATCCAAGATCGACTGATAGACCCAAGGAAAAATCGCGTAAGACAGACCTATCTGAAGCTGACCTCCGTCTATTATTAAAATAATGAAAGAATTCAAAACATAAAGTAAACATCCAACAAATCTTCCTGAAGGAGAAACATTTTGTCTTGATAAAAACCTATCCATAAAGTAAACACCCAAGATAACTATTGGAAAAATTCCAAAAAGACGCATCAATACCTCAAACGAAAGCCCAAGATGCGCGCCCAATGAATAAAGAATTTCAAGGGGCCAGGCCCATAAAGTTTTAACAGCGTACTCCCCCATCTCGCCAGTATCCGAACTCCAAGTCTGAGGAAAAGAAAAGTTGGAAAGAAGAGTCTGCCGAGAAACAAACGGAAAATCATTGGCAAAGCGAGGTCCTGGAATTAGAAAAATCCTAAAAACAAAAATCAAAATCAAAAAAATAGATATCTTTTGGAAACGACTCATTATTTGTATCTTAGGTTCAAAATATAGATAATTACACCTAGAACAAGGACAAAAAAGGATACTTCTAAAACTTGCGCTCCCCGTAAATTTTTTCCCAACAAAAAAGCAAGAAAAGAAAGACAAAGTAGGCATTCAAAAAGTGAAAAGAAAGGTAGACCCTTATTTTGAAGAAATTTTTCCATTACCTTTGTATTCTAGCAAAGCAAGGGTAATTCCTACCAGCCAGGCGATAAAAGAAAGTCGCATAAGTGTTTCTCCTATTCTAAAGATTCCAAAAATAGAAAAAGGTAGAGCGAAAATAAAAAGAAAGAAAGCTGGGTACAACAAAAAGCTACTTTTAATTTCTTTCTTGATAACCAAAACCAAAACACCCAACAAAATCCACCAATAAACCAAAGACTCAAAGGAAATATTCCAACGGGAAATTTTTGCCAAAACTTGTAAAACCAAAAGTCCCAAAAATGCCAAGAAATAAAAAATAATCAAAAATGTTTTTATTTTCCTCATTTTCTTTTCTTCAGACTCAAAAATCCTAACAAAAGGGCTCCCCCAAGAACGGAGCCTACTGATATTTTTTCTCCTTTTTCTAAAAGGTCCTGCGGAGCAAATTTAATAGTCAATTCATAACTACCGGGTTTATCTATAATCCAACCGTTGGCATAACCATTAACAAGAATGTGCTTGTCTTCTGGAATTACCGTTCCATCGTCAAAAACCACCTTCCAACCGCTATTAAAAAGCTCAGAAAAAACAAGAATTTCTTTTCCTTCCCCTTTTTGTAGTTCTAATTTATACTCAACGGGACTTAGCTTTTTAAAGTTTTCAATACTTCCATAATCTCCTTTAGCGTCAACTTCCTCAGAAGATGCAAAATAAGGTAAATGGTTCGGTTGAAATGCTAAATTAAAATTTCGGAATTCCACTCTAGTCGGCATTTCTTTTTGTGTGCAAACCAACTTAATAAAAGGAAAGTCTCTTTTACACTCCTTCGTCTCAGGAATTCTAAGCTCCAAAGACCCCGCCGAAGCACCGTTGTGGGGTGTGATAGATAAAGAAAAATTCAAAAACTCGTGTCTTATTGGATCTTTCTCAAACAACTTATAGTAAAGGGGGGAATTTTGGACGTTTATGTCCTCGCGAAAAAAAACCTCAAAGTTTCTGCCATAATCGAATTTATAGTCAAAACTTATCTTTAATGGAGTTTTAACATTGGGAAGTAGGAAATCAAATCTTTCAAAATCTTCATTATCAACCACAAAGACATCTCGCCGGACTAGATTTTTATAATCTGTCTTTAGAGCTAGCTCATGATAACCCTTATCAAGGTAAACTCCACTCCCTAAATCTGGAAGATTAATCTCATTACCATTTAGATATACCTTTTGAACAGCGTCCCCAGAACTGCTCCCAATTTTTAATAAATAGACTCCACTCCTAGGAATATTGAACAAATAGTAACTAAAATCGTCAGCATGACTACTTAAAAGAAATTTAGGAAGAAAGTGGTTCTCTTTTAAAAAACCCTCCAACCGTTCACAAAGAGGAGAATTCAGCTCACATAAAATCTTAAGTTGGGCGAATATGGATTCTCTAACAGTCTTATTAGAGACAAAAGAACTTTTTAAGTCGTCCTTTACCTCATTAAGATACTTTATAAAACCATCTTCTGACTTCTTAGCCAAATACAAGTCGTTCCTCTCCTTGTAAACTCTGTAGACTTCATATGCTCTCTTACCTAAAAGTAAAGATCTGTAAGCTTCCTTATCATCCCTTTTTCTTCGCATAAAAACATCTATCTTCTCTTTAATCCGTACTAGGGGATAGAGTTTCGAGTCAGGAAGGTGTTTTGCATAAAAAATAAGTCCTAGAGACTCTTCAGGTGTAAAACTTTCAATTCTTACAAGGTCCTCGATAAAATCAGGGCGAAACTCAGTCTCTGATGGTCCCACAACCAAGAATCCCCTTTCACTTTCATCGATTTTATCGAAATCAGTGTGATACAAAAGTGCAGTCTTACCCTCTTTATCAATAGCATTTTTGAAATCAAAATCGAGTCTATTAGAGAAAAGGACTTGAGTTGTAAGATAAATCTTGGGTAGAAAAAATTTATCATTCAGTTTATAAATAATTAGTTCTCCAAATTCTGCAGCCTTTTCTATCAAACCTTCTTCTTGCCATTTTTTTATTCTTTTTAAAACTGTCTCAGGATTAGCCAGAGACCTCTCACGAAAATCTATATCCTTTCTTAAAAGAATAAATTTTGTATTTAAAAATGGAAGAAAATTAAAGAGTGATTCGTCAAGCTGTCTTTTATCAATCTCTGAAACATAATCTGTGTAATACGGAATCGTGGTATTAAAAGAAATATTCGGAGTCTCAAAAAGGATACTTGAAAGCTCCACCCCCGAATACGGTTTATCCCAGGTATAAGTCATCCCCTCGCCCCCTAATGGGAGGGAAATAAACCGAAAGTTATCGCCTTGTTTTTT
>CAYSEQ010000002.1:0-148625 GCA_964430475.1 uncultured Gammaproteobacteria bacterium
TTAATAGGCTTTATTATGGGGAAAAAAGAAAACATGCGGTGGAGTTCGGAAAGCTTTTAGAAAGATGCTTTCCGAAGGTAGAAGTTGCCTATCCCGAAGCCAATGTGATGTTTATCTGCTATGCGTCTTAAAGAGAAGCTTCAAGGTGTATAGCGAAAAGATTTGGCTATTTGGTCAAGATCGTCATAAAGTTCTTCGGATTTTGTAGAAAAAACATAGACCCAGTCAGGGGTGAAAATGTAGTATAACCTTACTTTTTCTCTACCTCTTAGTTCATCCCTGACTCTTACCGAATACCCATTTATTTCTAGATCTTTGATTTCTGATATCTTTGTTGTTTTGTTTTTTTCGTCCAAATCACTAAGATAATCACTTAAGGAGGCGGATGCATGGGCAACCCTACCTAAACCTATGGAACTATCTCCTTTTTTAAACTCCACAAACGTTAACCCTTCTTCTGTATTGAAATCTTTGGGTATTTGGATAGTAAAATCTAAGCTCTTTGACTGGTATGGAATTAGTTGCGAAAGAGAATGTGAGGTAGTTTGAGAAGGCGAGGCAACTCTCTTACCTTTTCGTAGGTCAAGCCAAAACCAATAAATGACTATTCCCAGAATTGCAATTATAACTAGTATTAGCAATATACTTCTTTTTTTCATTCGTATCCAAATTCTAGACTACCATTGTTGGTTTTAATGTACAATAGGACAAGTCCAGGACGAATCTCTTTTTCCACTTTTTCACCCTTATCTTTTTTGAAGATTTCGCTTTCATCCTTTTCTCCTTTATAAATTATTGCCAAGAGTGTATCTTCTTTATCAAACCGACTCTGGATAATGTGTCGAAAAGATTGAGATCTTTGATTCCAAGAAAAACCTGCCGAATATAAATTTTTATCTAGATCAAAGGGGTCCTCCTCATTATATTGAATGCTTTCTATCGAATAATGGTCAATTTTGTCTAAGTTGTGGAATTTTCCTTCAAGTTTTATCGAATTTCCAGCAAGATCTTTAATAACTACTGAGTTGAATTTTAAATCGTTGTTATTTTCGAATATTGGCATAGTTGGATTTTCATCCGTTCCTGAAATTTCAGCATCTTTTGTAGTGGGGTTAAATTTGATTTTCGCTTCAGGAGGAGTTTTGTCTATATGAAAAGTAATTGTTTTTGTTTCCTCTTGGTTTTCGTCATTGTCAACCGAGTAGAATTCAAGGGTGTGTTCGCCTTCTTCGGAGACTAATATAGGTTCTTGATACTTTTGAAAATAGCTATCATCTAATTTATAACCTGTATAGTAGACTCCTGAACCTTCGTCGTTATCTTGAGGGTTAAGAGTGATTGTTACATCTGACCTAAACCATCCTTCTTCGCCCTGATTTCCTGCCAATTGAACTTGGGTAACAGGGGGTGTAGAATCTTTTTTCTCGCCAACTAAGGCAAAAAAGCTTGCGTGATTTAAGGTGGCTGTTGCGCTTTTGTTTTCAAAATCAACAATAGTTTCTTCTTTTGTCCAAGAAATTCCATCGCTACTTGAGTAAATTGAAAGAGAATCTGGTTTATATTTGCTAATGTCAAAGTTACTAAAATCAATGGTTAAAGTAAATGCTTCGGGAAAATAATTTATTGGATTTCCAGTGGCATCGATTACTTTAAAGTTTAGTGAGGGTCCAATTGATTCCTGAAATTGAGAAATTGTAACAGTTGGCGAATACTCCATCTTCACCGTCAAGAAATTACCCGTCGTCTTTGGAGGAAGGTTAACACTGAAGCGACCTAGATTGAAAAATCCTCCATTGGCTGGATAATCTTTAGAAAGATTTTCAATTGCTTTTGTCCAAAGATAATAGCTTTTAGTACCAGTTCTTTCTCTCCCTTTATAAGTAAAAGTGTAGTTTGGCCAGGGATCTTCTTGGGAACTTTGCCAGCCAAAGGGATCAACTAATCCATCGGGTCTGTCGTCGTTGAAATCTCCATTTGCGTTTTTGTCTTTGATAACCGAGAAGTGAATATGCGGGGCGCTTGATTTTCCAGTTGAACCAACTTTTCCGATCACCTCACCTTTATTCACAAAACGCGGGGTTGTAAAGCTTTGGGAGATTGGATCGTCGTCTTGTAAATGATAATACCTTGTCTGGTAGCCGTTTCCATGATCAATGACAATTACATTTCCGCAAGCCCAGCTTCCACAAGCAGGGTTTTACTTGTCTGCTTTATAAAAGGTTGCGATCCCTGAGGCAGCGGCAAGAACTGGATCACCACTTTTTACCTTAGCTGGTCCTAACCAGTCATAACCGTCATGGCTGGAGTAGGGTAATCTTTCATCCCTCCTGCCTTCGAAATTTACTACAGCCCCCTTAGCTTCTTCCGGTTCACTCAACACACTCCCAACATCACTAAATGGATACTCGTGGTCAAAATATGAACCTATTGCCATAGCTGCTTCGCTGAAGGTTAAACCTTTACTTTCATAATCCCAAGGCAAATCCAAAAAGGGGTCGGTGGTTGTTCTGAACTTTGCGAACAAGCAAGCGCAAATAGATTCAAAAAATAGTTCAAGCGATTTTCAGAAAATCCAGTGTATGTGTAAAAAGCTTCTCCTGATACTGAAAGATACCCGTTGCCAAATTTTCCTTCGGCAAGAATTGTCCTTCCGTACTGTTCTCCAGAAGATTGGCTAACATTAGCCAAGTTTTTATTATCTAGCGACATTCCAGTGAAACATACTTCATCAAATCCTGTAGCAACACTTTGGAGTGTTGAGGTATTTATAGGGTTAAAGGTGCCGTGGGCGAAAGGTCCTATATTTCCAAAAAGCCCTTTTGTTACAGGAGTTTCTTGAGGTTGGGTTGAGTAGCCGCACGAATTAAAGTCAATGACTTCTCCTTCCGGGAACCTATCGTTTATTCCTAGACTTTCAAAAAGCTTGTTGTATCTTGATCCGTCATGCCCTGGGATACCTGTGCCTTGATAACTTGAGTGCCCTCCTCCCGCAATGTAGACTATTCCTCCCGCTCTGATAAAGCTTGCCAGCTCATTAGCTTCTTCTGGGGTTAAGTCACTATTGGATAACCCCGCAAAGAAAAAATCCGTTCTTCTTTGTCCGTTAGATACAAGAGAGCCAGAACTGACTGTTGAGACAAAGGGTTGAAAGCTTATTGAGCAACCTACAGCTCCTCCTTCTCCAAAATTTTCAGGGTCAAGCAAAGCTTCCCTTAGATCCAAAACAGGATCCTCCTCAAAATGGGGATTTGAGTAAAACCGTATAGAGGAGCTGGATTTCTTTGCGAATTAAATCCTGACACTCTAATACTTGCAGCGTAGGAAGAAGAGGAAAAAAGAAGAAACAAAATTTGTAGAAAGATTATAAAAATTAGAATTTTAAATATAAGTAAAAAGGTGGAAACTTTCATCTAATTTTATTTTTAAATTAGTTTAAAATAGGCTTTTTAAAAAATGCAAATAGAGAATTTATTATCAAATAGCACTTTATTTTTTATAACGAACTTTTCTAATGTATTTTCATGCTAATAGCCGTGAACTAAAGAAATTTCAGTTTATTTTCAGTTTTGGTTTTTAAACTTTGCACATAAAATTTATGAAAAAGCTTTCAATGTTGGTCAGTAGATTTTTTAAATCAACCTTATATAAAAGTAAAAGGATTTTAATAGTTCTTGTTGTAGTGGTTGTAGGTTTGTTGATTTATTTGAAGGTTTTTAATAGGACCGAACAACCGCAATTCCAAACAGCTAAGGTTGAAAGAGGAACAATTGTCTCGACAATTTCCGCCACTGGAAGCGTAATATCTACCAGTTTTGTCTATGTCACAACTTCTGCAACAGGGATTGTGAGGGAAGTTTATGTCAAAGATGGCGACAAAGTTTCACAAGGCCAAAAGATTGCTGATATAGATTTGGATGAGGCAGGTAAGCTCAGGTATTCTCAAGCATGGGCGAATTATCTTTCTGCAAAGAATTCTCTTGAAGCTGCGAAAGCCAACCTTTATACTCTTAATTCCCAAATGTGGGCGGCTAACCAAAAATTTATTAATGATGCAGTCGCCCGAGGTTTAGCGGAAGATGACCCTATATATATTCAGGAACACAATGATTGGTTAGCGGCTGAAGCAAAATATAAAAATCAGCAAGCCGTAATTAAGCAAGCGGAGGAGCAAGTTAGAAGCGCCTGGCTTTCGTATCAATTAAGCTCTCCTACTATTACAGCACCGGTTTCAGGAATAGTTAATAATTTGACCATTATTCCTGGATTAGTTTTGGGGCAGGAGATTGAAGGAAGTGTACAATCTCCCACCTCTTTCAGAGTTGCTACGATAACTAAAAGCAAAATAAATCCAGTTATGAGAATAAATATTTCCGAAGCGGATATACCAAAGGTAAAAATAGGGCAAAAGGCGACTATCACATTTGACGCTTTGCCTGGTAAAACCTTTACAGGCAAGGTGGCGGCTGTCGATAGAGTTGGTACGGTAAGTAATAATGTAACCAGCTATACAAGCCTTATTCAACTTGATGCTGATGTTCCTGAAATTCACTCAAATGTGGTAGGCTCAGCCAATATTATTGTTGAAACCAAAGCAAATGTTCTCTTAGTCCCCTCTTCTGGGGTTTTAATACAGGGAGATCAATCTTTTGTCAGGATTTTGAGAGATGGCCGTGAGCAGCAAATTCCTGTGGAGGTTGGGATATCAAGCGATACTCAAACAGAAATTGTGTCAGGACTTTCTGAAGGAGAAGATGTTATTGTGGGCGTGATTAACAATCAACCTTCTCAAGAAGGTTCGATCTTTAGTGGTGGTGGTTTCGGAGGCGGTGCATTTAGGCCCGGCGGAGCTATTTTTAGGACAAGATAAATAAATGACACCGGTTATCGAAGTAAAGAGTTTATCAAAGATATACAAAAATGACTCGGTGGAGACGATTGCTCTTGAGGATGTCTCTTTTAAGATAGAGGAGGGTGAATTTGTGGCAATCATGGGACCTTCGGGGAGCGGAAAAAGTACACTTATGCATATTTTAGGTGCATTAGATCTACCCACAAGAGGAAGTTATATCTTGGATGGGAAAGATATTAGCGGGTTAAAAGAAGATGAGCTCGCTGAGATTAGAAACAAAAAAATTGGTTTTGTTTTTCAAGCCTTCAATCTCTTACCCCGTGCAACCGCTTTAAGAAATGTTGCACTACCAATGGTCTATGCAGGTATAACTAGAGAAAAGAGGATAGAAAAAGCAGCAAATCTTTTAAAGATGGTGGGTTTAGAAAATAGAATTGACTACACACCAAACCAACTATCTGGAGGTCAACAACAACGTGTTGCAATTGCCAGGGCTTTAGCAATGGATCCTAAGATTATTTTGGCAGATGAGCCTACTGGCAATATTGATACGGTTCAGGCAGAGGAGATTATGGCAATTTTTCAGAAGCTTAACGATAAAGGTCGGACTGTTGTCATAATTACACATGAACAAAATATCGCAAACTATGCAAAAAGGATAATTTACTTGAGGGATGGAAAGGTTGTCGATGATCGAATTATTAGTAAAAGAAAGAGATTGAGAGCTTGAGGCTTATGGAATTTATTGAATTGCTTTCAGAAGCCACAGGAACTTTGACTCTAAATAAGTTGAGGACAGCTCTAGCAACTTTAGGTATAGTTATAGGCATCGGGAGTGTTATTACATTAATGTCTTTAGGGCAATCTTCCCAAAAAGCTGTCACCGCTCAAATCCAATCTTTAGGCTCAAATTTACTTACGGTAATTCCGGGAGCTCCAAGTAGTGGTTTTGTCAGAGGTGCGGTAGGTGGAGTTACCACTCTTACTTATGAAGATGCAAAAGCCATACAGAATTCTCCTCAAATTACAACAGTGAGAAATGTTTCTCCTGAATTCTCAAGAAGAGCCCAGGTTTCTACAGGAAGAAAAAATACTAATACTCAAGTTTTAGGTGTTACACCCTCTTATAGGGAGGTAAGAAAAGTTAACCTCGCTTTTGGTTCTTTCCTAAGCGAGAGAGATCTTGAATCAATGGCAAAAGTTGCCGTGCTCGGATCACAAGTTGCGAATGATCTTTTTGGTGAGGGGTCTAACCCTGTTGGTCAGTCAATTCGTATCAATAACATTACATTTAGGGTCATTGGTGTTGCCGCAAGTAAAGGGGGGACGGGTTTTCAAAATCAGGATGATTTAGTATTTGTCCCTCTTACTACCGCTCAAAAACAGCTTTTTGGTGTAGATTATTTATCATCAATTTCAATTGAAGCACAGGATGAAAAAGTCATGGAACAGGCACAGAATGAAATAGGCTACTTGCTTCTTACCCGCCACAAGCTAAGAGACCCATCCCAAGCTGATTTCGTGATCTTTTCTCAAAACGATATTTTGAGTGCAGCATCCTCTGTTACTGCTACATTTACCGCCCTTCTTTCCGGTATTGCTGCTATTTCTCTTCTTGTTGGCGGTATAGGAATTATGAACATTATGTTGGTTACCGTAACCGAAAGAACAAGGGAAATTGGTCTTAGGAAGGCTTTGGGGGCTAAGAAAAAAGATATTATTATTCAATTTCTTGTTGAGTCCATTATTCTTACTTTCACGGGAGGTGTTCTCGGAATGCTAATAGGGATTATTGCTTCATACATTATTTCAGGTATGATTAACTTGCCTTTTGCACTTTCTCCTAATTCAGTCTTATTAGCAGTTGGAGTGTCGGTGGCTACAGGAGTTATATTTGGATGGTATCCTGCTCAAAAAGCTGCAAATTTACAGCCGATTGAAGCGTTGCGTTACGAATAAACTTTTATGAAAGGGGGTGTAAAAAATGCGGAGTAATATAATTATCGTAATCCTTTTAGTGACGATCATTGCTGTAGGAAGTTTTTTTGCTGGAATGAAGTACCAACAATCAAGAAGACCTCTAGGTCGTTTTGCTAATTTCCAAGGGCAATTTGGACAAAGGCAGGGTATTAGACCCGTTAATGGAGAAATTATTAGTGTTGATGAGACAAGTATTACTGTTAAACTTTCAGATAACACTAGCAAAATTATCCTTTTAACTGATAAGACTTCCATAAATAAATCGTTGGAAGCTTCAAAAGAAGATTTGAAAGTTGGAGAGAAAGTAGCAGCTTTTGGTACGGAAAATTCCGATGGAAGTATTACCGCACAAAATATACAAATAAACCCCGTTTTTCGAGGTACACTTCAAGATAGTCCTACACCCGATTGATAAGTGTACAAAAGTATAAAGCTTAAAATCTAATGCTAGTCTAGCAGAAAGGGAGTTAATTTGCTAAAATCTTAAAACTGATCGCCTTATGTTTAATATTTTTTCTAAAATCTTAGATATAAATCAGCGTGAGCTTGATAGACTTTCAAAGATAGTCAAGAAAGTTAATGATTTAGAACCTGAAGTAAAAAAACTTGAAGATAAAGATTTTTCGAAAAAAACAGAAAGTTTTAAAGAAAGGCTCGCCAAAGGAGAAACACTCCAAGATATACTTCCAGAGGCTTTCGCTTTGGTTCGGGAAGCAAGTTGGCGTGCTATTGGCCTTAGGCACTATGATGTCCAGATTATGGCTGGTATTGCCCTTTTTGAAGGTAAGATTGCAGAGCAGAAAACAGGTGAAGGAAAAACTCTCTCAGCGGTTCCGGCTTTGTATCTTCATGCACTTCGAGGTAAGGGAGTTCATCTGGTAACTGTTAATGATTATCTAGCAAGAAGAGACGCAGGGTGGAATGGACCCACCTTCCATTTATTAGGACTTTCTGTGGGTTCAATTATTCAGGAGGGTAAATCATTTTTATACGATCCAGAATATAACGACCCAAGCCATGGTGATGAACGTCTTGCCCATCTTAAACCAGTTGATCGGAAGTTGGCTTATGAAGCAGATATTACTTATGGAACAAACAATGAATTTGGTTTTGACTATCTAAGGGATAATATGGTCCAGGATCTTGCGCAAACAGTCCAAAGAGGTCATTATTTTGCCATTGTTGATGAGGTAGACTCTGTCTTGATTGACGAGGCGCGGACTCCTTTGATAATTTCTGCACCTGAGACAGAACCAACCGATAAATATTATAAATTTGCCCAACTTGTGGAAAAATTAAACCCTGATACGGATTTTAAGATTGATGAGAAGGTAAAATCAGCAACTCTTACAGAACACGGTATTGCAAGGGTTGAGAAGATTTTGGGTGTTAATAACTTATATGAAAAAGATTGGGACACTATCCATCACATTGAGAATGCCTTAAGAGCCAAGACTCTTTATCTAAAAGATAGGGATTATATTGTTAAGGATGATCAGGTAATTATAGTAGATGAGTTTACAGGAAGACTGATGTTTGGAAGGCGTTGGAGTGACGGTTTGCACCAAGCAGTTGAGGCAAAAGAAGGTGTTCCGATCCAACAAGAAAGCAAAACACTAGCAACAATCTCCTTTCAAAATTATTTCAGGATGTATGAGGTTTTGTCGGGTATGACCGGCACTGCAGCCACAGAGGCAGAGGAATTTAAGAAAATTTATAAACTTGATGTTGTGGTAATTCCCACCCATAAACCAATGATTAGAAAAGATTTTCCTGATGTTATCTATAAAACACAAAGGGCAAAATACGGGGCTGTTGTTAACGAGATAGTAGATTGTTATAGAAAAGGTCAACCTGTTTTGGTGGGTACAACTTCGATTGAAAAAAACGAGATTATAAGCGAATATTTGAAACGCAAAAAAATTCCCCATAATGTGCTCAATGCCAAAAACCATGAGAAGGAGGCAATGATTATAGCCGATGCTGGCAAACCAAAGGCTGTTACTGTTGCTACGAATATGGCTGGAAGAGGAGTGGATATTGTTTTGGGTGGGGCCTTACCCGATAGAAATCCAGAAGTTTCTCAAAAAGAGTTTGAGAGTTCAAAAGAGTTTAAAGACTGGTTAAGGCGTCATGAGGAAGTAGTTAAAGCTGGCGGGCTACATGTTATAGGTACTGAGCGACATGAATCAAGAAGGATTGATAACCAGTTGCGAGGTCGGGCTGGTAGACAGGGCGATCCTGGCTCCAGTCGTTTTTATTTATCGCTAGAGGATGATTTGATGAGGATTTTTGGTGGAGAACAGATAAGTTCTTTGATGGATAGACTTAAAATTCCAGAGGATCAGCCGATAGAGAATAAATTGATAAGCCGTTCAATAGAACAAGCACAGATTAAAGTTGAAGGCTTTCATTTTGACGCGAGAAAAAGTTTGGTTGAATACGACGATGTTATTAATCAGCAAAGAGAAATTATCTATAAGTTAAGGCGTAGGGTTCTTGAATCTGACAATCTTAAAGATGAAGTGGTGGAGAAGCTGAGAAATCAAATCGATAAAATTATCTTGATATCAACGGATACGAACACGGATAGCGTGGATACAGAAAAGGTTATCGTAAACCTTTTGGATATTGTTCCATTTGATGATTCCTCAGTTAAAAAAATTAAAATTGAGTTGGGCAAGGTGAACAATAGAGAGGAAATAAAAAATCTTTTGAATAGAATTATTGAGGATGTTTATTTAGCAAGGGAGAAAGATTTGGGGGATAAGTTAATGCGACAGGTTGAAAAGTTTGCCTATCTTTCTTCAATAGACAGACATTGGATTGATCATATAGACCATTTAGATGGACTGCGGGAGGGGGTAAGACTCAGAGCTTATGGACAACGCGATCCTTTGGTTGAATTTAAAAATGAAGCATACGAACTTTTTGAGGGATTAATTGAGAGAATTGACTCCGAACTTGCAAGAAGAATATTTAGGATTGGAATTGTGGGACAACCACGCCCCGAAATTCCATTAGAATCCGCAGTAACTAATGTTGATACTTCTGATGACACAGGTCTTGTGGATGCGGTGATTCCTTCATTAAGCCCTAAGGAAGAGGAAAAAGCTTTTGCCCGTAGTGCGAGGTTAAATCAACCAGAGCCTATTGCGAATAGCCTGAATCCCCGCACAACTAGAAAAATTGGAAGAAACGATCCTTGTTGGTGTGGCTCAGGGAAGAAGTGGAAGAAATGTCATTATCCCCAATTGGGATGATTTTGCCTAAAAACCCGGTGTTTGAACCTAGTCAAGTGTCTCCTACACCTCTAAGGTGTATAAAAAGGTGTATAAATAGGTATGTGAGGTATGTGTAATAGGTATGTAATAATATGTAGAGGAGGCCAAGTGTTTGGATCAAAGGAATTAAATTTTTCTCTGCATAAGTTCAGATACATATTAGACTCATTCAAGGAAAAAGAATGAGTTATCTATGTAAGAAGGACAAGCTTTATTTTTAAGGGTGTTTTGAGGTATTCTAGATTATGGAAGAGCAAAAAGACGAAAGCCTTCAACAATGAACTTATCGATGATCTTCTCTTCTACAGTACACAAAGACCACATAATTCCCTAGGCAATCAGGAACCAATGAGAGCTGTAGTAGAATATTTTAAGAAGTCTAATATGTATTGGACCAATACATGGGGTTGACTGGAAACTCCAATTCAGCTCCTATCAAAATAGGAGGATATCTAGTTGTAATATTCAATATCCTAAATGAAAACAAAACAAGAAAAGAGAGGAGGTGACAAAAAGAATGGGTGTTGAGAATCCTTCAATTGAAGTGGGTATTGAGCGAAATTCTAAAGTAAAAGCTGAACTGACTCAGCGCTCAAAAATTGATTTAGTCGAAGCAAAAGATCCCCTAATAGAAGCCAACGGATTTAACGGAACATGTAGTAATAGTGGCAATGGTTGTACAGGATCTTGTAACCACTCATCGAAATAAAAAACTCTGCCACTAGTAGTAATAAAAGGCATGCGTAGATAATTCCGTCAGGAGGTGATGTCTTTATGGATAGACTTATTCTCTCTTGGGAGAAAGAACTTGATAATCACCAACTGTTAAAGAATATAAATAATCTCATAAACGATAAGTATATTGTTAAAAATTTTAGTAAATCTCCGAGATATTATGATGAACCAAAGCTATACCAATATTCAGTACAAATTGCGGATACAAGATATAAGTCAGATGCAGATAGAGCTGCTGGTTATAGCGGGGGCGCCTCTTTTGATGAGAGCAAGGCAATAATTAAAGCTGTTTGTGAAGCAGTAGAAAGGTATTGTCTTGCAATCTATAAAGAAAAAGATCTCATCAGAGCATCTTACAGTAAAATAAAAAACAGAAGTATTCCCCTAAAAAACATTATTTCTTTTTCCGCTACCCAGTTGAAAGCGAAAAGTCTATCCAGTTGTAAATATACTGATAAAACAAATTTTTTCTGGGCAAATGGTAAATCCATATTTGACAATAAGCCAGTTTTAATTCCAGCACAACTAATTTTCGTTCCATATAATTTCAAAAAAGAGAAAATAATTCGATTGCCAATAAGTACTGGTGCAGCATCTGGTACTTCTTTTACAGGAGCTTTATTGCGGGGAATCTTAGAAATAATTGAGAGAGATGCCTTTATGATCCATTACTTATCTAATGTTTGTGGAGAGCTTATTGATTTTTCCGACAATGATCGACTTTTAAGCATTAAAAATTATTTTAAAAAATATAGATTGGATTTATATTTAATAAATCTACCTACAGACCTAAAAATTTATACATTTTTAACCTTAATTATCGATAAGACAGGTGTGGGTCCAGCCGTCTCAGCGGGTTTAAAAGCTGGTCTTGATTCACTTGAAACAGCTATTGGCTCCATAGAAGAAGGATGGCATTCAAGACCTTGGATAAGAGACGAGCTTAACAAAAAGCCTGATTTAAATAAGATTATTTCTGAGGGAAAAACTTTGCATGATATTAAAAAAAGAGGGCTATTTTGGTCTTCAATAGAAATGATAAAGTATGTCGATCCCTGGATAAATAATAAACGAGTTATAAGATTTAACAAGTTACGTTCTCTTTCTAAAGGTAAGCTCATAAGTGATCTGCATTATATTTTAAGTCTTCTGAGATCAAAGGGACATAATGTCTATTATGTTGATATAACGAGACCCGAAGTAGAGAAATACAGATTTAAAGTTTTGAAGGCGGTAATCCCTTCTTTACATCCACTATATCTGGATGAACCATACCCATATTTAGGAGGTAATCGTATTTATCAATTACCTGTAGGGCTAGGCTACAAAGAAAATGCGTTGACAGAATCGGAACTTAATCGGACGCCCCATTTCTTTTTATGAAGAATCAGAGTAAGTATTATTTTTACAAATTTCATGAAGCTTCAAGTATAAAAAAAGCTAAAAGGTTGCCCTCCCGCGATAAATGGCCGGAGTCTTGGAAGAGAATTTATTTTAAGGGATATCCTAGATTTGAAAGAATTTATCTGAATAAATCTGCCTGGTTTAATAAAAATTATGATTTGATTAACACAATTCTTGAGCGCAGAAGTGTAAGAGAATCTAACTTACCAATGTTTTCCAAGGATGATTTATCTCTGCTTTTATTAGGCGGTGCTATTACGAAAACTGACTCTAATGTTTTTTATGACTCTTATAGATCGTATCCTTCTGCTGGTGCAAGATACCCTTGTGAAATTTATATTTTTTTAAATAAGGTTAAAAATTTGAAGGGCGGTCTATATCACTACCATGTCAGGACTCATTCTCTGGAATACCTCTGGCCTATAAATTCCGAAGAAATAAAGAGATGCTTTCCTAATCAAAATTTCGTAACAAGAAGTAAGGCAATTGTTATAATTACAGCCATTATGAGCAGAAATATTAGTAAATATTCAGAACGTGGCTATAGATTTGCTTTGTTGGAAGCTGGGCATATAGGCCAAAATGTTTGCCTTATTGCTACCGCTATGGGTATGAGTGCATGTCCAATAGGGGGGTTTCATGACAAAAATCTAGCAGATTTGATTGACATCGACTCTAATGAAGAGCTGCCTTTATATTGCGTTTCAATTTTATGATAACCTTATGAGAGAAAGAGATATGCCTAAACCCATAGAAAAAAAACGACGCATTATGGGGTTTTTGCAACGAACCTTTATCTTTCAAGAGGGGGGAAGGAGTTACTAAGAGAAGCTACATTCTCTATTTATCCTGGTAGAAAGGTCGCTTTAATTGGGAGAAATGGTAGTGGCAAGACTACCTTGTTAGAGACGATCAACGCTGTAGCAAGGGGTCAAGAGTTACCTGAAGGGGTAGATGTACGTGGTTCCCTCACAATTCCAAGAAGGACAAAGACTGGCTATCTTCCACAAAGTGTACAAGTAAGTTTCTCCGGAACTGTAAAAGAGTACTTAGATTTTTGCGCGGAAGAGGTATCACAAGTTTTCAACAGATATCATGAACTTGAAGAAAAATTAGCTAAGAGAACAGATAATGAGGTCATAAATGAGTTTGGGGAAATTTTGGGGAAAATGGCCGATCTTAATGCATGGGATTTACCTAAGAATAGAAGATTGATTTTAGAAGGTCTGGGATTATCTGATGAATATTTAAGCCGAAATATTAAAGAGATTAGTGGAGGGGAATCTACCAAAGTTGCTCTTGCAGGAATTCTATTATCTTCGCCAAACCTAATACTTCTTGACGAGCCGACAAATAATTTGGATCCCAGAAGTTTAATCTTTCTTGAGAATTGGATCAGAAATGATATCTCGTCTTTGCTTCTGGTTTCTCATGATAGAGAGTTTTTGGATAGAACTATAGATGAGATTATTGAGATAGATGAAGCAACCAGAAAAGTTTTGCTTTTTGGAGGCAACTATTCTTTTTATTTTCAAAAAAAGAAAGAAAATTATGAGGCTCAACTAAGACAGTTTGAGGAGCAACAAAGAAAAAGAAGGCAGCTCGAAGCAGAAGCTGATAGATTGAGATCGGAAGCCAGAAGATTGGAATCAATTTCTACAAACGCCTTCTACAGAGCAAAAGGTGCGGGTTTGGCGAGGCGAGCAAGAGTTCAATTAGAACGGATAGAAAGAGAGCTTACTCAAATTCCTAAACCCGAGCCACCTAAAAAACCCACAATCACTGTATTTGAGACAGAAGTAAGACAAGATTTATTAGTGCAAGCAGAAGATTTATCATTCTCTTATACAAATAATAAAAAACTGCTCTCTGAAGTGTCATTTATTGTCCATGGTGGCGAAAGAATAGGTATAATTGGGCCTAATGGTTCGGGGAAAACTACTTTGCTAAAGCTTCTTTTGGGTGAAATACAGCCCACATCAGGCAACGTAACTTTAGCAAGAAGTGCAGTTGTTGGTTATCTTCCCCAAGCAACGACAATTAGCAACCCAAAAGAGAACGTTTTAGATTTTATTAGGAAAAGAGCATCTCTTTCAGAAGATGATGCTAAAACGTTACTTGGTAAAGTGCTTTTCACCGATCCATCTCATCTCCGAGTTGGAGATTTTAGTGCCGGCGAGCTGAGAAGAGTTGAACTCGTAGGACTATTTGCTTCTAAACCAAACATCATTTTCCTTGATGAGCCGACTAATCATTTAGATATTTATACGATAGAAATGTTAGAAGATGCATTAGATAATTACAAGGGAGGTTTAATAGCAGTATCTCATGATGAGAGATTCCTTAAAAATATACGTCCAAATAGAATAGTTATATTCGAAGGAGAGGGGAATTTGGTAAGCCGGGTTGTCAAGAAGTCCGACGATGTTTCAAAAATTTTTGAAGAAGTGTTCAGTTGATATCAAAATGAACTAATCAACACAAGATAGCCTTTAAAGTTATCTAACAAAAGACAAGGTTAGTATTAAGACATTTCTCTAATATGGATACTTATACACTCTATAAGCCTAAGCAATCGATAAAGTCAGCAGTTGGAGCTTCCTGGTAGAAAAATTCAGAAGAAGAGAAACATCGCTGACACTCCTATCAAACCATGTCAGCAAGAAGGTAGAAAATTCCACCTTCCTCGGAAATTACTCCTAGAGAAGTAATCTCTCATATC
Organism: uncultured Gammaproteobacteria bacterium; assembly: GCA_964430475.1. GTDB lineage: Bacteria > Patescibacteriota > Microgenomatia > UBA8517 > UBA8517 > CAYSEQ01. The sequence goes on from CAYSEQ010000002.1 coordinate 14,975, forward strand.
GGTTTACTAAGGGTATAAACCCAATATGGGTGATATTAATTAATATACTAGCACAAAAGAGGTTGGCATTTTGGGAGTTTAACAACATTGTAAAAGACTCAAAGTAATTCACATATTTAAAATAAAAGAGTTAAAAACACCACAAGATAATCCAATGGATGCAGGGTTCAAGAGGACCGTTAAAGAAGGATTCGTGGAAGTCAATGAGTATTTTGAAGAACACCTGGTAGATGCTGATTTAACCAAAGCCAACAATGAACTTAGAGGATGGCTTGTATTCTACAACTTCACCAGACCCCATCAAGCACTTAACTATCTAACACCAATAAGGTAATACTAGCCAGAGAGTGTCCGTGATGTCCCCTTCTGGTACATCTACTATCTTTTTATGCAAGAAAAAGATTAAGGATGCTAAGGGTTCTTTACTTGGCCTTATCAATAAGTCCCGTAGGTCTTACAATACAAGAAGAATGTATGTTGCCAACCTGTTTTTGAGTTTATCAAAGGCTTAAGAGAAAAATACCCAAGATTAGGTAAGGAGAAAATCAAAATTCTTCTTGATCAATACTGTCAAGAAAACAATCTCAAAACTATTTCTGTCTCCAAAATTGGCAGGATTATCAAAAAGAACAACTGGTTTTTATACCTTGGAAAAAGAACTAAACAGACTGTTAAACAAAACAAGAAAAGAGTCTTTGGTTGGTTAGGTTGATAACCCAGGAGATTTATTCCAGATAGATACCCTGATTAGATTTGAGCATAAAGTCAAAAGATACATCCTCACTGCCTGTAATGTTGTTTCTAAGTTTTCTTTCGCCTTTGCCTATAAATCTCATAGCTCTAAACAACCCTCTGATTTTAAGGTCTATGCTAGGATGATTTTGGAATTTTACAGGAAGAAATTGGATTAACTTAAAGTCCGACTTCTGAAGGGAGGATATTTAGCATAAATTCTTCGGGTTTTTCAGTAAAGATTATCCGTTTTCCTAAAGCCTGTGCATAACCAATCTCGATTAAGGCAGACGCTCCTACATAGCCATCTTTATCACAGACAATTAGAGCATCGGACCCCTCTATGGAATCCTAAAGATACCTTTCAAGCTCAAGGGATGTTGACCTTTCTTCACCTCCAAAAACTATGAACTCTTCGCCTGGGTTTTTGGGTTCTGTAAATCTTGGGCTCAATACTTCAACCCCTTTATCGTCCAACTGTTTTCTAATTTTCAAAATATAATCTAAGTACTTACGGAAGCTTCCCCTTATTGTTACATGGCGAAACTCTTGTCTTGCAACTCCATCTATGAGGTTTGAGTTAGAGGGAATTATTGTCTCAATTTTATACTTCTGACAAATTGCTTGAGCTATAGCACTACAAGCCCTTGCTCCATGCATCCATCTGGGGTTATCGGGCATAAGTGCCTCTAATTCGGACAGGGTTACTTTCGAAAATATTTCATTATTTCTTTTAGCAAAGTCATCAAAAGAAATAAGACTTGGGTGGTCTTTGTCGTTAAATAATTTATTATCTTGTGGTTTATATGAAGCAATTCGCATATAAGTTAGTTCGCCGCCAGAGTAGAAAGCTAATTTGACTTTATTTTGCAAAGAGGGGAGTTTTTTCTTTATAAATTCAACTGTTTTTTCGAGACTAAATTTGGAAACTTCTTCATTTATTTCCTGAAATTCAGTCAAAATTGTTCCGACCCCTATTTCAATGTTTTTCGTCTCAATCGCCTCTTTTCCTAACATCACAACAAGTTCAGTTGAACTACCGCCAATATTAATTAGAAGAAGTGGATCTTTGACATTTTCGTATTTTCCGACAAGTGTAACTTGGAGATAGAAGCTTTCAAGGTCATGCTCTATGATATTAAAGAAAAGGCCAGTTTTCTGGAAAAATTCATCGATAAATTCACGTCTTGTCTTGGGAGAAAGTTTGCGATAAAGGGCAATCGCATAAAGCTTAATTAGTGTTTTAGGATATTTGTTTTTGACCTCAGAGGTTAATTCATAAAGCTGTTTTTTGTTTTCTTCTGAAATTCCCTTGTCAGGGTCAAAATTGTCTTTGAATGGAATAGAGCGGCTTAGCAGAAGTTTGGGAGAATTAGAAGAATTCTATAAATCTTAACGGTAGATGAGCCTATATCAACAAGGATTTTTTATTGTTTCGTTGCATCTTGTGCTTTACCATCCACAAATGTGTACATATACACATTTGCACAACTAATATAGTTTATAATTTTGTCAAGATTACTAAATTATGAAAGTCTTTTTTACCTGTTCTACAAAATCAATAGATAAGTATGCTAGTTTTTATAAAGCTACGAGGGACAAAATCCTGAAACTTGGATACCAGCTAAGAAGTGATTGGATAGATTATTCCATCAATGTTGCTCAGAGAGGAATACCCGATATCCCCTCCAATACTCTATATAAGGAATGAGTGCTATTGTTGTCGCCGATGTAGTAGTAGTTGACGCTACGGTAAGAAGTATGTCTCTTGATCGCCAACTCACATATGCTCTCCAAAAAGGCAAACCCGCTCTTGTCTTGAGACATAGTTATTTTGTATGTCTTGATTGGAAGTTATTCATCAAATAAAGCTTTTGAATATGAATAAGTCAGATAGATATAAAGTTTTCGCACTTTTTATTGTGTTTATTTTATTTTTTGGTAGTACAGTGGTGTTTTGGAATAGGTTTGCAAGAGGCAAAAGACTGTTTGATTTTATCCATATTTTAAAGTAATCTCTCAATGGTTATGTATCTAGGATTCCCGCCGAGGTTACTAAAACTTCTTTATCAACCCCATCGTCTAAGGAAAATCTGACTCAGGATTATTTTAGTTTTGTCAGGTTTCCATTAGCTTTATCTCCAGACGGGAATTTTGTTGCATCTTTGGGGATTGTTGCAGTTAAAGGATCAGGTGTCTTGGTGCTCCGTGTTAATCCTTTGTGGTCAAAGGATAGTGTAAAATATAAAGATATTCCAGATGGCAGACCTTTGTGGCAGTTGCACTATCACCCTGAAATTTACAAGTACGATTTGGACTTATACATAAAAGACCTAAGTTATTTTCCGAATGCTGAATCGCTAGGACGATGTATTTAGTCGCAGGATGGACGATACTTAGCTTTATTGACATTTGATAAGCTGCTTTTATTTAGCTTTGACTATCAAAAAGATAAGTCTTGTTGTAATGAAGAGGAAGTTTTGCCAGAAAGAAATATGTTAACTTTGGTTGGTAGTCAAGAGATTACTATTCCTTTTGAACTTGACAATAAACCAATTAGAGATTCTCGCATTTTTTTACAGCTGACTCGCGCAAGCTTTATTTAGGCTTGGTTGATTATTCAGGTAACAATTGGTTGTTGGTTTATGATTTGGTAGCAAAAAAAGCTATCAATTCAAGCTTAACTACTGCTATTGAGGGGATTGACATTCATAATATCTATCCAGTGTCTAGCTCTTCTGGATTTGCCTACTGGCAACGAAGGTATGATGATGATATTTTTAGGTGGAATTTGGTCTTGAAAACAAATGTTAGAACACTAACTTACCGCATTCCCATAAAAGGGATAGATGCAGTTGGAAAACTGAAGCTGTATCCTGGGCTTGATAAAGTGTGTTTTGAATTGGGGGATATCTAACTCTATGTTATACTCTATTTATCAATTGAGTACCATGAACGAAATCGCTTCTGGCAGTGGGGTAGATTCATGTTGTGGTGATTGGTTGGATAACCGAGGTTGATAATTAAGGAGTCATCAAAGGTATGACAGGACTTTATTAATTGGTTTATTTTAGATATTGCAACAGGCGAGGAGAGATTTGTCCGGGCAAGCTAGGTCGAAAAGCTAATAAAGATACTTTGGGTTTAGGATCTTTGCATAAATTTTGGAATTATAAAATTCCTATGAGTAGTTTATTTAAAGACAGTTTAAAAATAGTAGACGAGATTTCTTCGTTTTTAGCTAAGGAATATCCAGACAGTAAAAAATTTATTTCTGCTATCAATTTATTAAGAAAACCCCAGAGACTGATTAAGGGAAGACTAAAAATTAAGATGGATGATGGCAGGGTGAAGTCTTTCATTGCATTTCGTTCTCAACACAACGACGCAAGAGGGCCATTTAAGGGAGGCATACGATTTCACCCCAATGTTAGCGAAGATGAAGTGAAAGCACTTTCTTTCTGGATGACTGTAAAATGTGCTTTGGTTGATATTCCTTTTGGTGGAGGTAAGGGGGGAGTTGTTGTTGATCCTAAAAAACTTTCAGCAAGCGAATTACAAAGGCTTTCTAAAAAATATGCTGAATTTATTGCTCCTTACATCGGAGTGTGGATTGATATTCCAGCGCCTGATGTAAATACAGGTGAGCAAGAAATGGCTTGGATGCTTGAGGCTTACGAGGATAAAGTTGGCCATCATGCCCCAGCCACTTTTACAGGAAAGCCAGTTTTTCTAGGAGGTTCGGAAGGAAGAACAGAAGCAACAGGTCAAGGAGCTACCTATGTGCTTAATGAGTATGTAAAGGTTAAGGGATATAAGAATAAAGACATTGAGGTAGCAGTTCAGGGATTTGGGAATGTTGGATATTGGTTTGCAAAGTTAGCGTATGAACTTGGGTTTAAGATCGTGGCGGTTTCAGATTCTAAGGGCGCAACTTACAATCCAAAAGGTTTAGATATCGATAAAGTTATGGATTATAAAGAAAAGACTGGATCAGTCTTTGGTATTTACGAAAAGTTGTCCAATGACGAGCTTTTAAGCTTAGATGTTGATGTACTTGTGCCAGCAGCTTTGGAAAATGTGTTAACAAAAGATAATGCAGATAATGTTAAGGCGAGGGTTATTTTGGAGGCCGCAAATGGCCCAACCACCAAAGAGGCGGAAGAGATACTTTTATCCAAAAAAGTAGAAATTTTACCTGATGTTTTGTGTAACGCTGGCGGAGTTGTCGTCTCTTATTTTGAATGGGTGCAGAACTTGCAGGGGGCAAGATGGACAAAAACGGAAGTGAATAAAAAATTACATGAAGTTATGATAAAGTCTTTTAAAAAAGTATATGAAATAAGAAGGGATAAAAATATTTCCTGGCGGGAAGCTGCCTATATTCTAGCTATTAAGAGAATAGTTGATGCGATGATTTTAAGGGGAAGAGTATAAAATATTTGTAAAAATTTTTACTCTTTAAATTTTTGAAAGCAACCTAAACTTTTTTTGAGGGGTTCCCTCATTTATTTGACTCAACTTCGAAAATTCTTTTCTAGTTAAGTAAGATTGATATTCTTAAGAGGATTGTTGATATTGTTTCTTGATCTCAGGAATTAGATATTTAGAGAATGCTTTTTTGGGAGTATTATAGTTTGGCGTCCAACCCCAATCTTTTTTAGCCTTGGAATCATCAATGTCTGCCGGCCATGAGTCGACGATTCTTTGCCTTCCAGGATCAATCTTATAACTTATCTTGTAATTCGGAAATGAATCTTTAACTAGTTTCGAAATTTGTGAGGCTGATACTGAAAATGCTGATACATTATATATGTTTTGGGAAAGTTTATCTTTGTCTATTTTTAAGATTTGAAGCAAGGCTTTTATAGCGTCGGGCATGACCATAAAAGGGATCTGAGTGTCTTCTCTGACGAAACATTGGTATGGTTTTCCCTTTGCTGCAGAATGGATCATTTCGGAAGCAAAGTCACTTGTTCCTCCAGAAGGAATCGTGACTGCAGATATGATTCCTGGAAACCTTATACAGCGGAAGTCTATAAAGTGAGTGAAGGTATTGTCTAAGAGTTTGTAGTATTTTGAGTAATAAATTCCTAATCTTTCGCAATAAAGCTTGTTTATGCCGTACATAGTGATGGGAGTGTTGAATTCTTCTTCTTTTACTTTAGGATTTTGCATCTTGGTTTTTAAGTTTGGTATTCCGTAGACAGCGATGGTTGAAGGAAAGATGAATTTGACGATACCTTTTTGATGGGACATCGCTTTTTGGGCTGCCTCTAAAAGATTGAAAGTCCCATTTACATTTACCTCGTGTGCCTTATCTGGAGACTTTTCACCGCTTGTAGAAAGAATTGCTGCAAGGTGAAATATTGTGGTGATTTTATATTCTCTAAAGATTGTTTCAAGAGCATTTTTATTAAGGATGTCAGCAACGATTGTCTTATAGACAAAAGGTTTAAGAGCCTCATCAAGTTCTTTTATATCCAGAGTGATGATCTTTTTACCCATTCGCGAAAGTTCTGGTATCAATCCGTGACCTATTTCCCCGTTGGCTCCTGTTATTAGAATTGTGGTAGACTCCATTTACTAAAAGTTTTTACGAATAAAATTTATTTTCCGAAAAGGTGTTTTTAATTTAGAATTATATTACCTTTAATTCTTTACCAACTGACTCGAATGCGTTGAGTGCTTCGTCTAGATTACTTTTTGAATGTATTGCACTTATAATTACTCTTATCCTTGCTTTTCCCTGTGGGACTGTAGGGTATCCAATTGCTGTTGCAAAGATACCTTTTTCGAACAATTTTTTACTAAAATTTTGAGCAATTTTTGCCTCTCCTAACATAATGGGAATAATGGGTGTTTGGCTTTTGCCTATGTTAAAACCAAGTGATGATATTTTATCTTTGAAATATTTCGTATTGTCCCAAAGTTTTTTAACAAGAGTTTCGGATTTTTCTAAAATATCCACAGCCTGTATGCAGGCTGCAACATCAGGTATAGTTACTGCACTTGAGAAAAGAAATGGTCTTGCCCTTTGTCTTAACCAGTCTATAAGGATTTTTTTGCCAGCCACATATCCACCTACGACTCCGAATGCTTTACTTAGAGTCCCAACTTCAATATCTACTTTTCCATGAAGGTTAAAAAAGTCAACGATACCCCTTCCAGATTTTCCCAGAACACCTTCGCCGTGTGCATCGTCAACCATTAAAAGGCATCCGTATTTTGAGGCAATCTTTGCCAATTCAGGGAGTGGAGCTATATCCCCATCCATACTGAAAACTCCATCGCTGACAATCAATTTTCTTCCACTTCCTCTTTTCTTTTTTAATTTTTGTTCTAGGTCTTTGGTGTCTAGATGGTTATATTTAACGATTTCGGCATTACTTAGTCTGCAACCATCAATAATGCTTGCGTGATTTAGCTCGTCTGAAAAAATAGTGTCGCCTTCTCCTATAATTGCGGGAATGCTAGCTAAATTCGCAACAAACCCAGATTGTAGAGAAATTACTGCTTCGACTCTTTTAAATTTTTTAAGTTTTTCCTCAAGTAAAAGATGGAGGCTCGTAGTACCCGAAATAGTCCTCACAGCGGTTGGTCCTATACCGTATTTGTCAAGTGCTTTTTTGGCGGCCTTGATGAGACTAGGATGGTTTGCCAGACCTAAGTAGTTATTGGAACAAAAATTCAAAACCCATTTTCCGTCTACTCTAATTTTGGCACCCACTGCTGAGTCTATTGCCTTTATGTTGATGAAAAGTCCTGAATCTTTAAGCTCCCGCATTTTATTTTCAATAAACTTAAGCTTATCCATAAAAATATTTTGATTGTAGCATTTTTTGCCAAAAAGCAATATAAATAAAATGATTATAAATTTTGAGGATTTTAAAAACTAGTTCTTGGGTGCTTACAAGAAATTCCTTTTAAGTAAGTAAGATACACCCTTTTGGTGGGAAATAAGTACTTAATTAGTGTTATCATGAAGTAATATGGAATTTCTATCTTGGCACTACTCCCAAGGGATAGATTATTACTTCCGAAGTTTGAATCAAACTCTTGACTTAATTATCAATTATTTTTCATTAGGCCTTCTCTTAAAGACGCTGTTTGCGCCTTGGAAAAGATTGGTTGAAGTCTATACAAGCCCGGGTTTTAGTTTTCAAAGAAAGTTTGAGGTGTTCATGTTCAATTTGATTTCTAGAGGAATTGGTGCTTGTGTTAGATTAGCACTTTTTTTTACTGCGATTATTGTAATCTTTTTAGTCGCACTTGGAGGGATAGTTGGGATAGTCTTCTGGTTAACTTTACCATTTTTTGGCTACCCGGTTTTTAAAAAATTCAAAAAGAGTCCTGAAAATTTTGTTAATGAGCTTATTTTTGAGATAAAATCTACTTCAAAAAATCCTCTTGAGGTAATCCTAAATTCAGAAGCGGGTAAATTTGTAGCGGAGCATATTGGTGTCTCGGTAGATGAGCTTGTTGGAAAAGCAAAAAATTTACCTAAAAATATTGAGACCCTTAATCCTAAAAGGTTTACTGACATCATAAGTTTTTTATTGGATTCGGGAGTTTGGAGTGAAAGTTTTTTTAACGAGAAAGAAATTGCAAAAGATGATGTAATTCTTGCCTCTTTATGGTGGGATCAGGAAAGAACCAATGAGTCAAAATTGTTAGGAAATGAAGAATACACTCATCCTAGTATCGCCCTTGATTTAACTTTTGGTTATACGCCAATACTTAATAAGTTTTCAATAGATTTGAGTAAGCCCCAACCTTTTTCTCATCATCTAATAGGAAGATCAGGCGTGGTCAATAGAATGCAGAGAGCTTTTAGTTCAGGGATGAGTGTAATTTTAGTAGGAGAGCCAGGTGTTGGTAAAAAGACGGTAGTTTTGGAGTTTGCTAGAAAAGCATCAAGTGGACAATTAGGGAAAGATCTTTCTTTTAAAAAAGTCTTGGAATTTGATTATAACTTTCTTTTTTCAGAAGCAACCGATATTAATCAAAAAAAGGCAAATCTTTCAACTATTTTGGCGGAAGCATCTCAGGCAGGAAATATTATCTTAATGATAAGAGATATTCATAGACTGATAAACCCCGATGTTGAAGGTTATGACTTTACCGATGTTTTTGAGGAGTATTTAGAAAAGAGAGAGTTAAAGATTATAGCTATCTCGACTGGCTTTGATTATGAGCGATTTATTGTCCCGAATTTAAGAATCAGAAAATTCTTGGAAAAGATAGAGGTAATTCCGCCTAATAAAGATGAGGCAATGAAGATATTGATTGAGTCAGCACAGCGTTGGGAAGATTTAACGGGCATAACTGTTAGTATTCCCGCACTAAGGCATATTATAGAACAATCAGATAGCTATGTTACCGAAACTCCATTTCCAGAGAAGGCGCTTGAGCTTTTAGATGCTGCGATTACATTTGCAAGGCAAAACAATAAAAAAACTGTGAATATTGACGATGTCAACACTATATTAGCTGAAAAAACTGGGATATCTTTTGCTTCCCTTGGTGAGAAAGAGAAGGAGAGGTTAAGTCGGATAGAGGAGATTATCCATCAAAGGTTAGTAAATCAAGAGACTGCGATTGATCTTATAGGTAAAACGTTGAGGTCAAAGATGGTTGGGGTTGTGAAGGAAAAAAGACCTTTGGGATCTTTTCTTTTTTTGGGTCCCACAGGAGTTGGAAAGACAGAGACAGCTAAGGTATTGGCTAAGGTTTATTATGGAAGTGAAGAGAATATTATACGGTTTGATATGGCTGAATACGCCGGAAGTGAAGGATTAGAAAGACTTATTGGTTCTCTTAAGAGAAATGTTCCAGGTGTTCTTACTACAGCGATAAAAAATAGACCTTCAAGTTTGCTTCTTCTTGATGAGATAGAAAAAGCATCAAAAGAAATTTATGATATCTTCTTAGCCCTTCTAGATGAGGGAATTATTACAGACGCATTTGGAAAAAAGATTGTTTGTAAACACCTTTTTGTAATAGGTACCTCGAATGCAGGTGCGGAGTACATAAGAGAATTAGTAAACAAAGGGGTTAAGGGAGATAAATTGCAAAGAATGGTGGTAAATTATGTCTTAGAGAAAGAGATATTTTCGCCAGAGTTTCTTAATCGTTTTGATGGTGTTGTTGTATACGAGCCTTTAGCTAAAGAGCATCTAGTAAAAATTGCTCAACTTCTACTTTCTGAACTTAGTGAAAATTTAAGAAAGAAAAATATAAATCTAAACTTTTCTGATGAGGTAGCTCAAAAACTCGCTGAAGATGGATACGATCCAGCATTTGGGGCTCGGCCAATGAGACGAATTGTGAATATCAATATTGGCGATCTTATAGGTACGGCACTCTTGAAAGGTAGTATAAAGCCCGGAGATAAAGTTAAACTAGTCGCTGGTAGAAAGAAAGGCGAATTTCTTTTAGAGATTTAAGAAAAATGTACCGATAGAGAGTTGAACCTAATTTTCATCTTTAAATTTACTTAATTTTTTTGCTACTATGAATTAGGTGCATCTTTTGTATAATTGTACCGCTTTAAAATAATGTCAAGGAGGGAAAATGCCGCTTAGAGTTTTGATGATAGGTTGGGAATTACCTCCTTTTAATAGTGGAGGCCTTGGTGAGGCCTGTTTAGGTCTAGCTCGATCTTTGTCCGAGAAAGGAGTCCAGATAACTTTTGTTCTTCCTAGATCATTGGATCTAAAGTTTCCCTTTATGAAAATTGTTTTTGCAGATGTAGATGAGGATATAAGTCTTCTCCCATCCGTGTATTTGTCAAGTAAGAGCGATATCTTAATAAAAAATATAACTTGCGACGATTTCCCTCCAGACTATATTAGTGCCTCTCTTAAATTTGCAGAGAAAATGTATAAGGTTTTAAAAAAAGAGGACGTTGATATTATTCATGCTCACGATTGGCTGTGTTTTCCTGCTGGAATCGTTGCCAAAAATTTTCTTAAAAGACCTTTAATTGCGCACGTTCACTCCACGGAATTTGATAGAAGTGGGAACCTTGCACCTAACCCCTTTGTTTATGAAATTGAAAAACAAGGGTTTGAGAATGCGGAGAGTGTTGTTGCTGTTGCTCAAAGAGTTAAAAACATAATAGTAGAAAAATATAATATTCCGGGGGAAAAGATAAAGGTTGTCCACAACGGTATTGATCCTCCCAAGAACGAAAATTTACCACCAACCTTAACCTTCTTTAAAAGGATGGGTTATAAAGTGGTTCTTTTTTTGGGGAGAATCACTCTTCAGAAAGGTCCGGAATATTTTGTGAGAGCGGCTGAGAAAGTTTTAAGATACAACCCCAAAGTTATATTTGTTGTAACAGGTTCTGGAGATATGTACGAATACATGATGGGAGAAGCCGCGCGTCTAAAAGTTTTGGATAAGTTTATATTTACAGGTTTTCTAAGAGGTGAGGAGAAGAATAGAGTTTACAAAGCAGCCGATCTTTATGTGATGCCATCTGTTTCTGAACCTTTTGGTATAACCGCACTTGAAGCTATAGCAAATAATACACCCGTTCTTATATCTAAGCAATCTGGAGTTGCTGAGGTTTTGAACCATGCGCTAAAGGTAGATTTTTGGGATATAGATGAAACGGCAAATAAAATTCTTTCTGTACTAGCTTATGAGCCACTTCCAATCACTTTAATTAAAGAAAGTACTAAAGAAATTAGGAATTTGAGTTGGGAAAATTCAGCTCAAAAGATGTTGGAAATATATCATCAACTTCTTAGTTAAATAATAAAATAAAATGCCAAGTGTTTGTTTTTATTTTCAAGTACATCAACCGATACGGGTAAAAAGATATAGAATTTTTGATATTGGCAATGACGCAGATTACTTTAACGATTCTTCAAATTCTAATCTTAACAATCAGAAAGTCTTGGCAAAAGTAGCTTTTAAATCTTATCTGCCAGCAAATAAAATTTTTTTGAAACTTCTTAAAAAATATCCTCAACTTAAAATTTCCTTTTCCTTTTCCGGTGTAATCCTTGAGCAACTTCAGAAAAGCTTTCCAAGAGTGCTTGACTCATTTAAACGCTTGGTGGATACAGGGAGAGTTGAACTTTTATCCGAAACCTATTATCACTCTCTTGCATTTTTTTATTCTCGTAAAGAGTTTGAAAAGCAAGTCGACCTTCATAAAGTTAAACTTAGAGAAGTTTTCGGATACACCCCAAGGGTTTTTAGAAATACTGAACTTGCCTATTCGAATGAGCTTGGAGTTTGGGCTGAAAAAAAAGGTTACAAGGCAATTTTGGCTGAGGGATGGGATTCGTTTTTAGGCTGGAGAAGTCCAAACTTCGTTTATAGGCCTATTGGGACTAAAAGGATAAAATTACTTTTAAAAAATTACAGGCTTTCTGATGATATTGCCTTTAGGTTTTCAGAAAAAGGATGGAAAGAATGGCCACTGACGGCAAGTAAGTTTGCTTCCTGGATATCAAGTATAAATGGTAACGGGCATGTCGTTAATCTTTTTATGGATTACGAGACATTTGGGGAACACCAGTGGGAAGATAAAGGGATCTTTGAATTTCTCAAAAATCTACCCAAAGAAATTCTTAAAGATAAAGATAACGATTTTGTAACAGTCAGCGAAGCAATTGAAAGATACCCTGCGATGGATCTACTTGATGTGCCTAATGTCGTTACTTGGGCGGATACGGAAAGAGATCTTTCGGCATGGGTGGGAAACGCTATCCAAAATTGTGCCATAAATTTTATTTATCAACTTGAGAAAAAGGTCATCTCGACAAGGGATGAAAGACTGATAGAGAATTGGAGAAAGCTCCAGATATCCGACCACTTCTATTATATGTGTACAAAATGGTTTGCCGATGGAGATGTCCACAAATACTTTAATCCTTATGATAGTCCATACGAGGCGTTTATTAGTTTTATGAACGCAGCTAAAGACCTAGAGCTAAGGGTAGATACTTTTCTAGCGAACAAAACCACAGTCAATAAGAGAAAAAGTACGATAACAAACCCTAAATTATTTAACTCTTAAAAAATAAAAAAACTTTCAGAGTTATTTTTAAAATTTTAGGGAATTTAAATTTTAGTGGTTCAAGGATTCTATGCCAAAATCAATAAATTTAGGAAACGGTAGGGTTTTGATAGGATTTGATCAATTTGGCCAAGTTAAAGACTTGTACTTCCATTATCCTGGACTGGAAAATCATGTTAGTCAGCATTTGACCCATAAAATTGGTTTAATGGTTGATGAACAGTTTAGTTGGATAGACGATGGAAAATGGGAAGTAAGTGTAGGTTGTCTAAAGGATTCTATGGCATCTAACATAGTTGCAAAGAATGTTTCTCTTGGACTTGAAATGTATTTTACTGATTGCGTTTACAACGAACGAAATATATTTGTAAGAGAAATAAGGGTGAAGAATGTTTACGACAGAAGACGATTCATTAAACTTTATTTTAACCAACAGTTTAATATTTCCCAGACAAGAACAGGAGATACGGCTTATTACGATCCTCGAGATAAGGTAATAATCCATTACAAAGGAAGAAGAGTTTTTTTAGTAAATACTCTTTATGAAGGTAGGGCGTTCGATGAATATAGTGTGGGACTTTTGGGAATAGAAGGAAAAGATGGTACATATAAGGATGCTGAAGACGGGAAACTTTCGGGAAATCCAATAGAACACGGTCAAGTAGATTCAGTGGTAGGTGTGGGTTTGGATATTCCAGCAAAAGAAGAAGCTTTAATTTACTATTTTATGTGTATTGGAAAATCCATCGAAAGGGTGAAAAGATTGAATGAGTATGTTTTGGCTCGTCATCCTAAGGCTATCATAAAGTCGACTATAGATTACTGGAGGGCGTGGGTAACTGCAAGGAATTTCAGTTTTTATGGGTTAGGACCGCAGATGATAGAACTTTTTAACAAATCTTTAATATTTTTAAGAACACATGTTGGTTATAATGGTTCTATCATTGCATCAGGTGATTCAGATCTTTTACAGTATGGAAGAGATACCTATGCGTATGTATGGCCAAGAGATGCTGCTTTCTGTGCGATAGCTTTGGAAAAGGCTGGAGACTTTAATGCCAGTAGTCGTTTTTTTAAATTTGCTTCTGAAATTATAACCTCTGAAGGATTTTTTATGCACAAATATAGGCCAGACAAAAGTCTTGGTTCTTCTTGGCATCCGTGGGTAAGAGAAGGGCAAAAAAATTTTCCAATTCAGGAAGATGAAACTGCAGAAGTAATTTACGCACTTTGGCAACATTATGAGCTTTCGAGAGATTTAGAATTTATTGAAAGTGTATATAATGGGCTTATAAAAAAGGCTGCGGATTTTATGGTTTCTTATCGCGATGAAAAAACAGGTTTACCAAAAGCAAGTTATGACCTTTGGGAACAAGATTACGGAATTCATACATTCACCGCATCCGCAGTTTATGGAGCACTTTTAGCAGCAGCAAAATTTGCTAAGCTTTTAGGAAAATTAGAAAGCGAGAGAAAGTACATTGATACAGCAGAAAGTATTAAGGAGTCTATCATGAAATATTTGTACGATCGTGAAGAAGGTGTTTTTTATAAATATATTAATACAGAGGGTAAACACCCTCAGATTAATAGGACTTTAGATATGTCTTCAGTTTACGGAATATATAAGTTTCAGGTTTTAGCGGCCGATGATGTGCTCCTTAAAAGGTGTATCGAAAAAACTGTCTCAAAACTTGAGGTGAAAACTCCAATTGGTGGAATCGCGCGCTATGAGGGTGACGCTTACCATTTTAGAGGCGGAGATATACCTGGAAATCCTTGGGTTATAACAACAATGTGGTTAGCACAGTATTATATTGAAATTGCTAAAAGTGAATCCGATATGGAACCTGTCAGACGATTAATTTCGTGGGCGGTCAAAAGGGCAAATAGTGCCGGAATCTTGGCGGAACAATATGATCCTTATACAGGTGAACATATTTCTGCTTCTCCCTTAGCCTGGAGCCATGCAGAATATGTCACAACGATTATTAACTATCTAGAAAAGTTAGAAAAATTAGGAGTCTGCAAAGCATGTTACCCAATTACATAAAATTTCTATTTGGCAAACTTTAGGGGTTTAAAAAGTTTTAACTTTTCGACTCTTTTTTATATTAAAGTGCTCTAAAAATGTTAACGATTAATATTTTAATTATTTCAAAATAAGATGTACATAGTTTTTGACATAGGTGGGACAAGAATGAGGATGGCTACTTCTATTGATGGAGAGAACTTAAATAACTTTAGAATAGTTAGTACACCGAAACGCTTTGAAGAAGCACTTTTATTAATTAAAGAGTATGTTTCTGGATTAGGTTCATTTTCTCAAGACAACCTTGCCTGTTTTGGCATTCCCGGTATTTTAAGTAAAGATAAAAGTAGTCTAATTTTTGCTCCTAATTTACCCGATTGGGTAGGAAAGCCGATAAAAGATGACTTGGGAAAGATAATAAACACAAAAGAGATTTTTATAGAAAATGATGCAAGTCTCGCCGCACTTGGTGAAGCAAGTAAAGGTGCAGGTAGGGATTATTCGATAGTCGCTTTCTTAACAGTCGGAACAGGAGTGGGAGGTGCTAGGATTGTGAAGAGATTTATTGATGTTTCGGGTTTTGGTTTTGAGCCTGGGCATCAAATTGTAGATGTAGACAGGACAATTGATGAAAAATCAGCTGATTTTGAAGGACTTGTATCAGGGTCGGGTCTACTAAAAAGACTTGGAAAACTTCCTCAGGATATTAAGGATAAAAACGTTTGGGAGGAGGTTGAAAAATTATTGGCTGTGGGTTTTTATAACACGATTCTTTTTTGGTCGCCAGAGGTTTTGGTTGTAGGAGGTGGAATATTCGAAAATTCGTATCTTTCTTTAGACAGAATAAAACTTCTTACACAAAATCTTTTAAAGAATCTTTCAGTGATGCCTGAAATTAAAAAGGGGGAGTTGGGTGATAAGGCAGGTTTGGTGGGTGGATTGGTTTATATAAAACAGAAATTTAGTCAACTAACGGAGGATTGAATGATTAGTCGTTAAAAATTTTAATTTCTTAATCCTAATTTCTGATTTTTTAACTTCCAATTTTTTTAAACGCAATCATTTATTCATGCACATAGAATCAAAAGCTACCTGTAAATTGCTACATATGATTCTAAGATTTGGAAATGTTTAGATTTTTTAAAAATTTGATTTTGAATGAAAGATTCTGTCTTGCCTAATGAAAGTCCTTCCCTATAATAAATTCTTTAGAAAACACAAGTTTCTTAAATTCAAATAGTTGACAGATAAATGGTTATAAGATTATACTCACGAAAAGATGGAAGAAGAAAAAAATCTTCAGTCAGAGACAACACAGGAAACCGGATCTGAGCTTTCAAAAAAGACTGTGGGATTTCCTGAATTAAAAAAAGATAGAGGAAATCTAGCGAAGGTATTGTTTCTTATTATTGTGGGTATTTTGATTTTGGTGGTTGGGATAAATTTACTAAAAACAAAGGGTGTAAAGTTAAGTCTTTCACCTACACCCACCTTGCAGCCTACTCCTTCACCTTATTTTGTAGCCTCGCCTACCCCAACCGTCGAGGTTAGCAGGGAAAGGATAAGAATTCAAGTATTGAATGGTACTAACATTCCTCAACAAGCAGCCAAGGTTAAGGGTGAACTCGAGAGGTTGGGTTATTCGGATATCGAAATAGGAAATGCCGAGAGCCAAAATTATACGATCACCCAGGTAACATTTTCTCCAGATGTACATCAACTCTTAAAAGATGAAATTTTGCAAAAGCTTGAAAGTCTTTACGCTGAAGTTAAAGTAAATACATCCGCTATCAGGGGTTTTGATATCCAAATAATTACTGGTTATCCAAAGGGTTATTCAACCCCTACACCTACAACTTTAGCCTCTCCTACGCCTACAGAATCTATGGAAAGCAACACTTCAACACCCACTCCTTCGCCTAGTCAATAAAAGTAAAGTATATTTATAATTTAAACGCTGTGCCTAGATATTTTTACACGAGAAACGGATTAAAACTTAGTTTGCCCCTTTTTTTCCCAGATGCAACCAGGGGATTTATAAAAACTGTTGATTTTCAGGATGTTGAAAATGCGGGAATCAGCGGGGTTTTGGTTAATACTTATCACCTTTATAAAGAATTGGGTTTAGAACTTATAAGACATTTTGGGGGGATTAGGGAGTTTGTCGGATGGAAGGGAGCGGTTATATCAGATTCAGGTGGATTTCAGGTAGAAAGTGTTGTCAAAAAGCAGGGTCAGGGATCAGTCGAAGATTATGGTATCAAGTTTAAGCTTAGAGATGGAAAAAGTTTTATATTTACCCCGGAGAGATCTATCCAGATTCAAATGGATTTAAATACTGACCTTGTTGTTGTTTTAGATGACTTCACACCGAGTAACGCAAGTTATTCAGAAGCAGAGGAAAGTGTAGCAAGAACTATAAGTTGGGCAAAGCGGTCTAAGGATGAATTCTTAAGATTGTGTAAGAAAAGGAAGTTAAGAGATAAAGATCGGCCGTATATCATTGGAGTTGTCCAAGGAGGTAAATATTTGGATTTGAGAAGAAAGTGCCTAGAAGCATTGTTGGAGATTGGTTTTGATGGGCTTGGATACGGTGGTTGGCCGATTAATGAAGAAGGAGTTTTTGACTATGAAGTTGCAAGGCTAATTTCAAGGGATCTACCAAAAGGATATTTTCTTTATGGACTAGGGGTTGGAAAGCCAGATGACATAGTAGAGTGTTTTAAATTAGGATATACGATTTTTGATTGCGTTCTTCCCACTCGTGATGCTAGACACAGGAGATTGTATGTTTTTAATGCACCCTCTATGGATAAGATTGATTTGAATGATAATAGGTTTTACTCATACTATGTTCCTGATCGCGAAAAATATTTAAAAGATAAGGGTAAGGTAAGTAGTGCCTGTGACTGTCTTCTTTGCAAAAATTATTCAAGAGGCTATCTTGCATATCTTTTTCAATTAAAGGAATCTTCAGCTCTTAGACTTTCAACGATTCATAACCTGCGATTTTACTCAATTTTGATGGAGAAACTTCGAAGCTTGTAGTAATTTCGTGGTATTATGAATCGATGGACCTTACGAGTATCTTTCAATTTCTAAATAAATCTATCGGGGTTTTTAATATTAGAGGCATATCAATAGAACCTACTTACTGGATGGCGGGCACAATTATCTTTCTGGCTTTTCTTTTACTTCTTACTTTAGCACGGCTTAGATATCTTTATATTCATTGGTCTCTTAATCGGCCTGCACTCTCCTTTTTGTTTTATGGATTTTTACTCGCTTTGATTTTAGAAGGTTTTTTTATAATTGGTGGCAAAACTATTCTTACTGAGATTATAGGCTGGAAGAATGCGCCCAAACCTATAAGTACACTTCTTGATCTAGGGAGAGAAAAGCTAGTTCAGGTATTGGGTGTCAGCCAGGAAATACCTTCCTCGATTGCTAAAGAGGAACCCACCCTTCAAACGATACTAGAGAATTACCAAAAATTATCTACCTCCGATAGGATGAAGGTTCAGGATACTATCTGCAAACCTTAAAGTAGAGATTGTTCGCTTAAAGAATTTTCATTTAGATTTACTTAGAAACTCGATTTAAAATTTAATAAAACATTTAGTGATATACTTCAATTAAATTATGCAGGATACAAAACGTCATTTAGAAAAACTTTTTGAGCGTTTTGAGTCTGTGGAAAAATTTCTAAATTTAGAAGAGAAAAAATATAGGTTAAAGGAACTAGAAGCTGTTTCAAGCGACCCCGCTTTTTGGAGCGATAAAGAAAAAGCAAAGAATTTGATGCAGGAATTAGGAGATTTAAAGAAAGAAGTCGAGGAGGTGGAAAATCTGAAAAATGACTTGAAATTACTTTTGGAATTAACAGAAAAAGGGGAGTCTTACGAAGATTTTTTAGATGAAATTGAAAGTATAGAGAAAAAACTTACTAAAATTGAGCTTGAGACGCTCCTTTCAGGTCCCTACGATTTTAAAAACGCGATAGTTTCTATCCATGCTGGGCAAGGCGGTACTGAAGCGATGGACTGGGCAAGTATGCTTTATAGGATGTATTTGAGATATTCTGAAAGGAAAGGTTGGGAGACAGAGATCTTAGATTTTTCTCCTGGTGAGGAGGCGGGTTTAAAAAGTGTAACTTTTAGAGTAAGGGGTAGATACGCTTATGGTTATCTGAAAAGTGAAGCTGGAACACATAGATTAGTAAGACAGTCTCCCTTCAACGCAGATAAGTTGAGGCATACCTCATTTGCTTTAGTAGAGGTGTTGCCGGAGCTTGAAGAAAAAGACTTTCCCCAATACGAGATTAAAGAAGAAGATTTGGAATGGCAGTTTTTCAGGGCCTCTTCCCAAGGAGGGCAAAATGTACAAAAGGTTTCAACCGCAGTAAGGCTTAGACATAAACCAACCGATATTGTGGTAACCGCGCAAAGCCAGCGTTATCAGGAACAAAATAGAAAGATCGCTTTAGACCTACTTCGTTCCAAACTTTGGGCTAGAGAAGAAGCGATGAAAGAGAAAAAAGTAAAGGAGTTAAAGGGAGAATATCATCCGCCATCTTGGGGAACACAGATTCGCTCTTATGTGCTTCATCCTTATAAGATGGTAAAAGACTTAAGAACTAATATTGAGGTTTCAAACCCCGAGTCCGTTTTGGATGGAGATTTAGACCCCTTTATTGAGGCAACCCTGAGAAAGTTTGGAAGTAAGTAAATTTTTAAATTAAGGTAGGAGGTGGGATTTCCGGTCTCTTAAACTCTACATTGAAATTTCATAGGTTTTCTAGGTAATTTATAAAACTTTGCATTAAGGTTGTGTTAAGAAATCCTTTTTTATTTTTGTGTATGAAAAAATAGGGCAATTTTGAGGTTACCACTTTGGAAATGGCGAAGATTTGGGGCTATCAATAAGGATTCCGGGGAAAAGGATATTTATAAGCTCAATTGTTTTATAACCTATTTGAATTTTTTCTTTATCATTTCCTCGTTGTTTTTCTGCCTCTATTAGCGCAGAGATTGCGAATCTATTCCAGTTTACAAGATCGGCTTTGGTGACTAAACTTTCGTCTACTTTTTCTTTTTCAGTGGTGGCTAAGAGTTTAGCAATTCTTGAGATCTCAAAATGTTTTTCCGAAAGACTTATTCCTGTATTTGGTAGAAAAATAAGTGAGACTACTTCCCAAGCTTCTAAGCCCTTAGTTTTGGAGTATTCAAAAAGAAACCTCCACTTTGGATTTGTTTGTGCGAATTCATTAGCTAAGGCATTTAAAATCTTTTTTCTTGTCTTAATATTAGTTTTTTCTTTAATAGGACTAATTTGCTTATGCATGACTAAGATTATATCAAAATTATTTAAATATTGATCTTTAGACACCTTGAACGCAGTAAAATACTTAACAGGTTTATCATCTATTTTACTTTTGAGGATGTGTACTTTAGGTATTTTAGGGTAAAATTAGAAGTTGAAAAGAACCCTTTAAAAAAAAGATGTTCTTGTTAGTGAATTAAAAAAATGCTATAAACTTCTTAACTAGAACTTTTTAACATGGACAACCAACAACAAGAAATTTTGTCAGCACAAAAAACCTCTTCCGGCGGAATTCTAAAAAGTTTTCCTAAGAATCGATTAGGACCTAAATTATTAAGTATTATTGCCTCATTTATCGTTGTCGCCTTTGGTATTGTTAGTGGTTGGGTGCTTGCTGAAAAGGTTACCGGAAAAAAATCTCAGAGTACCGTACAACAAAGCCAAACGGATTCAAAGGTTGGTGAGTCCCAAATGCAGGCTGGAATTGAGGATGAATCCATCTTTGAGAAACAAGCTCCTGAAGGGATACTCGTCAGAGGAGGGATAGATGGTGAAGGGACACATCATTTGGAACGTCCAGGCGGGCCGTCGCAAAATGTCTACCTTACTTCAACAGTGATTGATTTAGACAGTTTTGTTGGGAAAAAGGTAAAAGTATGGGGTAATACGATTTCAGGAGTCAAGGCAGGATGGCTGATGGATGTTGGTAAAATCAAAGTCATCCAGTAGTTAAAGTTTTCTTCTTGTAGATTCAAGGTAGAAATTTTAAAAAGATTCTAGCCAAAACCTTTACTATCTGATAAGCTACTCTTTAAGAGATATTACTGTCCTTAGATGTTAGAGTTTAAAAATGTCACCAAAAGATTTGGCAAGATTACCGCACTTCAAGATGTAAGTTTTCGAATTGAAGATGGGGAATTTGTATTTGTGGTCGGGTCATCTGGTGCTGGAAAAACTACCCTTATTCGATTGATATTAAGAGAGGTTGTTCCGGATAGTGGCGAGATTTTACTAGATGATACCCTTTACTCTACACTTAAAAATAAAGACATACCAAAACTCCGCCAAAAAATTGGAGTTGTGTTTCAAGATTTCAAGTTGATTCCCGAGAAAACCGTTTCAGAAAACATAGAGGTGGCGTTGGCGGTGATAGGTGTTTCTCAGACTGAGTGGAGAGAACGGGTCGAACATGTATTAAAACTGGTGGATCTTTCCGATCGTATAGATTTTTTCCCCTCCCAGCTTTCTGGCGGAGAATTACAGAGAGTTGCTATGGCGAGGGCGCTGGTGGTAAACCCCAGCATTATTTTAGCTGACGAACCGACAGGGAATTTAGATTGGGAAACAGCAGACCGAATAGTCGAACTTTTTGACAAGATTCATAAAGAAGGAAAAACTATCTTGATGGCCACGCACAACAGACACATAGTTGATAAAATGGGTAAACGTGTTATTGAATTAAGTCAAGGGAAACTTGTTAGCGACAGTAAGGGGAAAAAGATGTATCAACCACGAAAATGAATATCCATCTAAAAACAGCTTTTCAGCATATAAGAAGGGCTCCTTTTCAGGCACTTGCCGCGATCTTTGTTTTGGGAATAACCTTTTTCGTAATTACTGTGCTTTTAGTAGTTGTTTATTCTTCCGAGAAAGCAATAAAGTACTTTGAAACAAGGCCGCAAGTTATAGCATTTCTTAAAGATGATGTAAAAGAGGAAGAACTTTCAAGACTTCAGCAGAAGCTCTCGCGCGACCCGAGAGTTGCCAATGTAAACTTTGTTTCTAAAGAAGAGGCAGTTGAGATTTATAAAAAAGCAACCAGTGATAATCCTCTTCTTTCTGAACTGGTCAGCCCGGCAATTTTTCCGGCAAGTTTGGAATTTTCTTTAGTAGATTTGTCTTATGCTCAGGAAGTTATTGACGAGTTAAAAAAAGAAGATGTGGTGGATTCTGTAGGTTTTACAGCAAGTTTGGGAGGGGAAGAGTCATTAGTTGATGTGGTTAATAGGCTTAGGAGGTTTACTTATTATATAAGGTTAGGCGGAGGCATATTTAGTGTTTTCCTTACCACCACCTCATTTCTTGTGCTGATTGTGATAATCGGCATGCGCATGACAGCAAGACGCGGCGAGATAGAAATATTGGATCTGATTGGTGCAACCAGAGGTTTTATTAGAAGCCCGATAATTTTTGAGGCAATGATTTATACGGTTGTAGGGGTTTTGAGTGGATGGCTCAGTGCATTTTTGATTATTCTTTATTCCGCACCATCCCTTATTAAATATTTCGGGGAGATTCCTATTCTCCCGCGAGATGCTCTTGGACTTTTTTCTCTTTTTGGTTTGGCACTTTTTGCTGAAATTTTAGTAGGCATTTTGCTTGCACTTCTTGGGAGTATTTTGGCTGTATCACGGGTGAAATCTATAAAATAACGTCCCACGCCTTGGGATGGAAAATTGTACGAAATTAAAAATTATCTCAATGCTCAAAGGAGGCTTTCAAAAGTTTTTGCTTTTCTTAATTTTCACCTTGTGTTTGTTTTTAATTACTCCTTTTGCAAAGTTTACTAATGCAGAAACCGAGACCGAAAAGCTCGAAAGGTTATCTAGGGAAATAGCCCAATACGAGCAAGAGCTCCAAAGACTTCGTTCCCAAGCCCTAACACTTTCCAATCAAATTGCCCAATATGATGCGCAGATTAGACTCACTACCCTTAAAATTGAACAAACTCAAGAAAAGATTGCGCTATTGGGTGGAAGGATTTATCAACTTCAAAACTCTTTAGAAGCCTTAACTCAAGCCTTTACTTCAAGAGTTGTGAAAACTTATAAGATGAGTAGGGTTAATGATCCATTTTTAATGATTATTACCTCCCCTGATTTGGAGAGCGCTTTTTCCTCCTTTTATTATCTTAGGAAAATCCAAGAATCTGATAGAGATTTGCTAATAAGATTGCAAAAAGCCCAGAATGTTTATGAGGAAGAAAAAAGCACTCAGGAAGAGCTACAAAAAGAATTGGAGGAGCAGAAGACTTTTTTAAATGATCAAAAAAGTGCAAAGGCAATCCTTTTGGAACAAACTAAAAATGACGAGAAAAGATATCAGGAACTTCTTGCTGCTGCTAAAGCGGAATTTGAGGCAATTCAGGCAATTATTGCAGGAAAAGGTGAAGAAGTTGAGGTGGGAAGGGTTTCACAGGGAGATAAAATTGCAAGTATTATTTCAGGTCCTTCCTGTAACTCCAGTGGCAGACATCTACATTTTATCGTGAGCCAAAATGGTGTTACACAAAATCCATTTAATTATCTTAAACCCGGAGTGGATTATGAGAATTGTTCGGGTTCATCTTGTGGCTCAGGAGACGGAGATCCTTTTAATCCAAGTGGGTCCTGGGATTGGCCAATAATGCCAAAAATAAAGTTTAGTCAAGGTTATGGTTCAACCTGGGCAGTAAGAAATACCTGGGTTGGAAGAATCTATCAATTTCACAATGGTATAGATATTGACAGTCTTACCTCTGACGAGGTAAGAGCAGTTGCTTCTGGAACTCTTTTTAGAGGAAGCTATACAGGTGTAAATGGTTGCCGTCTGCGTTATGTTCGTGTTGACCACGAGAATTCAGACATCGATACCTATTATTTGCATATCAATTATTAAACCTCAATAAGGAATTTAAAAGATATTGATATCCCCTTGAATTTTTACTTTAAGGAATGTTTTATGGAAATTAAGAGTTTTTTCCTAAATTAAGGATTTTCTTTGAGGGTAGGGGTTTTAAAAATAAAAGGGGTTAAAAATTTAAGAATAAAAAAGATTTAATCTTTGTCTTTCCCAAGATTAAAGTGTATTGATGATTCGAATCATCAATACAAGCGTTATTGAAAGTTGTTTTACCTTTAATTAATAATTATTTAGTATAATGCCGCAAGTTTCGAAGTACCCGATACCCAAAGACATCTATAAAAGAATATTCGATATCTTTCTTAAAACACTTGAGGGTTTGAAGACTAAAAAGAATCTCGAAGGATTTTTAAATGAATTTTTGACACCCACCGAGCAGGTAATGTTAGCGAAAAGACTAGCAATCGCATTTCTTATCCTTAAGGGCTACAGTTATAGGGAAATTTCTGAAATACTGCGGGTAAGTATTTCCACTGTTGGTTTTGTCTCTCTGGACTTGAAAGAGGGCACCTACTATAAGAAGGTTATAGAAAAAGTTTTAAGAAACGAAGAAGTTGAAGATTTTATTGAAAGTGTTGGAGAAAAGGTTGCTACTCTTTTTGCCGCAGCCAGTTCTAAAAGTGGGTCTTGGAGATATTTGAGGGACGAGATTAGGAAAAGGAGAATGAGGAAAGCCTTTTAGTATATGTCGTACTGGTGATTCGAATCATCAGTACAGGGGGAGAGGTTTGGCTAAAGTAGTTTTCAGGCAGAATTTTGGATATTTTAGAGCTTTCTAAATTTTGGATTTTTTGTTTTTCTAATTTGATTTTTTATAGTTGCACTTTTATTTTATACTCTTTTTAGTTTAAATTTTAAGTTTTTCTAGACTAATCTTTTGGGAATGTTAATTTTTGTAAATTTTATGAAATGAATTTTATCAAGAAGACTTTCTTACAAAGATAGCTTGTGAAGAATCTAATAATTTTTTTATCTTTTGCATGCATTTTTTGTTTCTTTTTGGCTAAAGGAGTAAGTGCAAAAGTGGTGATCAATGAAGTTTTAGCCAATCCAGTTGCACCCGAGGACGGTTCAGAGTGGGTGGAACTTTATAATTTGGAAGATTCCCCTGTGTCGTTGAGTGGTTGTGTTCTTTATCTTGATTCCACAACATTAAGTCAAAAAATAACATTTGGTGATGAAGATTTTATTGATAGATTTAGAGTGGTGTCTTGGGATGGAACTAAATTGCGAAATGATGGAGACTTAGTCAAGCTAGATTGTGGTGTAGAGATAGATCAAGTGGCATATGGTGATGAACCAGGCGCGGTTGTCCCCGCGCAAGACGATGGTGTTTCTTTTGGTCGAAGTCCCGATGGAATAGGAAATTTCTATATACTTTCTTCTCTGACTGTTAATGAACCAAATTCGACACCTATTTCTCCAACGCCTACCCCCACCAGTACACCAACTCCCTCACCAAAACCTACACCTACTCTGACTCCAACACCGACACCAAAAGCAACTTCTACCCCAACCCCCAAACCCACATCTTCACCGGTTCCAACGTCAAAATCCGAAGGTGAATTAGAAGACAACGAAGAAAATATTTCTCAAGAAGAGAAAGCGTTCACCTTGGGAGTTCAGGATACTTCCTTAAATAAAACCACCTCAAATCCAGAAGTTCAGGGGGTCCAAGATGAAGAAAGAAGGAATTTTCCTTTCTTGGCAGTAATCTTTAGCTTATTAGGTATTGGGCTAATCACAATAGCACTTTTACCTATTATAAAAAATCGGATGCAGAGACTATAATTTTTAAAGTGAGAAAAGGGGTTAACAAATTTACAGACAAAAATTTTCTCAAGTATTGGCTTCCAGTTATTATTTGGGCTTTGGTGATTTTTATCTTTTCCTCACACCCAACAGTGAGGACTTCCGAAGTACATTGGAAGGATTTTGCAGTCAAAAAGACAGCTCATATAATAGTTTATGCAATACTTTCGGCTCTTTTATATAGAGCCTACAGAAATAGTGGTTTAGAAGACCAAAAGTCAGGTTTCTATTCGATCTTTACTTCGATAATCTATGGGATTACGGATGAGATTCACCAATCCTTTACACCAGGAAGAGAGCCTACTGTAAGAGATGTGTTTTTTGATACAATTGGAGCTACCATCTTTGTGTTTGTTGTATGGAAGTTATTACCAAAAGCGCCCTTGAAACTAAGAAACTTGGCAAAGAGCTTGCAAATTCTTTGATTAAGAAGTTTAGTAATCCCTATTTTACAATCTCTCTTACCGGTGACCTCGGTTGCGGGAAGACTACATTTGTCCAGGGTTTTGCTGAATTTTTTGGAATAAAAGGAAGAATCATCTCGCCCACCTTTGTCTTAATTCGGACTTACTCTATTCCTAGAAAATTTAAGCCTTTTAGTAATCTTTACCATGTTGACCTTTATCGGTTAAGCGGTAATCTCGATGAGGAGGTCAAAAACATTGGTCTTTTAGATATTTTAGGAAGAAATGGCAACATTGCTCTTATTGAGTGGGGAGAGAAGATAAAAAATATTTTGCCAAGTAATTCTTTATGGGTGGAATTTGAAAACCTTGGAGCAAATTTAAGAAGGATAAAGATAAAATGAGAAAAATTCTAGTTACTGGCGGGGGTGGTTATATAGGTTCGGTTGCAAGTTATATGTTATTAAAAGGAGGTTTTGAAGTGGTTGTTATTGATAATTTTGAGAGAGGATTTAGGCAACCACTTGAGGTTTTAGAAAAAGAATTTGGCTCGGATCACATTCGATTTTATAAAGCTGATTTAAAAAATGATTTAGAGACTATTTTTAAGAAAGAGTCGCCATTCGATGCTGTCATTCATTATGCAGCCCTTTGCTCTGTGGACGAGTCTGTGAGGAATCCAGAAAAGTATTTTTCCAATAATGTTTGTGGCTCAATTAATCTTTTTTCAAACATGTTGAAATACCATGTCAAAAATTTAATATTTTCATCTACCTGCGCCGTTTATGGAGAGACAGAGTATCTTCCTGTTGACGAGTATCATCCCGTAAAACCCGTAAATCCTTACGGAACATCTAAAAGAAGTGTTGAAGAGATTATTCAATCTCTTGGTACAGTCAAGGGATTAAATTATGTGATACTTCGCTATTTTAATGTTTGCGGTGCAACAAGCGATGGCAGGTTCGGTGATTCCAAAAAGCCTTCAACGCTTTTGGTCCAAAATGCGGTTCGAGGTGCACTCGGTATAGAGCCATTCTTTTTAACCTGTCCAAGGGTAGATACTTTTGACAGAACCCCGATAAGGGATTATATAAATGTGGAAGACTTAAATGAAGCTCATATTTTAGCCCTTAGATATCTTTTAAAGGGTGGAAAAAGCGAAATTATAAATTTAGGAACTGGAGGAGGTTACTCGGTTTTAGAAGTTGTTAATCGTGTACAAGAGGTCCTTGGGAAAGAATTCAGGATTCGCAAAACGCGACCCAGGAAAGGAGAATATGCAAAGATTTATGCAGATATTAAAAAGGCAAAGAAGGTATTGGGTTGGCAGCCAAAAAGAAGTTTGGAAGACTCAATTAAATCCCTAGCTCTTTGGTATAAAGAGCATCCCAAGGGCTGGAGTTATTGAGGATTAAAGAAAGTTTTTATGAAGCTTTATATTGATACTTCTAATTCTGAAAAAGTTATTGTCGGTCTTGGTGAAAAAAAATTTGAGACTAAAGCCTTTGTTCAAACCTCGCAAAGGCTTCTTCCATTTATTGCTGAAGTTTTAAAAAAGGAGAAAAAGACACCTAAAGATATAACTGAGATAGAAGTGAATACAGGACCAGGTTCATTTACGGGTCTGCGTGTTGGGGTTTCGGTTGCTAATGCATTAGGCTGGGCACTGGGAGTGCCAGTGAATGGGAAGGATTTGAAAAAAGGTGAAATTGTTGAGATAAATTATCAAGAAGGGGACAAAAAAAACTAAGTTCTTCTCTCCAATTTTCCAAATTCCAATTCTCAAAACAATTATTTAATGATTAATGATTAATGGTTAATGATTAAAAATTCTTGATTCTAAATTCTTAATTCTAGATTCTAGATTCTAAAATTTTTAACTTTAAACTTTTAATTTATTTGTAATTTGAGTTTTTATATTTGACTATTTTGAAGTAAGGTGATATATTAACTCAACTTAAAAATTATTATGGGTAGGTTGACCAAACTTTTAACCATCCCTGCCCTTGCCTTCAGCATTCTTGTATTTGCCTCTAAGGTAATTGCAACAACATCAAGTTACACAGCCAGTGACTTCAGTAAATTTTGCGCTAAAAATCCTGAAATTTGTAACAAAGAAGAATATAAAGAAGCAAGTAGCGCCTCTGTTAGCTGTCCCCTTGGTCAAAGTCAGATTATTGATAAGATTTTCGTTCACGCAGGTGACGGAAAGACTGTATACGAGTTACCTCATAGCGGATTTTCGTACGACTTGGAAGACGCTGGATCGATGGTTGTTGTGACCCTTTCTGGACACAAGCATAAAATAAGTTGGGTTGGAGTTACTTGTCATCCTAAACCTGCAGTCACACCCACATCTACACCAGTACCCACTCCTAGTCCCACAGAAACACCTCTACCTTCGCCAACAGAGACACCTTCACCAACACCGACTGAAGCTCCTTTGCCCACACCTACACCTACGCCGTCTCCCACTCCAACTGAAGTAGCAAGGGGTGGACTTTCGGAAGCTGGTGCACCTGTTTGTTCGGATCCTGTTCCTCCTACTCCAACTATCCTCTCACTTACAAGAATTGACAACGATTCATTTAGATTAGTCTGGAGTAAAGTTACTCCCGCAACTTCCTATAGCATTATTTATGGACCTGCAGGAAATCTAATTTATTCGGTTTTTGATACCGGAGATACCGACAACTTCGTGATCAACGGAATTTCGCAAGGTTGTTTTGCTGTAAAATCTGTTAACGGATGTATGCCAGGAGGTTATTCTTCACAAGTTTGTTCAGGGGGGCAGGGAGCGGTTTTGGGTGCATCAACTTTAGGTGCAACTGGGTCCTTGGATTTCAGTAAAGTATTGTACAGCATCGGCTTTCTTTTAACCGCCATGGGTTTGAGAAGGGAAAGATTTTCCAAGAAGATACAAAAGTAAATGTCTTCTTTTTATTCTTTAATAGAAGAAAGAGGTAAATTTTTCAAAAGAAACACACCTTTATTAATTGGAATTTTGGTTATTTTCATCGCCTACTTCTACGATGGTTACTATAAAAAAAGAGTTCTTTCTTTTACAGATAGTCCTGCGTTAAGCAAAAAGACCGAGGGAGAAGTTAAAAAAAGCTTTAAACCCACAAAAGTTAAGATTTCTTCGGTTGGGATAGATTTAGCTATAGAGGAAGGCAATATTAAGGATGGCGTTTGGCAAATTTCTGAAAATCAAGCTACTCACCTTGATGTTTCCAAAAATCCCGGTGACGGTGGAAATGTAGTTATATATGCCCATAATAAGGGAAATCTTTTTGGACCGCTAAGGAAAGTAAAGCAAGGCGATGAGATAAAGATTTTAAATAGCAACAATCAAGAATTTATCTATAAAGTAAACCAGACCATCACGGTGACTCCGCAAGAAATTGATTATGTGTTGCCAAAAAACGAAGAGACTCTCACACTTTATACCTGTACTGGTTTTCTTGATTCAAAGCGCTTTATTGTTGTTGCAAAACCCCTTTAACTTTGTTATACATAAAGGTAAGGGGCTGAATGAAAAGTAAAATTCTTTCCCTTTTTCTTGTAATCTTTGGGGCGTTTTTTTTAGCCAAGCCCGCTCAGGCTCAATCTCTTCTTTTGAGAACATTTACTTCCTATCCCAAAAAATCTCCAGACGAGGTTATTGTTAAATTCCGCAAGGTGCCAAAAGCCGTCTCCATAAGAGATTTTGCCTCAAGATATAATATCCCTCTTACGAGTATCACGGAGTATGAGAACTTTGTGACAGTGAAAATTCCAAAAGGCCTTGACACCCAGAACTATTCTCGGTTTTTGTCAAAGGATCTTGAAGTGGAGTATGTTGAGCCAAACTATATTGCTTATGCTTTTAATGTTCCCAATGACCCTTACTACAGATATCAGTGGCATTTGGATAATCCTGTTTTCGGAGGCGTATCTGCGGAAGAAGCCTGGGATTTGGCAAATGGCGAAGGAGTAGTGGTTGCGGTAGTTGACACAGGAGTTGCTTACGAGAATTATACCCAGAGTCGGTCTCGACGCTATGAGAAAGCACCTGACCTTGCCGGAACCTGTTTTGTACAAGGGTACGATTTTGTCAATAAAGACACCCATCCCAACGACGACAGTGGCCACGGAACCCATATCACCGGAACGATTGCCCAAACAACTGATAATAATTTAGGTGTTGCCGGTCTTGCCTATAAGTCTTGCATTATGCCGGTAAAAGTTTTGGGTGCTGATGGTTCGGGTACTTACGCAAATGTTGCAGCAGGTATCCGTTACGCAGTAGATAAAGGTGCTAAGGTAATAAATTTAAGCCTTGGCGGTCCATCTTCTTCGCAAACCCTACTTGATGCAGTGAAGTATGCTGCCGAGAAAGGAAGCTTGGTGGTGGCAGCAGCTGGAAATGAGGCAAAAGAGACTCTTTCGTATCCGGCTGCCTACAACGATTATGTGGTGGCAGTGGGCGCAACAAGATACGACGAGACGCTAGCCTTTTACTCAAGCTATGGAGAGGGTTTGGATTTGGTAGCACCAGGAGGGGATTTAAATGTTGACCAAAACGCCGATGGCTACAAAGATGGAATACTTCAGCAAACCTTTGGTTCAAATCCCAGGGATTGGGGTTACTACTTCTATCAAGGGACCTCAATGGCAACTCCCCATGTTTCGGCAACCGCTGCGCTTTTAGCCTCTAAAGGTGTAAGCGATATTTCGCAAATAAAGAATTTTCTTTACCAAAGCGCCCAGGATTTAGGAACTTCCGGATACGATAAGTACTTTGGTTGGGGTTTGCTTGATACCCGAAAGGCACTTGAGCTAGCAATGGGAAATTCAGGGTTGACTCCTACTCCTATCCCAAATCCCACTCAGACACCAACCCCGACACCAACTCCTACTCCGACTTTAACCCCCACGCCAACTCCCACGCCTACCCCAACAGAGAAGCCTTGGTGGTGTAGATACTTCCCGACTCATCCCTCCTGCCAGTGAGTCTTTGGGATTTTAAAAAAGGGTCTCAAGATTAATCCTTAGAAAGCCGTTATGCAAGCCAAAAGTCTTTTTCCTAGTTTTTTGACTGCATTTTTCCTGTTTTTTACAGGTCTGCCATTTAATTTTGCGGTTGATGAGCGCTTGCCGAAAGTTCCCGAAGTAGAAGTAATTGAGGATAAAGTTTCAAAATCTTTATTTATCGTCTCAAGAAATTCGGATTTTTCAAGCCAAGATGTAAATTTCTCACCCAATGAAAAGGTTTTTGTAAAGGTTAGTCAAAATTCCGATATACCTGCGAATGCTACACTCACTCTTTTGGACCAAGACAAAAAGACTCTTTTTACCCTAAGTATGACTCAGGATAAGAACGAATTTAAAGCTTCTTTTGAGGCTCCGAATAACCAAGGGGTATATTATGTCCATATCGAGATAAGAGGCGAGGGTTTGTCTTTCTCCGGGGAGAAAAACATAAATGTTCAGGGCGATTCCTCGGATAATTCAAACACGCAAAATGTAAAAAGCGAAGCCTCTTCTTTTGTTAGTACTTCTGAAAAGGATTTGGGACAAAGCGCAAATACAGTAGTTCCTGAATTTGCCGAAAATCCTGAACCACCAGAAAAAAATATTTTTTTGAGCTTTTTTGAAAGGTTTTTTGCTTGGATTAGAAATCTTTTTTCAATTGGCTCTTGACAAAGAATAAATTTATCTGTAGCTTTATTTATAAACTATAAACGCTTCAGTCTGCCCCTGAAGTATTCCCTTTTTACTTTATTATGAGATTTGCAAAGACGAGCTTTTTAATCCGCGAAATTGTCGAGGCTCTTAACTCTCTGGGAGGCTGGGGAAGTTTGGAAATCTTCGTCCAGGATAACAAAGTAACCCAAATCACTAGAAGGGCGATCAAGAAGACTAACCACAAGTTACCCTCTCTCGAAGATAAAAAGGAAAAAGAAGAAATTTCTGAAATCCAAAATTCCGATACAATTGTTTCAGTAAGATAGCAAAAGAAAAAAGCGGTCTAATTGCCGACTGCAAACAGAGGCGATTCCGTAAGGAATCGCCTTTTTTGGTAATTTGGACTTAAGTTTATAAGACATTTTTAAAAGGATAAAAAAATGAGAGAAAAAAATTGCCATAAGATTTTCGCCAAAGCGTTTCTAAACAGACTTTCCGTTCGTCTTTCGGAGTTTTCCTTTCTTCGCTGTTGAGGAAGGTTAAACCCCGATTGATTTGGGAAAGTTGGAAAGGAGGTGAAGAAGAAATTATGGTCAAGAAAATAGCAGCCTTGGCAGGCGGTGCCGCTTTACTCTTAGGCGCAGCACTTCCAACATTGGCGGGCTTCAATGGTTATTTGTTCAGCAAGGATGTTGCCTTAGTGCAAAATACTGCATATTCAGTTGCTGACACTGGCGGTAACACCCAAAATGTTACTGCAACCAAAGGTGGCGATGTTGATGATGCTGGTGGGAGTCGCTACATAGACACAGGTGATGCAAGCTCCTACGCTGGAGCTTTGGTGGTTGCCAATGTCCATAAAGGATGCGGTTGTGAGAGTGGTTTTTACCATAAGGATTTTGCTAAAGTTGAGAACATTGCGGATTCTTATGCATTGACAGGTTACAACGCGCAGGATGTTAAGGCCACCAAAGGTGGGGATGTAGATGATGCGGATGGATCAAGAACCATCTACACAGGTGGCGCCACCTCAATCGCTAGGGCTTGGACCTTAACCAATATCCATTGGGGTAACTAAGCCCTTCTTTGGAAGCTTTCTTGAGTACCGGGGATGGGTTTTCAACAGCGAACCCTCCCCGGGAAAAGAAAGCAAAAAAGTAGTTAGTAGTTGGTTGTAAGTTGTAAGAATAAAAAAATGAGAAAGAAAATATTTAGAAGTTTAATTTCAATAACTTTATCTTTTCTTTTGGTTGTTAATCCGGTTGTAGTAAGGGTTGCACTGGGCGAGGAACTAGCCAGTCAGGAACAAAATACCCAAACAGAGTCAACCCTCTCCTCATCCGAACCTAACTCCCAGGAAACAGCTCAAGAATCAACTTCCCAAACTCAAGAGGAATCCTCTCAACCCCAAGATACAGTCCAAGGTGAGACTCCGGCTTCTTCCGATGAATCCCAAAGCACTTCTTCAATTGAAACAGGCGACGCAAACGCAACCTCAAGTGTTGATACTACCGCAAATGTCAACGAAGATACTGCAACCGGAAATCTTGAAAGTGACGAGGGAAGTTGCACTCCTCCCGAAGGGGAAACCTCCTGTCCCGAGGATATTGTTATCTCAAACACGAACGAGGCACAAGTTTCGGATTCTTCCTCGTCAACTTCTTCAACAGGAAACAATTCAATTTCGCAAACTCAAGGGGATGCAGAAATTGCCACAGGAGATGCGACTTCAAGCGGGACAATTGACTTGGTTGTCAATGTCAATAGCTTAACTTTTGAAGGAGAAGAAGAGGCAACTACCTCAGGAGAGCCTACCGAAGAGATTGTGGAGTCAACGCCTCAGGAAAATTCAGACGAAGGGAAAACTCTTGAGATTGAGAATTCAAATAGTGCAGAGGTTGAAAATAGTCTTGATTCAAGTGCTGATACAGGCAAAAACCTTACCCAAGAAAACGCCGGGGATTCTTTAATAACTACAGGAGACGCCCAGGCTTTGGCAAATATTGCAAATCTTCTTAACTTAAATATAGTGGGTTCGGATTTTCAGATAGAGGTTTCAGATTATGAGGAAGGGTTGACAGGAGATATTGACTTCAACCAGCTTTGGAGGAATCTTCTCGTGGATTCGGAATTTGCAGAAGTAAACATTGATTCAAGCGGAAATATAGTCCTTTTTGATATTCAAAATCAAAATGAGGCGGAATTAACTAACAATGTTGCAGTCTCATCCAATACCGGCAAAAACACCTCAGTCTCAAATCAGGGAGATTCTGTTGTAAAAACAGGAGACGCTTATTCTTTGGCAAATGTTGTTAATTTTGTGAATTTAAATCTTTTCGGTTCAAAGTTTTATCTGGGAATCGTTAATATTTTAAGAATTTTTAACGGAAATCTTATCATCCCCAGGCCGGACTTGATTTTGGATTTTAGTGATAATTCCCAAGCAAGTGCTCAAGGGGAAAAGAAAGTCGTTTTTGAAAATCAAAATGAGGCGGAGATTACAGATACATTAACTTCCTCGGCAACAACCGGAAACAATACTTCCTCCGAAAACCAAGGGAACAATACCATCACAACCGGCAACGCCCAAAGCCAGGCAAACTCCTTTTCTTTTGTGAATACAAATATTTTTAGAAATAACTGGTTTTTCTTGGTTATCAATAGCCTCGGAAACCGCGCAGGCAAAGTATTTGGTTGGTTTTCCCCAAGTAGCGTTTCCCAAGCAGAAACAGGTGCTCCTTTGATTTACGAACAAGGACTATCAGAAGAAGATTCGGAGTTTGAGAGCCAACCCGACCAGGCCCTTATTAACCAAATAACTAGCGAAATAAGCTTTAGAAACAGCAACAAGGCAACACTTAAAAACAACATCGCTACCTCTGCAAACACAGGTTCAAATATTTCTTTGGGAAATGCCGGAAATTCAAGTATTCAAACTGGAAACGCATTTTCTTTGGCAAATCTTTTCAACTTAGTTAATTTGAATGTCTTGGGTTCAAGGTGGTTTTTGGGAGTGGTTAATATCTTGGGAGATTGGCAAGGAGATACAATTGTTGCCTATCCGGATTTGACCATCGCGATTGGTGGGGGACAGAATGAGGCTGAAGTTGGAAGCACTTTAGAATATCAAGTTGTTTATAAGAATCAGGGATACGACCTTGCTAAAAATGTTGGAATCAGCCTAACTTTACCAAAGGGTTTGACCTATATTTCGGACACAAGCGGGTTTACGGGATTAAGTTCAGGAGATAGAATTGATTGGATTTTGGGTGATTTAGCAGCGCACCAGGAGGGAAGTTTCAGCGTTTTTTTGAGAGTTGAGCCTTCCGCGCTTGAGCAAGAAAGCACCTCGTTTTTCCCAAGTATCGTCAAAGAAGTTTATGCTGAAACGCAAGGAAAAGAGGCGGTTGTTGTGACCAATGTTCAAATAGGAACGCTTGATCCTGAAACCGACCTTAGCAACAATACCTCAAGTTCAAGCCTTACGGTATTCGAGAAAGAAGATACACCTGACAACCGACTTCCGGTTTTGGAAATTACTGCCAAAAACAATGTCAACGATTTCGTCTATCCGGGAGATGTTGTGAGTTTTGAGGTGAGAATTGTAAATAGCGGTGAGGTTGAAGCAAGAGATGCTTATTTTGTTCAGACTCTTCACAACGGTGTCCCGGGGGATTTTGGTAAGGCGGTTATCCAACTTGGCACTCTAAAACCCAAACAAGAAGGCGTTTTAAGATTTGGCGTGGCGCTTTCAAATGGCCACACTCTTCCTGAAGGAAGATATCATACCGAAGCTTATGTTGTAGGATATGCCCCGAATGGCCAAGAAGTTCAGTCAAATACCGCAAGGACAGATTTTAGGATAGTCTACAAGGTTGCAAGTTTATTGATACCTGATGTTAATGCAGAAGAAGACATTCAGCCTGTAAGTAGTGTTTCTTGCCAAGCTCCTCTAAAGCCGAAAGAAGATATTCTTCCCTTTGTCCTTTTGCTTTTGATGTCTTCTATGTATATCAGTCGATGGGGAAGGGATAAGCTTGCTTTACGCCAAAATGAGGGCAAAAGTTAAGAAATTTTCTAAACTTTTTGGAGAAACTACATTATTAATCTTTGCTATTTTTGTCTTTTTATATTCTTTATACAAGGTAGGCGTTTATCTTAAGGATTTTGTTTTTTCGTCTCCAGGTTTTTAATTTTTTATTATATATCTGCCCACAGTTTTTATAAGTAACCTGTAATAAAATTAGAACGCTATACTCAAAAATATTTAAAAGTTTTGCCTCAAAGACTTTTAAATTTGCACTTTAGTCAACTTCCAAAATATTTAAAACAAAAAAGGGTTGAAACAGATTTTATAAGTGTTTAATATGGATTATGATGAACTTTGCATTAGCTTTAAGACACTATTTTTTTCCGGGACATTCTAACAACCACAAAGCAAAGATAATTCATTCCTCAAGCATATTCCTTATTTCGTTTATTTTGCTTGTATATCAGTTAATTTTGCAATCGTTTCCGATTATTGGAGTAAAAGTCCTAGGATACGCTGCATTTATCTCAACGGATGAGGTAATCAAACTTACTAACGCTAAAAGATTGGAAGCCGGTCTCCCGCCACTTTCTTATAATCCAAAGCTTGCAGAGGCTGCCAGGAAAAAAGGCGAACACATGCTGCAGTATGATTATTGGGCTCATATCGCTCCTGATGGGACTGAGCCTTGGAAGTTTTTTGTTGACGAAGGTTATAGGTATAGGTACGCTGGCGAGAATTTAGCCAGGGATTTTTCTAACGCGGCAGATGTGGTGAATGCTTGGCTTGCTTCTCCTTCCCATAGGGAAAATATGCTTTCTTCTAAATATAAAGAAATTGGAGTTGCGGTTGTTGAGGGAGATTTAGGAGGTGTGGATACTACCTTGGTCGTTCAATTTTTTGGCACATCTCAGTCAGGTGTAGTGGCACAGGTTCCAGGAAGCGCTTCTTCTGATCTTAATGCTACCTCAAAAACTACCGAGATCACAATTACTCCTACACCCACTTTGATTCCACAGGGGTTTGCTTTTGTCTCTCCTGAGCCTACTAAGATGCCCACCATTGCTTCTTTACCAAGCCAAAAGGAAGGTTTCAGGGTTCTAATATCGCCGTTTCAAACTACTAAAGGTATATCAATTGCTACAACCCTGGTTTTGTTAGTCGTCATGGTAATAGATGGATTGGTAGTTGCAAGAAACAGAATTCCAAGAGTAGGAGGAAGAACTTTTGCACACCTTGCCTTTTTAGGGATGATATTAGCTATTGTCTTAGTTGCAAGGGCAGGTGAAATATTATAAATTTTTAAATAACATGAAGTCACTCTCAAAACATCTGCCTCACTATCTTCCACTTTTAGGGATATTGCTGTTGGGTTTTTTGGGATTTGTGAGTTTTTCCTATGATAAAGAATTTCAAGCAGCTTTGGTAATTTCAACCGCAGTAGGTTATTTAAGTTGGGGATTAGTGCATCACTATATTCATAAAGATTTGCACACTTCAGTGATTGTTGAGTATTTGGCAATTGCCACACTTGGAGTTGTTGTTGCTTTTTCTATAATCTTTAGAGGTTAATCTTTTTAAGAAATTCCCTAAATTCCTTTCCTATATCCTCTCTTTCAAGTGCGAATCGGACTTGGGTTTGCATGTAGTGTAGTGGGTCTCCAGTCGTTAACCATTCTCCTTCAACCGGTTGAGCAATTACCCTTTTACCCTTTTTTGCAAGATTATTGAGAACATCCGAGACCCAAAGTTCATTATCTTTACCGGTCTTGGTTTTTTTCACTTCTTTGATTACATCGTAGGTAAAGACAAATCTGCCGAATTGTGCCATGTTTGAGGGATTCTTACCCAATGGCATTTTTTCCAGTAAACTCTCGATTTCGTATTTGTATTTAGCCCGTTTTTTGTATTTTACAGTCCCGTATCTTTCAACCTCTGAGTCTGGAACCTCTTGAACTGCCAGGATTGCTGAGGGTATTTCCTTATAAAAGACATTGATAAGTTGTTGAATGACGGGCTTTTTAGAAATTGTCAAGTCGTCACCAAACATGTATACGAAGACCTCGCTGCGATCAATAAGAGGTGCTGCTACAAGAAGCGGTGTTGCGTTTCCATAAGGGAGGTTTTTCTTCTGTCTTACATAAATAAAGTTTGCAAGATTCGGAATTCCTTTTATCGTTTTGAGTAAGTTTTTCTTGTTATTGCTATCCAATATCTTTTCAAGCTCCACATGGCTATCAAAATAATCCTCCATTATCCACTGTCCTAGTCGAGTAACTATTATTATGTCTTCTATTCCTGAGGCGACACACTCCTCAACTAGATGATGAATTATTGGTTTATCAATAATCGGAAGCATTTCTTTGGGCTGATTTTTGGTTGCTGGTAGGAACCTTGTCCCATAACCGGCAGCGGCAATGATTGCCTTTTTGATTTTGATTTCTCGATAAGGGGAAGAAGAGGTATTTTTTCTTTGTTTGCCAGTAAGCAAGGTTTTTTCTTTCGCCTTTTTCATATGTGTTAGTTTTATTTTTTTATTCCAAGTCCAGATGCATTATATCACTATTGAAATTTGCCTGTTAATCTTAGAAAGGATATAATTTTACTATAAATTTATGAAAAATAATCAATTTTTTAGTCCAACAAAGGGATCAATAAGCGCGTTAGAAATGATTGACGAGATCGCCTCATTTATTGATGAGGAACCGAGTAAATTTTACCGACTGGTTATTGGTACAGACAGTCAGGTAAGAAAAATTAATGGAGAGTCTGAAATTGATTTTGTTACTGCGATTGTGGTTCACCGAATTGGAAAAGGAGGGAGGTATTTTTGGAAAAAGGAAAAAAGGAATGGGCGTCCTCCGGTTCTACGCGATAAAATTTACACAGAGACACTAATTTCTCTTGATGTTGCCCAAGAGATAGTTCCTAAGATTAGAAAACTTATTTCTCCAGGAAAATACGACCTTGAGATCCATATAGATGTGGGGTCTTTGGGTCCAACAAGGGAGATGATTCGTGAAGTAGTTGGAATGGTGAATGGAAATGGGTTTATAGCAAAAACGAAACCAGATTCGTGGGGAGCCTCAACGATCGCAGATAAACATACATAATCTAGGTTTTTTAAGTCTTAAGGGACTTGCCTTCCCTTATATAAAAAGACTTAATCCAGATGAAATTTAATTTTTTGGCCAATGTAGCAACCTCGGATCTTGCATTTGAGGCCTTCGGAAAGGATTATAATGAGCTTTTTGGAAATGCAGCGCTAGCTTTAGAATCTGCACAAGTTGATTTGGCAAGTGTCAAACCTAATATTGTTAAAAAGATTAAGATTAAGGGTGGATCTTTAGAAGATCTACTTTTTTCTTTTCTTGAAGAATTGGTATTTCTTAAGGATTCCGAGCAAATGTTATTTAGTCAAGTAAGTTGCATAGTTGAGACGGATGACGCTAACTTCATTTTAAAAGCTAAACTTAGGGGTGAACGAATTAATCCCCAAAAACATAAATTAGGAGTTGATGTAAAAGCAGTAACTAAGCACTTATTTAAAATTGAAAAAAGACCTCTTAAAAAAGATCTTATGTGTAGGGTAGTCTTAGATGTATGAGACTTCGTTGAAATTTTCTTCTTCAGAATTCTTCAAGCCCTGTCCTTTTGTTTAAAAAAAGAAGTGATAAAATAAAGCAAAAAATATGGAAGCAAAACTTTTTGAGAGATTCAAAAAGGTTGAAGAAGGAATTTGGGAATTACCTAAAACATACCGAAAGGGGATGAAAGTTCCAGTCAGGATTGTTGCGACGGAAAAAATTTTAAAAGAGTTAGACGATGGAGCGGTTGATCAGGCTGTCAATGTCGCACAATTACCAGGAATTGTTGGTGCTTCCTGGATGATGCCTGATGCGCATTGGGGATATGGTTTTCCTGTTGGGGGTGTGGCGGCATTTGATCTTGAAACTGGCATAATATCCCCAGGAGGAATTGGATTTGATATAAATTGCGGAATGAGATTGTTAATTACTAACCTCAGTGAAAAAGATATCAAACCCAAAATCTCCAAACTAATTGATCATCTTTTTTCTTCTATTCCCATTGGAGTCGGTGCTTCAGGGTCTATTAGACTTAATACTTCAGAGTTTAAGGAGGTGATGTTTAAAGGAGCTTCCTGGGCAATAGAAAAGGATTTGGGTTGGGATGAAGATATTTTTGCCATTGAAGAGAATGGAGTCATTAGTGGGGCAGATCCGGATGCTATTTCGGAGAAGGCTACATTAAGAGGAATAAATCAGCTTGGGACATTGGGGAGTGGAAATCATTATCTTGAGGTTCAGAAAGTGGAAAGGGTTTTTGATTCAAAAAGAGCAAGCGAATGGGGTATAGAGTCTGAAGGTCAAGTTGCAGTAATGATTCATTGTGGGAGTAGAGGTTTTGGACATCAGGTAGGGAGTGATTATCTAAGTTTGTTTGAAAAGGCGATGGAAAAGTACGGGATAAAAGTACCCGATAGACAGCTGGCTTGCGCGCCAATTAACTCCCCTGAAGGCAAGCGCTACCTTTCAGCTATGGCATGTGCAGCGAATAATGCCTTTTGCAATCGCCAAATAATTACCCACAAAGTCAGAGAAGTTTTTTCGTATATTTTTGGAGTGTCTCCAAGGAAACTGGGAATGAAGCTCGTATACGATGTAGCTCATAATATAGCAAAGAAAGAAAGTTATAAGGTTAGTGAGACTGGTTCAGAAATTAATTCCACAAAAGACAAAGAAATAAAAAATTTTGAGAAAGACTTAATGGTGCATCGAAAAGGGGCTACGCGTGCATTTCCTGATCAGCCTGTAATTATTGGCGGTTCAATGGAAACAGGGTCCTTTCTTTTGGTCGGGACATTGGATGCCGTAAAGAAGACTTTTGGATCAACCGCTCATGGGTCAGGTAGAACAATGAGCAGAACGAGGGCCAAAAAGATTATTGAGGGTAGGTCTTTACAGAAGAATATGCTTTCAAGGGGCATTTATGTGAAATCTGCATCGTTTTCCGGGCTTGCCGAAGAAGCAGGTATTGCTTATAAGGATATCTCAGAGGTAGTTAAGAGTGTTTCCCTAGCTAATATTTCCCAACCTGTAGTGTCTTTTAAGCCTTTAGGTAATATAAAAGGTTAATATTGAGTCTTTATCGGAAGTGTTATAAGATAATTACGCGATAAAATTGATCCGGTTTCACTATTCTATATAGTGTCAGGTCCATTTTAATCAGTTTATCAAAGGATGAAAGCCATAATTCCAACAGGTGGAAGAGGCACAAGAATGCAGCCTCTGACATTTTCCACAAACAAGCATTTTATTCCTGTTGCTAATAAACCCTTAATCTTTTATCCAATTGAAACCGTAGCAGAAGCCGGTATTAAAGATGTGGCAATAACTTATAATCCTGGTTGGCTTGATTTTGTCAAAAAATATTTAGGTGACGGAAGTAAATGGGGTTTAGAATTTACCTATATACTTCAAGAGGAGCCAATTGGTTTAGCCAATATTATTGAAGTTTGCGAGCAATATATCCAAAAGGATAGATTTTTACTACATCTAGGAGATAATATTTTCACAGAAGGGATAAAGGAATTAGTTGGATATTTTGAGAGAGAAAAACCTCAAGGTTTGGTCGCAAAAGTAATACATCCAGAAAATTTTCGTCTGGGTGTTCCTGTATTTGATAAAAGAGGTAGGTTGAAAGATTATCTCGAAAAACCTAAAAATCCTCCGAATAAGTATGCTATTCCAGGAATTTATTTTTTTGATAGCGTGGTTTTTGGTTGTTTCAAAGGTAAGGATAGGATAAAACCTTCTGAAAGAGGAGAATACGAGATTGTTGAACCTTTTAAATGGCTTATAAAAAGAGGCTTTCGTGTTGATGTTGTTGAATATAAAGGGAAGTGGCTAGATCCTGGAAAATTTGATGATTGGATTGAATCTAATCAGTTTCTTTTAGACAAGAACACCTCTTTCCAAATTAAAAGTAAAGTCGGAAAAGATAGCAAAATAGTTGGCCGAGTTAGTATAGGCTTGAGGTGTAAGATTAAAAATTCAGAAATAAGAGGCCCTGTGATTATTGGAGATGATGTACTTATTATTGATTCTTATATTGGACCATACACCTCAATTGACGACGGATGTTTAATTGAAAAAAGTAGAGTTGAGAATAGTGTTTTGATGCAGAATGTAAAAATTGTAAAAGTAAATCAGTCTTTAGATAATTGTCTTATTGGGACACAAAGCGAGATTAAGGAATCAGATGGTCATTCAAATTGCTTAGAGCTTTTTGTGGGAGAAAAAAGCATTATAAGACTATGAAACTTTTAGTGACCGGTGGAGCTGGTTTTATTGGCTCAAATTTTATTCGTTATTGGTTGCAAAACTACCCCAACGATAAGATCATAAATTTAGACAAACTTACCTACGCTGGTAATCTTTCTTCTACTAGGGATTTTTCTTCCAATAAAAATTATACCTTTGTGAAAGGGGACATTTGTGATCCTAAGATAGTTGGCGAGCTTATGGGTGGTGTGGACTATGTAGTTCATTTTGCTGCGGAAACTCATGTGGATAGATCTATATTCAACCCCTTTATTTTTGTGAAAACAAATGTTTTGGGGACACAGGTTCTTTTGGAAGCTGCCCTAAAAAATAGAGTGAAAAGATTTCATCATGTATCTACTGATGAGGTTTTTGGTTCCCTTCCTCTGAAAGGAAAGGAAAAATTTAGTGAAAAAACTTCTTATAATCCCAGAAATCCCTATTCAGCAAGTAAAGCTGCTGCAGATTTTTTGGTAAGAAGCTATCACGAAACTTATGGTTTGAATGTGACAATCACTAACACTTCCAATAATTTTGGTCCTTACCAGGATCCAGAGAAATTTATTGCCCGATCAATAACCAATCTTATTGAGGGTGAGCCTATAAAGATATATGGTCAAGGCAAGAATATTCGCGACTGGCTTTATGTTGAAGATCACTGTCGTGCTATTGACTTGGCTTTGAAGAAGGGCAGAGATGGAGAAACCTACCTTGTAGGCGGATTAACAAAGGATCTAACCAACCTGGATGTTGCTGAAAAGTTATTGAAGATTTTTGGTTATAATAAGTCCTATATTAAATTTGTTAAAGATAGATTAGGTCATGATCAGCGCTATTCCATCAACTGGAGAAAGATAAAGAAAGAATTAGGATGGGAACCAAAGCATGATTTTGATATCTGGCTTAAGAAAACCGTTGATTGGTATAAGGAAAATGCTTGGTGGTGGAAACCGTTAAAAAGAAGAGCAGAGAAATTTTACCAAATTACTGGGCAAAATTAATGCATAGAAATAAATCTTCTTATATAGTTGAAACCTCTATACCTGGTCTTTTGGTTATCAAAAAGCCTACTTTTAATGATAAAAGAGGTTTTTTTAGAGAAGTGTTTCGTTTAAAGGAGTTAGCGGAGTGTGGTGTTGAGTTTAAACCCGTTCAGATGAACCATTCATTTTCTCAGCCTAGAGTGATAAGAGGACTTCATGCCGAAAATTGGAATAAACTAGTTTATCCAATAAGTGGAAAAATGTTTGCTGCAGTTGTAGATATTAGACCTGAGAAAAAAAGTTTTGCCAAGGTTGAGACATTCATTTTTGACGAAAGAGATCCATTTGGGCTATTTATTAGCAAGGGTTTGGCAAATTCAATATGTGTAATCGGTGATGTAGGGGTTCATTACATTTATCTTGTAGACGCCTATTATGATGGTAAAGATACGAGGGCTATTTCGTGGGATGATCCAGATTTGTCTATTGATTGGCCTGTTAAAAATCCAATATTATCAGATAGGGACAAGAATAATCCGAGGTTAAGGGACATCTTTCCTGAAAAATTTTAAAAAGTATGAGAGGTCTAACATTGGTAATTGGTTCAGAGGGTTTGGTGGGATCGCGATTTGTGGAAATATCTGAAAATAGAAGCGCATTTATACTTCCAAGACAGGTGGAACTAGATATAACAAAATTCTCAGAAATTAAGGCTGTGATCTCTTCATATAATTTTACAAGTGTGGTGAATTTTGCCGCTTTTACAGATGTTTCTAAAGCAGAGGAACAAAGGGGAGATAAAAATGCCGAATGTTGGCAAGTAAATGTTGAGGGTGTGAAAAACTTGGTTGAGGCAGTAAAGCCTTATAAAACACGGATCCATTTTATTCAAATTTCAACCGACATGGTATTTCCCGGAACGAAGGACGATCCAGGACCTTATCTTGAGAATCATCCTCTGGATCATGATCTAAGTCAACTTTCATGGTACGGTTATACCAAGGCGGAAGCCGAGAAAATAATTCGGAATGAATTGGGTTTATTTTCGACAGTGGTAAGAATTAGCTATCCTGTCAGAGCAAGGTTTGATGCAAAACTTGACTATATTCGAAAGATTCTAAATCTATTTGATGAAGGGAAACTCTACCCTATGTTTTCTGATCAGCAGATTTCTATTAGCTTTATAGATGAAGTGTGCAAAGCTTTGGATATTATTATTTCACAGAATCATAGAGGCACTTTTCATGTTAGTTCAAGAGATACAACCACACCCTATGAATTAGCATCTTATGTTTTAGAAAAATTAAGAGGAGTAAAAGAAGTTGTTATGCCAACCACACTCGATCAATTTTTGCTTCAGGGGAATAACCCTCTACGTTATCCCAAATATGGTGGTTTGAGTGTTTCTATTACACAGCATAAATTAGGGGTAACCTTCAGCTCTTGGAGAGAAATAGTGGATAAAATAATTACTCAAGGTCTAAACTAATCCCCTGAGCTTGATATTGAATTGA
Organism: uncultured Gammaproteobacteria bacterium; assembly: GCA_964430475.1. Taxonomy (GTDB): domain Bacteria; phylum Patescibacteriota; class Microgenomatia; order UBA8517; family UBA8517; genus CAYSEQ01. The sequence goes on from CAYSEQ010000002.1 coordinate 59,542, forward strand.
TCCTTTTGTAAAATACTTTAACCTAGATTAAATTTCACTGCCTCATAAGTTTTAAGATTTCTCACAAATTTTAATAAAAAATCTTATTTAGTTGATCTTTTCTGCATTATCTAAATTCTAAAGATGAGTGATTTGGAAATAATTGTACCTATTAGTGAGGAGGTTAGTATTAGTAAAATTGAAGAATTTTACCAGAGATTAGATTTTTCTTTGGTATCCGCTGGAATAGATTACAAAGTAATTTTTGTAGACATTTCATCTAAAGATTCCGTGAAAGATATTGTTCGTCACCTCACTAATAGTCACTTAAGTTTTCCTTATGAGTTTAATTTAGGAAAGAATAATCTAATTTATCACGCAAGTTTACATAAGAAGAAAGCAAATTCTAGAAATGGCAAGATAGAACTTTTTTTAAACAAAGTAAAAGAGAATGGGGTGTCTCAAATATTAGAAGCATTTAAGTCAACAACTTCCCCATATCTTGCCTTGATTGACAGCAATTCTCAGTACCCTCTAGAGGCTATAGCTAAAATGTATTCGCTTCTTAAAGATTATGATGTAGTTGTTCCTAAAGTTAAAAAATATACTACACCTACATTTCAGCCAAAATTTACTACTAAATTATATCGCTTTTTTAAGGCAAAGGTGTTTAAAAAGTCGGATATGGATATTCAGTTCGATCTTGGACTTTTCAGAAGAGACCTTGTCGAAATTCTGTATGAGGTTGGAATAGAAGAACAACATAATTTGGGCTTAGCCCTACTTCTTACAGCCCAAAAAGTTGGTATGAAAATAGGTTCGGTAGATGAAGAGTTTCAGGGAAGAAAGGAAAATACTTCGATTTTAAATTTTCTCAAGTCATCTCTAAAATCAAGGTCTGAAAATACAAACTCCATTGTCAATCCTACATATCAAAAATTTAATAAAAATGGCAAAGTTTTTTACAAAGGTAAAGAATTTATCACTTACACCGATCTGCCTTTTGGTCTTTCAGCTATAAAAGTATTAACCCTATGGCAAAAAATTTTTTTACTTAGTTTTATTTATTTTTTGCTTTTTGGGTTTTTTTTAAACATCTCTTATACTTTAGTTTTAATTTTTGCATTTTTTACGATTTTATATTTTTCAGATTTGGTATTTACAATTTTTATTCTTTATAAAAGTGTGTCTTCTTCACCTGAGATTAGGTTTAAAAAAATAGAGCTTCAGAATCTTGAGGAAAAAAATCTACCTATTTATAGCGTTATCTGCCCATTGTACAAAGAGGTAGAAGTTTTACCAGATTTCATTGGTGCCATAAGCAAGATAGATTGGCCAAAGGATAAGCTTGATGTAATTTTGATTTTAGAAGAAGATGACTATGAAACAAGAACCGCACTTAAGGATTTTAGCCTTCCTGAGTATTTTAGAATTTTAGTTGTTCCAGATTCGCTACCCAAGACAAAGCCAAAGGCTTGCAACTTTGGCCTTATGCATGCAAGGGGAGAATATTTAGTAATTTACGATGCAGAAGATAGACCCGAGCCGCTTCAATTGAAAAAAGCTTATTTAGCATTTCAAAGGGTTGGGCAGGATGTGGTTTGCCTTCAATCAAAACTAAATTATTATAATTCAGATCAAAATTTACTTACTAAACTTTTTACAGCGGAGTATTCGTTGTGGTTTGATTTAATTCTTCCAGGTTTACAGTCAATAAATACTATTATTCCGCTTGGAGGTACAAGCAACCACTTTAGGGTAGATGCATTGTGTAAATTAAGAGGTTGGGATCCTTTCAATGTTACCGAAGATTGCGATTTGGGTGTCAGAATTTTTAAAAGTGGTTATAAAACTGCCATTATTGATTCCACAACATTTGAGGAAGCAAATAGTAATGTCAAAAGTTGGATCAGGCAGCGCTCACGCTGGATTAAAGGTTATATTCAAACCTATCTGGTGCACACTAGGAACCCGTTGGATTTTGTTAGGAAACACAAATTTCATGCGTTACTTTTTCACTTGATTATCGGTGCTAGGACGGTTTTTGTCATTCTAAATCCGATTCTTTGGATTCAAACCTTATCTTACTTTCTTTTCCATGATATTTTTGGTCCAATTATTGAATCTTTCTATCCTGCACCCATTTATTATTTTGCTGTAGTTTGTCTAGTGTTTGGGAATTTTTTATACCTTTACAACTTCATGATTGGTTGCGCAAAAAGAAGGTATTGGTACTTGGTAAAGTATATGTTTTTTACACCATTTTATTGGTTAATGTCCAGCATCTCAGCTTTGATCGCCTTTTATCAATTAGTTAAAAAACCTTACTTTTGGGAAAAAACTCAACACGGTTTACATTTAGGTATTCTTGATAGGCAAATCTTTAGTCCATTTACAGAGCTTACTCCTAAAAGTAACATTCTTAATCCTTTTAGATTCCTTAAGTTTATTTTCATAGTTGCAAAGAAAAATTTTTTAGATTTTGCCTATTTGTTCGATGATCTTAAGATTTCTTATTATCTTAAGGAAGGTAGGATCAAGATTTTGATATTTAACTGGCGGGACATTAAACATAAATGGTCAGGAGGGGCGGAGGTATATGTTCATAACTTAGCCAAAGAGTGGGTTAAAAGGGGTCACAAAGTAACTATTTTTTGCGGTTGGGATGGTGAGGGTAGAAGGGACGAGATTATTGATGGCGTAAAGGTTATAAGACGAGGTGGTTTTTACACTGTTTATCTTTTTGCTTTTTTGTATTATATTTTCAAATTTAGGGGAATTTTTGATGTTGTTATAGATAGCGAGAATGGCATTCCATTTTTCTCTCCCCTTTTTGTTAGGATACCTAGTATTTTATTAATCTATCATGTACATCAGGAAATTTTTAGAAAGTATCTCCCTTTTCCGTTGGCTAATTTGGCAAGTTTTCTAGAATCAAGATTAGTTCCTCTTGTCTATAAAAAATCTTCTGTGGTAACCATATCGCAGTCTTCGAAAAACGAAATTGTTCAGCGAGGTTGGATTGACGAGGAGAGAATCAGCATAATATACCCCGGTACTGATAAAAAACTTTTTGTACAGTCTCCTAAAACGGAGTATCCTTCTTTTATATATTTAGGCAGGCTTAAACCATGGAAGCGCGTAGATGTTGCAATTAAGGCTTTTTCTTTAATTTCTAAAAAATTTCCTGAAGCAAGATTTACTGTTGCAGGTTTTGGAGAAAGTTTGCCAAGTTTAGTAAAGCTTGTCAGAGATTTGGGTCTAAAAGATCAAGTTGATTTTATAGGTGAGGCTCCAGAGGATAAAAAAGCCTTGCTTTTTTCTAAAGCTTGGGCTGCGATTCAACCGTCGTTATTTGAAGGATTTGGTATTACCGTGATTGAAGCAAATGCTTCTGGTACATGCGTTATCGCATCGGATACTTCCGGACTGCGGGATTCAGTTGTAAATGCTAAGACAGGGATCCTTGTCCCAGTAGATGATATTGAAAAGCTAAGCCAGGCTATGGAAAGGATTATCGTTGATTCTCAATTACGTGAGAGTCTATCAAATGCAGCGAGAATCTGGGCAAAAAATTTTGATTGGGAAGTTTCTGCAAAGAAGTTTGAGGAGATTATAAAGAAAGTGGTCTTTATAAGTCAGGTTCTACCTGAGTATAGCTTTATCGGCATCCGTGTCTAAAATGAAAATTCTTTTTTCAAATTATGACGATATAAAAAATCCTTACTACGGAGGAGGCGGAGCTTTTGCGATACATGAAGTGGCAAAAAGGCTTGCAAAGAAGCATTTAGTAAAAGTTGTAACTGGTAGTTATCCTAATGCCAAGGATGAGATTATAGATGATGTTTTTTACAAAAGAATAGGACCTTCTTTGGTAGGTCCGAGAATTGGCCAAATCTTATATCATCTGTTTCTACCGATCTTTATTAGGAAAGAGGAATTTGATATTCTCTTTGAAAGCTTTACACCGCCGCATTCAACCTCATTCACACCTATTTTTACAAGAAAACCTGTCGTGGGTATTGCTCACATGCTGGCATCTGAGGATATGCAAAGGAAGTACAAGTTACCTTTTGGCTTGGTTGAAAAAATTGGACTTAAATTTTATAAGGATATAATTGTTGTTAATCCCGAGATTAAAAAGGACATATTAAAAGCGAACCTTAAGGCTAGAGTAAAAGTTATACCAAATGGGGTCGATATACCTAAAAAGAGAAAAGTTAATTCAAAAAAAGAACACATACTCTTTATAGGCAGAGTTGAAGTAAATCAAAAGGGATTAGATCTATTGTTGGAAGCTTTCAGGAAAGTTTTATCTAGCAAAACAAAGATAAGATTGGTGATTGCAGGAGGAGGTTTAGAGAAAGAAATAAAATCTTTAAAGAAACAAGTTTCTTTATTGTCGCTTAACAAAAAAGTAAAAATATTGGGACGGGTTGAAGGGGCTTTAAAACAGAAAATCTTTGAAAAAGCATTTTTTGTTGTCATTCCCTCAAGATTTGAGACTTTTTCAAGAGTTGCCTTGGAAGCGTGTAGCTTTTCGCTTCCAGTGTTATGCTTTGACATCAAGGGCTTAAAATGGTTGCCTAAAAGTCTTTCTTTGAAGGTTAGACCTTTTGATGTTGATGAACTCTCCAAAGGTATATTAAAGCTTTATTCTGATAAGAAATTGAGAAAGAAGTTATCAAGAGGTGCGTTCGAATTCTCTAAAAAGTTTAATTGGGAGGAAATTTCAAAGGAATATGAAGAATATGTTTATAAGTTTTACCCTTTTTCTAGAAAAGAAAGAAATTTTGAAAAAGTACTTAAAAGGATTATTTCGGGGAAAAAAGAATGTTTCTTTATTTCTCCTCATCTAGACGACGCTATTTTTTCAGTGGGGGGAATAATTTCTTACCTTGCGGGTAGGACAAATGTGTACATCATAAATGTCTTTACCAAAGCCTCAAGAGGTCCTTATACACTATCTGCAAGAAGAGCAATTTTAGGTAAAGCTAAAGATGCCCAAGATCTTTATCGTATAAGAAAGATTGAAGATAAAAGGGTATTTGAGAGTTTGGGAGTAAAATCTTTGAATTTGGGATTTACTGAAGCTTTATATCGGAGAACTAATATCAGAAAGCTTAAAAAATTAACCATGTTTTTAGGAAAAGTTTTCCCGGAGTTTCTCTTTCTTTACCCAACTTATTGGTTTCATATAAATAGAGGTAAGATTCATCAAGAGGATAACGAACTAATTGAGAAAATTTCTAAGAAATTAAGAAAGCTTATTCCAAAAAGAAAAAAAGTTTTAATTTTTTGTCCTCTTGCAGACAACAGCCATGTTGATCATCTGTTGGTGAAGGAGGCTGTATGTAGGAATTTCAAGAATGTTTGGTTTTGGCAGGACTTGCCCTATCTAGCCGGTAAGGAATTTGAAATCTCTCAGAAATTTTCAGGTAGCCGTTACTTATTTAGGGTACATCCAGAGGTAAAAAAGCCGCTTATATCTTTTTACAGATCTCAGCTTCCTAAAAGTTTAGAAAAGATGAAGTGTGAATTGTTTATGAATGAAAACGTCTGGATAGATTCCAAGAAAAATTTATGAATAATTTAGAGGTTCAAATAATTAAAAAAATAGACAAGGATTTTTTAAAGAAATGGTATAAGATTTGGAAAAATGCTTATAACCGTCAGTTTTATAACTCTCCTGAATGGTTTATTTCAGCACTTAAGGTCTTTGAAGCGAAGGACTATTTAGTTTTTACAGTGTCTAAGGACTCTGAAGTAAAATTAATACTTCCTTTAATTGGAAAGAAATTTTTGGGGAGGAAAATTTATATGAGCCCTGGCGAAAAATTTTTGGATAAAACTACAATTCTTTTAAAAGATAAAGATTTTGATGTCTTGAAGGCAGTTTTTAAGAAGTTGGCAAATTTTGGAAATTTTTACTTAAGTGAAGTTGACGATTGGGTGAAAGAAGAGTTTGAAGAAACAAGAATTGGCGGTAAGACTTTTATTTCTTCAGAATCCTTTTATTTGCCTTTGGAAGAAGCATTTGAATTTTTATCCAAAAAACAAAAAAGTAAGATAAAGAATAAATATATAAAAAATAAAAAAAGACTTACCTTTCTTCGTTTAAGAGGGGAAAAAATAATCAATCGCATTGATGATATTCTGAAAATTGATTACTTGAGTAGTAAGAGAGAAAAAAGCAGAGAAACTTTTTCTGACAAGAATTCAATTAGGTTATTAGAGATTATCTCCAAACATTCCAAGGAGAGTAAGCCGGATTTAAGCATATTATATTTTGACCGTTTTCCGGTTGTTTTTAGCTTCGGAGTAATTTCCGATGGGGTCTACCATGCGAAGTACACCTCTTTTGTTAAAAAGTTTGCTTTTCTTTCACCCGGCAAACTCTTGCTTTACATGCTTTTACCTAAACTTAGGGCTGAAGGTGTAAAAATTTTTGACTTCTCGAGAGGAGACAGTACCTTGAAAAAGGAATTTACTCCTTATTTTGAAAAATATTATGATATTTTTTACTCTAAAGATAAATTTTTAGCCCTTTTATTGCCAAATTTGATTCTTCTAAAAGATTTTATCATTGGTCATGAAAAGCTTTATCAATTTTTACTTTTTATACGAAGGTATGTTAAACTTTTCGGCTCATTTTTGAAAATTTTTTAACTATGAAAAGGTATTTAAGTAATTTATTTTTAGTGTTTTTCTGTATGGCGATTCTCGTTCTCATTATAAGGGGTATTTCTGGAAATCCTAGCGAGGAAGACCTTAATAAAATGGAGTGGAAAGAAGAAGGACCTTTTGAACTTTCAAATGAAAGAGGAAGATTTGCACTTCTTTATTCCTGGATTGAAAATCATTCTTTGTATTTTTCTAAGAATTTAGCCCTTTTTGCTTCCCCGGATTTGGCGTATAAGGATGGGAAATATGTTTCTCTATTCAATCCCGGCGTTTCTTTTATGGCAATTCCAGGATACATGTTAGGTAAAATTTTAGGTATTTCACAAATATTTACATTCCTTATTATCTCACTTTTTGCTTCGTTGAATGTAGTTTTAGTGAAGAATATTTCCAGGAAAATTGGTGCGAGCGACAGAATCTCGACGATCGCTTCGTTAATCTTTCTTTTTGCCACACCCGCTTTAGTTTACGCAACCAGCTTTTACCAACATCACATCTCTACATTTTTATTGCTTCTAAGTATATATCTACTTTTGGAAAAAGTAGGTATTTTTACCCTTTTTCTAGTCTTTTTTTTATATGGAGTTTCGATAACAGTTGATTATCCAAATGTCTTTTTAATGTTTCCTATTGTAGTTTATTCAATGAGCAGGTTTTTTATTATAGTGAAAACCTCAGCGAACTTCCAAATAGTATTTGACCTTAAAAAGTTGATTTCTCTTACAGGGGTATTAGTGCCACTACTTTTTTTGTTTTGGTTTAATAAAGTCTCATATGGCTCGGCATTATCAATATCAGGTGCAGTTCAAAGAGTAACGAAAATAGATCCACAGGGAAATCCGATCAGAGATGAAAATATAGCTAATATTGCAAGTGATACCATAGACCGAGGTTTAAGTTTTTTTAAAACAAGAAATATACCTAGGGGGATTTATACTCTTATTCTAAGCGAGGATAGGGGGGTAATCTTTTTTGCTCCGGTTCTTATTTTTTCTCTAATCGGAATACTAGAATTTGGAGAAAAAAGAAGAAAGATCTTTTTACTTCTGGCTTCCATTATTTGTATTAATGTTCTGCTTTATAGTATGTGGGGAGACCCATGGGGTGGTTGGTCTTTTGGCTCGCGTTATCTTATACCAAGTTATGCGATAGTCTCTATCTTTATTTCCAGACTTTTTATGAAGCTAAAAGGGGACAAACTATTTCTGGGAGTATTTTTTTTAGCTTCAGTTGTGTCCATCTTTATCAATTTGCTAGGGGCAATAACTTCCAAGGCTAATCCTCCCAAAGTTGAAGCAGAGAGCCTTACCGCGTTGTCAGGAATTGAGCAAAAGTATACTATTGAGCGAAACCTAGATTTTCTATTCGAAAAGGGCACGAAGTCTTTTGTTTACGAAAAATATTTAAAGGATTTTCTTACTCCATGGGAATATTATTTTTTGGTCTCTTTCCTGATTTTGATACCCTATGGAATCTATTTCTTTAAAATATCGCGTTTGGCAAAATCTCCAGTTTTTGAGTTGGTCTTGGTAAAGAACAAGGGTTTGAATGACCTAAAACTAGAATTAAGACTTTTTAGTAAGGAAAAGCTTTTTAAGTAAGGTACTGCTTTTAAAAATGGAAATTTTTGTTAAAGATTTTACTTTCTTTTTAATTTTAGACAGGAGAAAAATTTTCAATTTTTTCAAAAAAATTGAAAAAATCTTGCCTTTGGTGATTGTTGTCTTTCTTTTTGTACTGTCCCTTTTTGCATCTTTCTTGTTTTACAATAATGGACTCTCTCTTGCTTACAATGATGCTCGATCACACTTAAATATTGCAAGAAGGGTTGTTGAAGGGCTAAAAACAGGTGCTGCACAGCTTGGGAGTGTTTGGCTTCCCTTACCCCATGTCCTTATGTTACCAACTATCTGGAATGACTTTTTTTGGCATTCCGGAGCCTCGGGTACACTAGTTTCTCTAGTCTCATTTATTTTAACTGGTATTTTTATTTACAGATTCCTAGAAAAGTTAAAGGTAAGAATTTTTGGGAGGATTTTTGGTGTTTTGGTTTTCAGCACAAATCTAAATATTTTATATTTGACTTCTACGGCAATGACCGAGATGCTACTTTTAGCAACTCAAACTTTAAGTGTTTATTATCTTGTAATCTGGGCGAGAAAGGAAAGAATGCTAGACTTGCTAAAAAGTGCTTTTTGGGTAATGTTAGCTACACTTACGCGTTATGATGGTTGGTTTCTTTTTGTCTTTTGTACTTTTCTTATTGGGATTATTGGTTTAAGAAAAAGGGTGTTAAAAGAGGTAGAGGGATATCTATTTTTCTTTTTAACTTTGGCTGGATTTGGCATCTTTTTGTGGTTTTTGTGGAATCTGGTAATTTTTAAAGATCCCCTTTATTTTGTTTATGGCCCTTATTCTGCTTATGCACAACAGTTGGGCTTAGAAAAAGCAGGGGAGTTACTGACGAAGGGTAATCTTTTAGCATCTTTGAAAACATATTTTTACGCAATCTTTTATAACCTCTATACAATACCAGTGTTTATCGGTTTTAGTGGTATTTTTATCTTGTACTTTGACAAGAGTTTGAAAAAAAGTGTGAGACTTGCTACCTTAGCCTTGTTAGCCCCTATCCTTTTTAACATTATTGCTCTTTATTTAGGACATTCAGTTTTGTTCCTTCCAGAAGTAGTTGGGAAGACTTGGTTTAATGTAAGGTATGGGATGTTGGCTGCACCTGCAATTTGTATAGGAATAGGTTTTATCGTGGATAGACTAAGAAGATATTCACCAATATTAATTGGTTTAATTCTTTTTACATTGTTTTTTGCGTTTTTGGGTTTTGACGCAGTGACAATTGATGATGCACTTTATGGAGCAAGTCAAAAAAATGTAAAAGAAGTATCCTCATGGCTTAGAGGAAATGTATCCAAAGAACCGGGTTTTGTTTTGATTTCTGCGGCAAGTCATGATGCGATCATTTTTTCCTCTGGATTGCCGATGAAACGTTTTATTCATGAGGGTACCGGAGATTATTGGAAGCTTGCAGTTGAGAATCCCAACAGGTGGGTTAAATGGATAGTTATGCGAACTTACGATATGAATGATTTAACTTACAAGGAAGTGCATGATGCAAGTGGGTTTAAATATTTTGAACTTGTGGAGCATTATCCTTTTGCTGACATCTATCAACTAAAAAAAGATTATTGGAGTGAGGTTGTGACAACACCGGTTTTGTCAAGAAAATAATTTAAGGGATAATTTTGATAAAAAGAATATTAGTATTCCGAAGGTTTTTAGTTAAGTGGTATTTTAAGCTAGAAACTTGAAAATGCTGAACCCTTTTCTTAAAAATTCTAACAACCTTAAGATGTTTTTTATATTCCTAAAAAACTTTAGAAAAATTTGGCTATCTCTTTTAGCGATTTTTTTGGGAATGTCTTTTTTACTAAAAAGTGTCTATGCAAATACAACATATTGGGAGATTCAGTCCATAGATACGATGAAATTTTCACGGGATCTAGCAAGAGAAAAAAAGGCTGATTTAAGTTTCGATAGAGAAATTGAGGACCAAATTTCCCAAATTGCTTTTTTGGGTGCAACCCATGTTGTTCTGGGAACTCCCTACGATGAAGAATTTCTACCTTTTTTAAAACGCTGGGTTGTGATGGCAAGAAAGTATGGTCTAAAGATCTGGTTTAGGGGAAACTTTTCTGGCTGGGAAGGATGGTTTGGTTATCCAAGGATTACGCCTGAGCAGCATATTGAAGAAACTCAAGAATTTATCCTAAAAAACCCAGATTTATTTGAAAATGGGGATATTTTCACTTCTTGTACAGAGTGCGAAAATGGTCGCGTCTTTGACCCTTTTAGAGCTGACCAATTGTTGGAATTTCGTAAATTTCTGATTGAAGAATATAAGGTTGCAAAGAGAGCATTTGAAAGTTTGGGGAAAGATGTCAAAACAAATTTCTATCCAATGAATCTAGATGTGGCGAAATTGGTAATGAATAAAGATACTCTCAATTCTTTGGAAAAAGTTGTAGTTTTAGATCATTATGTTGATACACCCCAAAAATTAGTTAATGATATTGACGAGATTCATGTTCAAACAAATGCCAAGATAGTTTTGGGAGAGATAGGTGTTCCGATTCCAGATATTCATGGCGAGATAAGTGAAGGAAGACAAGCCGAGTGGCTAAGCGAGACACTTGAACTTTTGTCTTACAAAGATTTCCTTTTAGGTTTAAATTATTGGGTGAATAAGGGTGGGTCTACTGAGATTTTTTATAAAGATGGTAGATTAAAACCTGCGGGTTTTGTGGTTAAAGATTACTTTAAGCCAGTGATTTACGAAGGCCGCATAGTTAACCAATTTGGTATTCCGGTTAAAAACGCTGAAGTTAATTTTCTCTCAAAAAAAATCATTAGCGATTCAAAAGGGCATTTTCTTTTGCCTTTAGTTCCTTCCGCGCAGAAAATATCTATCCTTGCGGATGGTTATCAAAAAACTGAAGTCCAAGTTAAGGACTTGCCCAAAAAAGATATTGTTTTAGTTAAGGACAACCTTTTTTTCAAGATTTTTAGTCTTATTCATGTTTTCTTATTGCAAGCTTTTTCGAAGGCTTTCCAAGAATAGCCATTGGCCTTTCTCTCCACACTCCGTCTTGTTCGTATTTTAGGGTATATATATGTAGTAGGATCCATCCCTTTTTGAGAAGTTTATTAACTTCTCTTCTTCCCCGAAATTCTAAATTCCTTCCTATAACCTCTTTTATATTAAGTTGCCAGAGAGGCAATATTTGAACTAGGTGAGCGTAATCTGAATTTTCTTTCTTTCTCATTTATATTAGAACATCAATTATAATCTTATTGTCGTGTAAACGGACTTTTGGAATATAATCTTTGCTTAGTTCGAGCATCTTTTGATTGACAAGTTTAGCTTCTTTGCCTTTTAACTTTATCAATTTTGTTTCCAGTTTATGATTTTTGCTAAAGGTCACTTGAATTCTGATGGGTTTTAGGACAACTTTTATGGCTTTTTTGTTTTCCAAAACAACTTGATATAAAAAAGACTCGTCATTTCTTAATATAGGATCGACAGCGTAGTCATCAATCATTTCTCCACAATCATAAAAGATGATACCTCCATTGTATATCTCTACTCGCTGGAAGACATGCGACGAGTGGCCATGGAATATATCAACACCTGCGTCTATAAGAGCGTGGGCAAACTCCACATGGTGTTTGGGGGGTATTCTTACCATATTTGGTCCCCAATGGCCGGAAACTATAACGAAGTATCCTTCTTTTTTAGATATTAATATATGTTTTAAAAGATCTTTGAATCTTCTATCATTTTGGTCTATCGGGATGTAATTTATGCCAGGACCGTTAAGTGTTGCCTCCCATCCGGGTTCATTGTCGCTGAATGCAAAGACTCTAAACTTTATTCCTCGCATTTCAATATCTGCAGGCATTTTGGCATCTATTTTTTTATTTCCGGCGCCAGAGTGTTTTATCCTTGCTTGATCTAAGATCTTCAAAGTTTCCAGTAATCCTTCCTTGCCAAAATCCAAAATATGATTATTGGCACAACAACAATAGCTGACATTGGCGGCCTTTAAAGCCTCCACATTTTGAGGTTCACTTCTAAAAAAGAATACTGGAGATTCTTTTATTCCTTTTACTTTCGCGCTAGTTAATGCACACTCCAGGTTTATAAAAACAAGATCAGAACTGATAAGATCAGGTAAAATGTTTCCCCATATAACACTTTTGTCTTTTAAAGTTATTAAGTAATCATTAACTGCCCTACCGAGCATGACATCGCCAGTAAAAGTAAGAATCATTGTCTAGGTGTTTTCATCAGAAAAAGTAATGATATTAGAAATGTGAGACTAAAAAATGTTAAGGGTAAGATGACTGGCCCTAACCACCCAAATGGCACAAGGAAAAAAATATCTAAATCGAAAATATTTTTTGGCCAATCTAAGAATATTTTTAAGAATAGGTAGTATCCAAGATCCCAGAGAGAAAAAATGTAAAAAAAGTGGATAAACTTTTCGAGTTTGTTTTTCCCAGAAATTAGAGAAATACTTGCGATTACGACTAAAGTAGCAATCTCTCGAAGTTTTTCTAAATTTATTATCCAGGTGTTTCCGAAAATTTTTTCAGGGTTTTTAAAAAAAACAATAAAAGGTGTTTTTAGGAAAATCTCTATCCTATTCGGGTCAATTTCTTGTAGTGACTCTAAAGGAAATATTTGGCGGAGATAGACTACAACCGCTGCTTCAATTAAAGCAAAGGCTAGGGAAAAGATTGTTAAATTGAGGATTTTTCCTTTCATTCAAAAAATATTTTACACCAAGTTGCCAATATCGGTTTTGAATTGAGAGGATAAATTTGTAGAAAAATAGCCCAAAAATCTTGAGTAAGAATTAATTATAAACTTTTAAAGAAACTGCTTATAGTAAGTTAGGTCATTTAGAAGGGATGTTAAATTTAAGAGTCTTCCGCGTCTTTCATTTAATTCTTCTATCAAATACTGTCTTATTCCCTCATTAGTTTTTTGGATAATTTCTTTCTCTAGCTTTTCGCACTTTTTAAGTTCTCCTGTCTCGTAATAACCAAGAACTTCCTCTAGGGGAAAACTTATTTTAAGTAATTTTCCTGCCCTTAATATATTGGCAAGCGAGAATGGGCTGTCTTTATTATCAAGATTGCCTTGTTCTGCGTATACTTTACATTTTTCTTTTATGATATTTTCAACTGGTTTGTTTAATAGTACAGATTCTGTAAGGTAAAATGCCGCCAATTCTATACTTTTCTCTTCATCTACCTCGTAAGATGAAATTTCTTTCTGAGCTCGACCTTCTAAACTTTGGATTTTTTCCTTAAGGGGTTCCGTTTTAGCTATGAAGTAAAGTTTTCTTCTTTTGTGGTGAGTCTCTTCAAAAGTAGAAAGGACTTGAGTGATTACACTTTTAACTCTTTTTGCTGTTAATATCATTCCCACCTTTGGCTTTATCAAAGCTTTTGTTTCAGGATCATAATCAAGAGGTAAGACCACAAAATTTGCCGGGAGATTAAAGGGTCTTGGATTCTTTGATGTAATAAAGTGGGGTATATCTTCAAATATTTTTGTATAGGAAAAACTTTCTTTCATTTGAATATTAGTGTTGATCTTGTATTATAAGATAATTATTCTTATGTTTGTAGATAGAAAGGATCAAAACTTGAGATCTTTTTCGAGAAGGGAATTTATAGCTTTATCAAGTATTTTTAGTGTTTATTCTCTAGTAAAAGTTTCTGAATCCGGAAAAACATCTTGGCTTTTACCTCAAATTGGAAGAGAAGATTTTTGCTCAGAAAATTTGAGATAAAGAAGCCTCGCGATTACCCCGAGGAATTAAAGGGTATATTGATAAATTCTCCGTATCTTCATTTGTATGATGAAGAAGAGCAAGATCTTTATTTAAACAAAGCAAAATCTTTGGGTGCTTCAAGGGTGAGAGTCTTTTTGGACGATGCTTATGAGCCTAAAATAGGAGAGTATCGGGGTGAGGTGTTGGAAAGGGTTTTAAAACTTAGTCAAAAAGCTACCACTAAAGGTTTGGCGATTGAAGTTGATCTTTTTGATTGTTTTACACTCGGGAATTCTTTGATAAATAATTTTAGTTATCCTACTCCGGTGTCTTTACCAACTTCGCCCTACAATAAGACAAGAGATAAACTTGGATATTTCAAATTTTTTGTTGATGAAGATCTCAAAGATGCCTTCAAGTTCCGCGTAAAGGATGTTGTTTCAAAGTTAAAAGGAACTTCTGTGAATATTGTTAGTTGTGCTAATGAGGCAAATCCCGCACTTTGGAGTTTACCCGAAAATGAGGCTAAAGATGTTTTAACTAAATGGTACCAAGAGGTGGTTGAAGTGATCAGGGTTGAGAATCCAGATCTTATCGTACTGACGGGTTTGGCAGAACCTTGGAGTGTAGATTCTAAAAAAATTCCTGGAATTTCTGCGAATACTCTACACGCCTATCCATTTTCAACGAATCTTAAGCGATTAGAAAGTTTCAATGAAAATATACCTCTTGTTTGCCAAGAAACAGGTTTTCCGTATCGGTTTTTGTTGAGAATTCCCAGTGAAGTAAGAAATTATCTTTCTCTATCATTTGCACGAAAGCTAATCTTAAGTTTAATGCTTGTAGATGAAGGGAAAAAAGAAATTCATCCAAAGGTTTTATCGATAGGCATTTGGAAATTAGGGAAGCATGACGATGGTTTCAATGTAAGTAGTGATGATCCTTTTTGGTCTTATATTTAGAGAATGGAATCTCCGATTTTTAGGACAAGAAATATCTTAAAGTAAGGCCTTTTGACCTAGATTTTTTTCAATTTGTAAAGATGAGGTTTTTATTTTTGGACCACTTTAAAATCCGTGTTTTGAGAGATAGTTCAATATCTCGTTTGCATGCGTTGCAGGGTTAACATGGTTAAAGATCTTCTGAATTTTTCCTTTGGGGTTTATTAAAAACGAACATCTTTTAGTGAAGATGACACCATCAGCCCCATAAACTTTTATCACCTCTTTTTTATAATCTGAAAGAAGTGAGAATGGAAGGCGATACCTTTCACTGAATTTTTTATGGCTCTCGATACTATTAGGGCTTATACCTAAAATTTTAAGCCTATTTTTTAGTAAAGGAAAAATATCCCTGAAAGAACATGCTTCTTTTGTGCACCCTGGGGTAAAGTCTTTGGGGTAAAAGTAAACCAGCACCCACTTTCCTTTGTAGTCTGAGAGTTTTTCGATTCTTCCGTTCTGGTTAGGTAGGTTAAAGTTAGGCGCTTTTGTATTTTCTTTTAACCTCATATTGGCTCTAAAGAGATAATCCTAAAAATTTTTAATTTTTGTAAGTCTTTTTTATATCCAAGACAGTCTTAAGGAATTAATAGGTAAAGTAACTTCTTATTTAACTAAAGTTTTTATTAAACTTGGTCTTATTTTTTGGGTTCTCTTCAATGCTTGATCTTTACGCCATTTTTCTATTTTTTGATGGTCTCCTGAGAGTAAAACTTTGGGTACCTTCCAATTACGATAGATTGCAGGCCTGGTATATTGGGGGAATTCAAGGGTTGTAATTGAAGATCCCTGAATCTTTAATTTTGAAAAGGACTCAAGTTTGGTAGCCTCTTCTTTTTCCAAGACATTAGGAATAAGACGAACAATAGCATCTACCAAAACCATTGCGGGTATTTCACCTCCTGTTAGAATGTAATCTCCTATTGATATAACCTCGTCAGCAATGTATTTATGAACCCTATAATCTACGCCTTCGTAATGTCCTGCTATTAAAATAAGATGATTTTCTTTTGAAAGTCTCTTAGCCATTGTCTGAGTAAATTTTTTACCTGCGGGATCAAGAAGAATAATTTTTGTATCCGATCTCCCAGTTTTACCTATTAGTTCTTTAAACGCTTGGTCAATTACATCGACTCTTAATATCATTCCCACTCCTCCTCCGAATGGCCGGTCATCAACGGTTTTATGTCTGTCCTTTGCCCAATCGCGGAGGTTATGAATGTTTATTTCAACCAATCCTTTTTGCTGTGCTTTCTTGATAATTGACTCCTGGAAGGGCCCTATGAACATTTTTGGGAAAAGAGTTATTATGTCTATCCTCATATTGATATATTATATTATAATTCTTTTATGTACCAAATTCCCTCACTCCTGAGAATTTCTGGATTATTTCACGCGTTTTCCTGTAAGACTGACGGAAATATGTCATACATAATTTTGGGTGAAGAAAAAGATTTTGAAGTAGTAACCAAAAATAGAAAAATCTTTTTGCAGAAAGCAAAAATCGATATTTCAAGGACAATTACAATGTGGGTGGAACCAAGGACCGGGTAAAGGAAGTATCTGAAAAAATCTCAAAAAAAGTCTGTCGGATCCAATTTCGGTAGTAAAATGTGACGCCTTAATTACTCAAAAGAGAAGGTTGTATCTTTTTTTAACTATTGCTGATTGTCTGCCAATAATTTTGTTTGATCCTGTAAAAAAAGCGTTAGGGTTAGTTCATGCAGGAGTTAGGGGTACAGATTTAGGAATAGCCAGGAAAGCGGTATCAAGAATGAAGAAAAAATATAATTGCGACCCGAAAGATTTAATAGTTGCTTTTGGACCCGCAGCTAGAGCTGACACTTACATTAAAGACGATCCTAAATTTGAAAATCCTAGGATGTGGAAGCCTTTTTTGAAAAGGACACTTGACGGAAGATTTATGGTAGACTTTGTAGGTTGCTCAAAGTGGCAGATCTTAGAAAGCGGAGTTTTTAAGAAGAATATTATCGATTGCGGGATAAATACGATGACTGACGAGAGATTTTTTTCGCACAGGTTAGATTCGGAAAGGGGTTTTGCTGACCAAGGAAGGTTTGCTTGTGTGGTTGGAATTAAATAATAAGAAACTTATGAGAATAGCTGAATATTAAGATGTAGGTTGTCAATCTATTCTAAGAAAATAGTCGTTGCCATAGAGTTTTATTGTGGAGTTATTAAAATAAATGTTAAGTTACCCCAGTCGATAAATAAGCTTTTCTTCCAAAGACTCTTAATGCGGTGTAAAATATTAACTCGGTGTTAAATAAAAAAGGTAAGTTTTTATAAATATGGCTAAGTTATTAAATTTGTTGCGAAGAAAAAAAAGTTTCATAATTGTAGCGGTAGGTCTAATATTAGTAGGTTTCTTAGTCTACAAAAGGTTTTCCTCTGAGAAAAATAGAGTAAAAACCGTAGAGATAAAAAGGGGAACAGTAGTCCAAGAAATAGTTCTTCCTGGGCAGATTCTGGCAGAGGAATATGCTAATTTGAGTTTTCTGTCGTCTGGAAACTTAAATTATGTGAGTGTTAGCGAAGGACAGTTTGTTAAAAAAGGTGATATCCTTGCGCGTTTGGATTCTACCAACGCATATCAGACGCTCCTCCAAGCCGAAGCAGACCTTAGACGCTACGAGGCTTCCTTAGAAAAAGTCTACGATGAGATTAAGGGGCACGAAAAAGATGAAAGTTTTGAGCAAAAGGAAATAAGAACTATTGCAGAGACAAATAGGGATAAGGCTTATAGAGCCTATGTTATCGCGCAACACAATTTACAAAATTTGGTTCTAAAAGCTCCTTTTGAAGGAATAGTTTCAAGTATCACCCATCCATTTAATGGAGTAAATGTTAGTCTGACTGAGTCCCAAATTGAGATTTTTAATCCTAAAACTATCTACTTTTCAGTAAGTGCCGACCAGACGGAAGTAACTGGGTTAAAAGTTGGGCAGAAGGTGAAAGTAGTTTTAGACTCTTTTCCGAATGAAGAGATCGACGGAGAGGTTTCCTATATTAGCTTTACCCCAAAAGCACAGGAGGTTGGTACAGTTTACGAAGTTAAGGTAAAACTTTTGGGTTCGGTTGATATCCAAAAAATTCGTATTGGTATGAGCGGTGACGCTAGATTCATTATTTCTGAGAAGCCGGATGTACTATATTTGCCTCCTGAATTTTTGAAGTCGGATAGAAATGGAAAATATATTAATCTTGGGAAAAAAGATAATAAGGTTTATATCGAGGTGGGCATTGAAGGTGAAGACAGGGTAGAAATAAAGGGAGAAGTCAAGGAAGGAGATGTGGTTTTCGACTAAAGAATTTTCCTTTCACGCTTTATTATTTAACTAAATGGAGGTATATATCTTATTCTACTTTGCCTATGATTAAGCTTCAGAATGTGTGCAAATCCTACTTTTTGGGCGACGAAGAGGTTAAAGCCGTTTGTGATGTAAATCTAGAAATCAAAGAAAAAGAATATGTAGGGATTTTAGGAGCTTCCGGTTCAGGTAAGTCTACTTTGATGTATTTAATAGGTCTTCTGGAGCATCCGACTTCTGGAAAGATTTTTCTGTACGGGAAAGACACCTCGAAACTAAGCGACACTGAACTTTCGAGGATGAGAAACAGGTATATTGGTTTCGTATTCCAACAGTTTAATCTAATAAATCGCTTCACTGTATTGGAGAATGTTTTATTACCAGTAAAATATTCTAAAGAAAGGTTGGACTTCAATCCTCGAGAGCGGGCAGAGGAGCTTTTAAGAATATTTGGGATCTACGATAGGAAGGATTTTTTCCCAAATAAAATTTCAGGAGGCCAGCAGCAAAGGGTAGCAATCGCAAGGGCATTAATAATGAATCCTAAGATAATTTTGGCAGACGAGCCGACAGGGAATCTAGATAGCAGGACGGGGGACGAAATAATAAAAATTCTAAGTTCCTTAAATAAAGAATTCGGCGTAACCGTCATATTGGTAACGCATGAAAGAGAGATTGCCAAAAGGACTAAAAGACAAATTTATATAAAAGACGGCAAAATTGTGCAGAAATATCTCTAGTCATTTTTAATCAAAGTTTAAATCTTTTGCTATTTCTAATTTTCTCAGATTTTGGAATGGAAATTTTTAACGGTTATATTCATCTTGTCAAAACTGCTTTTTCGGATTTCCAAAGGAATAAAGTAAGAACCGCGTTGACATCGCTTGGAATTATGATTGGTGTTTTGTCTGTTGTTTTGCTTATTGCTCTAGGCGAAGGATTAAAGAATTATTTAGAACAACAGTTTGAAAAATTGGGAGCAAATTTAATTATTATCTTTCCGGGAAATATATCCTCGGGTGAGGAGGGGGGTGGGTTGAGAAATTTTGGGGCAGGATTCGCTGGTGGAGCAAGTTTTGATGAGAAAGACTATAACAGTTTATTGAGGATAAGCGAAGCTGACTATGTTGTTCCGCAGTTTGTGAAGAGTAGCCTTATTGAGGCGAATGGGAATAAAAAATTGGGTTACATCTTGGGGACGAACGAGCAGTCTTTTAGTGTTTTAAATTTAAAACTTTTGAGAGGAGAGTTTTTTACAAGGGGAGATGTTTCAGCAAGAGCTAAAAAAGCTGTAGTTGGTTTTAGTCTGGCAGAGAAGTTGTTTGGTGTGCCAGAAGAAGGAGTTGGTAAGGTGATTCGGGTGGGAACTCAGCGTTTTAGGGTTGTTGGCGTAACAGCAAAAACCGGAGATAGGGAACAAGACAATGGAGTATTTGTACCTTACAGGACAACCTTTGGGACTCTAAATCCTGATGAAAAATTTTTTACCATCTTTTTGGGAACTACGAAGAAAGAAAATGTCGGAGTTATCAAACAAAAGGCTAAAGAGATATTACTTGAAAGATACAATGAAGACGACTTTACGGTAACCGAACAAACAGAAATCCTTTCGACGCTAAACCAGATTTTCACAATCGTAAATTCGGTCCTAGTGGCAATAGGGTCGATTTCTTTGATTGTTGGGGGAATTGGGATTATGAATATTATGTATGCAACGGTTACCGAGAGGACTAAAGAGATTGGGATAAGAAGGGCAGTTGGTGCGACTCAAAAAGATATTCTTAGGCATTTTCTTGTTGAAAGTGTTCTTCTATCTGTCTTTGGAGGTATCGCAGGACTAATTTTTGCATCTTTAGCTGTTTTTGTTATCCGAAGATTTTTCCCCGCTTCTTTGAACCTCTTGGCTATCTTTGCCTCACTGGGTGTTTCATCAGCAATCGGGATTTTTTTTGGTGTTTTTCCTGCTATACGTGCATCCCGGCTACCCCCGATAGAGGCTATACGCTACGAGTAAATTTCTAGTTAAAATTTGGAGGGTTCCAAATTTTTATAGACTCTATTTTAAAAAGTTGAAAGGCAAGAAACTTAATCTATTACTCGAAGAAAAACTAATCTTCATTAATGTATATAGTAGAATATCCTTAAAATAAATAGAAATTTTTGTGATGGGTGTTAAGGAAAGATTATCAGTGTCTAATTTAAGCTGCAAGTAATAAATGATAGTGAAGTTAGACAGTAAAAATCCGGATATTTCGATAATCCAGAAAGCAGGAGAAATCATTAGAAAAGGAGGGTTGGTTGCCTTTCCTACCGAGACTGTTTATGGTCTGGGAGCCAATGCTTTGGATAGAAAAGCAGTAAGAAAGATATTTGAAGTTAAAGGAAGGCATTTTGATAATCCTCTCATTGTGCATATTTCTGATCTAGAAGATCTTTCTAAACTAGCGAAAGATATCCCTTCCGAGGCTATTGTCCTAGTTAAAAAGTTTTGGCCTGGTCCTTTGACGCTGATTTTAAAAAAAACAAAAGTTGTTCCTAATGCGACTACTGCTAACTTGGATACTGTGGCTATTAGGATGCCTAAAGATAAAATTGCCCTTGAGCTTATAAGAGCTTCAGGTGTACCTATTGCTGCTCCATCAGCTAATTTATCTGGTAGACCTTCTCCGACAACTGCACAACATGTATTGGAGGATTTTGATGACAAAATAGATTTAATCTTAGATGGAGGTCCTACGAAAATTGGTTTAGAATCCACAGTTTTGGATTTAACTACTACCTCTCCATTAATATTAAGACCTGGAGGTTTAAGTTTGGAGAAAATAAGAAGCGTCTTAAAAAATGTAGAACTTCACCCATCACTTTTGGGTGAAAAATTTGCAGGAGAGGTAAGATCTCCTGGGATGAAATATAGACATTATGCTCCTAGAGCAAGACTTATTTTGGTAAGGCGGGGTATGGATCGAATGATTGAGAAGTTCAAAGGTGAGGGGAAAAGAGTGGGAATTTTGATAACTAGTGAAAATAAAGGTAAATTCAAAGATGCTGATGTGACCTTGGTTGTTGGTTCTAAGAACAATTTAGAACAAATAGCAAGAAATTTATTTAGGGTATTAAGGCAATTTGACCTCCTGAATGTGGATGTTATCCTATCTGAAACTTTTCCAAAAAAAGGTTTGGGTCTGGCAATAATGAACAGACTCAAAAAGGCAAGTAGTAAAGAAGAAGCTTAGTAGAATTCAAATAAAGAAATTATAGACACTTTTTTCTCTTATTGTATTGATACTTCCGAGTTTGCTACCATAAAAGTTATGGAAAGAATCGTTATTATTATGCCTACTTATAACGAGGCGGAGAATATTGGACGGATGATACATGAACTTTTCGAGGTAGAATTCCCGAGAATAAAAAATGCCGATATGCATCTTCTTGTTGTAGATGATAATTCTCCTGATGGAACCGGTAATATTGTCAAAGAGGCAATGCGAAAATATAAAAATCTTCATCTTCTTAATGGTGAAAAAAGGGGTTTGGGTTGGGCGTACATAAGAGGGATGGAATACGCGATGAGGGAATTAAAAGCCGATGCAGTGATGGAGATGGACGCAGATTTTCAGCACCCGCCGAGATTCGTGAGACCTATGGTTGAAGCATATCTTTCAGGAGCGGATTATATTATTGGTTCACGCTATATCAAAGGTGGATCAGTGCCAAAGGAGTGGGAATTTAGTCGCAAAGCTGTAAGCTATTTGGGGAATCTTTTTATAAGGTTGGTTCTTCTGAAGCCTCGTCTTCATGATTTGACGACTGGTTTTAGGTTAACTAAGGTAAAAGGCGTTCTTGATCAAATTGATCTTGACACTTTAATGGAAAAGGAAAGGTTTGCTTACAAAGTAGATCTTTTGTATCGAAGTGTTAAACTCGCCAAAAAAGTTTTGGAAGTTCCATTGGAATTTGCACCAAGAGTAAGAGAAAAATCTAAGTTTAATCCTGAGGAAATGATTTCTACTTTTAAGGTCGCCATAATTTTAGGGATAAAAGACAAAGCGAGGTTTATTAAATTTGCAGTTGTTGGGTTTGTGGGATATTTGATCAATGCTTTGAGTCTTTTTCTCTTTACGAGGTGGAAGTTTATTGGACCTCTAGCTTGGGGTTTATCCACTGAGCTAGCAATTATAAATAATTTTGTTTTTAACAACATCTGGACATTTAGACAAGAACGAATAACTGGTATAAAAAAATTAATTTATAAATTTTTTCAATTTAATTTGACCTCAATCGGCGCATTAATAATTCAGGTTGTATTTGGAACTATTTCGGATTTAGTCTTTGGGGTAGAATATCGACAATTAGCCTTACCGTTCATTATTGTTTTTCTTGTTCTTCCCTATAATTATTTTATGTATAATACAGTGATTTGGAGATCGTGGAAATTGCCTTGGGCAAAGAAAAACCCTTGAGATGTTTTCTAAACATTCTTCCAGTAAAAGAGAAATAAAATTTCAAAAAATGTTGGTCAGGGAATACCTAAAATACGGTTCTGTTGATGAGGTATTCCGAAAATCTGAGTTAAATTTGCCTGTATCTTATGCTCAATATCAAAGGATCTTGGATGAATGGGGAATAGTAAAAAGAGCTGGCCCGAATAATAATTTGGGAGAACTTCTGAATTTTCTTGCTAAATTTAGTCAAGAAAATATAAGGATTGATGCACTTTATAAAAAGATGCCACATACTTTCCAGACATCGCTAGTGACTATTTATAGGGTTCTTTCCTATATAAAAGAGGGTATAACTAGAAGAATTGCTACCGGATTAGTGATTACTCCCTATAAAGATGAAAACAAGATTTTGATAGCAAACGATATTTCAACTCCAAGGTTGGAGTTTGGTAAGCCTTTTGGTGCGCTTACGATACCTGTATGTTTTTCTAGGAAAAGGGACACAAACGAGGATGCAATTATGAGGGTTCTCCAACAGGAAGTATTTAGCCAAAAGGCTATTGAGAGAAAGATACCAAGGAGTTTAATTAAGTCTTCGCAATACTTTATGTCTTTGGATATAGCTGATGTAAGGGTTGAGATATTCCATCTTCCTCTTCCAGAAGGCTTATCTCATATTAAAAACTTTAGCAGCTTTAAATTGGAGAACTTTCGCTTTGTTGGAGTAAATGAAATTCTTTCCGGGAAAATGAGATTTCTAAGAGAAGGTCTTACAGAGGTTGCAGAAGGTTATTTAAAATTTTCAAGGTTAAGTAAACAGGAAAATTTAGTCTTTAGACCTTTCCACCTAAGATCAAGAATCAATTATCATTTATCAGAATCTTTTATCTAGAGACTTAAGGTTTTATTGGTGGTCTAAACTTGTATCCGTAGATGATTATACCTTTTTCCCCGTCTGTCTTAAGTTTTCTTGTTACCATCTCAACAGGCATTCCTATTCTTGGCTCCCCTTCCAAGTCTGTCAATTGAGCAGTAGTCATTGGTCCTTCCTCAAGTTTTATTAGGGCAAGGTAGTATGGTGTTTGTTCCTCGAATCCTTGAGGTGGATCTTCTTTCAGAAAAGTATAGGAATATACCGTACCTTTCCCACTTAACCTCACAGCCGGTGTTTTAACTTCTTCTTTACATTCAGGGCAAACATCTCTAGGGGGGAAGATTGTCTTACCGCATTGGCTACAACTTTCTCCGATAAGATTGTATCTTTTTTCTGTTAATCTCCAATGCCTGGGAATTTCCATAATCTTTAATATCTAGAATAAAAGAAAGATTTTATCAAAAACTCTCAAATTCTGCCTTATAAAAGTGGGGACCAATCGGGAATGGGCATGACATTCTGGGAAATAAAAGCCAAGGAAAAAAGGTAGATAGGAATTAATAGAAAAAGAATTATGATTTTGAACTCCCTTTTTACGATTATCTCTGAAAAGGCAATGTATAAAAATGGGATCATTGGCAATGAATAGCGAAGTAAGTCTCTGTGGGAGACAAAAATAGTTGAGATAAAAAATATCGCGGTAAAGAAAGCGAATGTATATTGTTTTTGTTTGATTAATCTGATTAATCCCGCAAGATTAAAAAGGTATATAAGAATTATTTCCTCAAGCCAAAAAGTTCCAACCCAGGTTTGTGAATAGTCAAAAATTTTAAAAGGTGGGAAAAAAAGGTGGATATTATCGCCTGAGTGAAAATAGGCAAAAAAATCATTAACTCTTAATTTGTAGAAATAAAAAACTCCTAATAATGATAAGGGTATAAGAAGGATTGGAAGAAATTCTTTTATTTCAAAAACTTTTAATTTTTCGTGGGGAGAGTGAGTGATATTCTTAAACTTTGTGAAAAGATACGAAAAAAGAAAAGCAAAAAAGAGAAGAATTCCGGGAGATTTAGTGATGGTACTTAAGGCGCCAAATATGCCAGCCAGAAGGTAGTTTTTTTTATTAAAGTAGTAGATAGAGGCGATTGTAGTTGCCAAAAAAAGAGGTTCTGCACTTCCTACTGAACGGACTATGAGCCAACGAGCCGGAAATATTGCAAATACAAATGTGGCCCAGGTGAGGCTGTGTTTATCTATGTAATCACTGATTAGCTTCTGGAAAAAGTAGATTGCCAATATTGATGAGAAGACGGTTACGGCAAGCATTGAATAAGGGTACCCAACAAGCGGGGAAAAAAGCCTTATAAGTAAAGGGAAAAGGGGAAAGTGAGCCGGATAATATTCTGCCGGCAAATTAAAGGGGAAATTTGCCATTATTAGTTCTTTATCATAGAGGGTTTTTGCAACTACCAAAAACAAGGGACCATCGTAATTTGCTACAATCGTTGCCATTCCATTTTTTGAAAGCGGAATTCCCCAGAACTTTTCTAATCGCAGGAAAAATGGAACCCATAAAAGTATCGTTGGTAAAAGCGAAACTAATATGATAAATAGAATTTTTCTAACCTTGTGCATTTTCCAAAATAATATCGTTTTTAATTTAAACTAGCAAGTAAATACTATAAAATTTAGAGGATTTTGTCTTTAGATGAATTTATAAAGTAAGATATAGGTAATGCTAGAATTCTATCAATTTCATTTTTTGAATTGATATTCATTTTTGAAAGTATTTTTGTTTATATCAAAATTAATTATTTTTAATTAACTTTGCTTATAGAAGTTTGAAGTATGCAGAAATTGATTAAGCAAATATCTGTGTTTTTTCCCGCTTATAATGAAGAAAAAAATATAGAAGAGACTGTCCTATCTGCAAAACGAATCTTGGAGAAAATTGCGGAAAAATGGGAAATTATTGTAGTAGATGATGGTTCTAGCGACAGAACGGGTAAAATAGCAGACCAGTTAAGTAGAAAGTATAAAGAGAAAATTAGGGTAATCCATCATTTTCCGAACAGGGGTTACGGAAGTGCTTTGAAATCAGGTTTTGAGGCTGCAAGATTTAATTGGATAGCATTTACTGATTCAGATCGACAATTTGATTTTTCTGATATAAAAAAATTTATTGAGGAACAAAAGAAGAAAAATGCGGATTTGGTCTTGGGTGTTAGGGTAAAGCGTGCAGACCCTTTTATTCGTAGACTTTTTACATTTGTCTGGTCGAAAATGTTACCTAGGATCCTTTTTGGTTTAAAGGTACGTGACTATTCTTGCGGATTTAAGATGATTAGAAAGCAGGTTTATCAAAGTGTTCTTCCTTTGATTGGCGAGGAAAAGGTGACTCAAATTGAGATGTTGGTTAAGGCTCAAAGAAAAGGTTTCAAGTTCGCTGAAGTTGAGGTGAGACACTTTCCTAGGAAATTTGGGCACCAAACGGGTGCGGATTTTAAGGTAGTCGTAAGAAGTATTAGAGATCTTTTAAAACTTTGGTGGAATCTCAAATGATATCAACTTGTATTTTTCAAATTTTTTATTACAAAAAAAAGGTTGAGGAATGGGCAAAGAATAATAGGCTAGAGGCAATCTTGTTGTCTTTAATTCTTATTTTAGGCGCATTTTTAAGGCTATACCGTATTGATGAGTATATGACCTTTCTTGGTGATGAGGGAAGGGATGCCCTAGTGGTAAGAAGACTCCTCGTAAATTTTGATCCGATTCTTATTGGACCGAGGACATCTATTGGTGATATGTATTTAGGTCCCCTTTATTATTATCTGATGGCTCCATTTTTGCTTCTGGCGAATTTTTCCCCGGTTGGCCCGGCTGTGATGGTTGCCTTGATTGGTGTGGCAACGATTTTTTTGGTTTGGTGGATTGCAAGAGAATACTTAGGAAGTATTGCCGCTTTTTCTTCAAGTTTCTTATATGCTATTTCACCAGTTGTGATCATTTACTCGCGGTCTTCTTGGAATCCCAACATTATGCCTTTTTTTGCCCTTTTATGCATTTATGCACTCTTTAAGATTTGGGATAAAAAGGAATATCAATGGCTAATTATCCTTGGGATTTCTTATGCTTTTGTCCTTCAATCTCATTATTTGGGCTTGCTTCTTTTTCCGACAATTTCTCTTTTTATCTTCATTGTTTTTACTCAATTAATTTATAAAAAATATTTTGGATTTTCAAAATCAAAGCAAAATTCTGCCCATGATAGAATTAGATTTTTTTTCAAAAACTTATTCTGGGGATCTTTAATTTTTATTGTTTTAATGAGCCCACTGGTGATATTTGATGCTAGACACGACTGGAGAAACTTTAGCTCGATGAAGCGTTTTTTTACTGAACGTGAGCTTACGATATCAGCGCGTCCTTGGACAGGATTTCCCGAATTACCTCAGGTTTTGTCTAAGATGTTGACTCGGGTAGTTGGCGGTATGAACGAGACTGTTGGTAAACCCTTGGGCTACCTATTTATCGTTTTATCTTTTGCGATATTTTTTCTATTAATTTACAAATTTAGGAAAAAGAGGACTCTAGATCAAAAATTCCGAACATATTTTCTACTCCTAGTTTGGATGTGGATTGGTTTAGAAGGTCTTGCTCTTTATAAACAGGAGATTTATGACCATTATTATGGGTTCATTTATCCTGCACCATTTTTATTTATTGGAGGGCTATTACAAACTGTTTCAGACTTTTTCGCTAAGAAATTTATTCTTTTAAGAATTTTCGTATATTTTTGGCTATTGGCTGCTTTTCTTCTTCTAACCTTTGTCAATTTCCAAAAGAATCCCCTAAAATACGCACCTAACCGGCAGTTGCAAAGGACTGAAGAGGTGGCAAAGAAAATTTTGAAAGAGTCAAATGGAGAAAGATTTAATTTTGCAGTAATTGCTGAAAGAAATTACGAAGGTGCCTATCAGTATTTTTTAGAAAAATTCAAGGCGCCAATGGTGGAGATTGATCCTCAAAGAGCCTCAGATACGATTACTGAGAACCTCTTTGTTGTTTGTGAATTACCAAAAGAAAGTTGTGATCCGGTTCATAGTTCTAAAGCAGAAATCGCAAACTTTGGTTGGAGTAGGGTAGACCAGATGTGGGAGGTTTCAGGTGTTATTCTTTATAGATTAACTCACTTACGATAAGATTGCTTATTTAAGATATTTTTGTTGTAGTAAAAGTGTCAGTTGATCCTTTTATAAATTTTAAGTAGTGAGCTTATTTTTACTGCTTATGAATTACTTACTTTCACAGGAAGTACTTGAGAGGATAAAGAAATCTCAAAAGATTTTATTAAACTGTCATCGCAACCCTGATCCTGACTCAATTGGTTGTGCATTGTCTATGTATGATGTTTTGGAAGGGATGGGTAAGGATGTTTCGATTTTATGTCCAAGTAAAAATTTACCTAAAGTATTGAATTTTTTAAAAAATTTCGAAAAGATTCAAGATGGTGTGGATTTCTCGTCATTTAATTTTTCAGAATTCGACCTTTTTATTGTCATGGATTCATCAAGTTGGGATATTGTTTCTGGCCTGAAAGATTTCAAAAAACCGGATATAGAAACGATAGTCATAGATCATCATGATACCAATGAAAGTTTTGGAGATTTAAATATTGTCGATCCTAAGTTAACCTCAAACGCAGAACTTCTTTATTTAATTTTTGAAGATTGGGGTGTGGAATTAAACAAATTTATAGCAGATTGTTTATTGTGCGGAATCCTGGGTGATACCGGTGTTTTTAGGTATCCCGGTGCAAATCAAAAAGCCTTAAGAATAGCAGCTAATCTTATTGACATAGGTGCAGATAAAGATTTGATAGTTTTTCGTCTTTTCCGTTCCGAGCCTTTTAATTTATTTAAGTTTTATTCTGTGGTTTTGAAGAATATGAAGATAGAAAAGCCTGAAAGGTTTGTTTGGTCTGCTATCCCTCATAAAATATATAAAAGGTTAAATCCTCCTGTAAATGCGCGAGAGTCTTCTGCGAGTCTTTTTTTTCAGGAGGTTGAGGGCACGGATTTTGGAATTGTTATAGTGGAAGAGGAACAAAGAAAAGTTTGGATTTCATTTCGTTCAAGAACAGGATTTGATACTTCTTTATTGGCAAAGAAGTTAGGTGGAGGAGGACATATATATGCATCAGGAGCAAAGCTTGAGGGTTTACCTTTCAATAAGGCGTTGAGAAAAATTCTTCATATCGTGAAAAAACATGTCAGAAGTCTTTAAATTTTACTCCTTTTTAGGCAGCTCATGTTAAAATTTAATAATCCTAAATGTAGGATACCTAGTTAAACTTTTTTATGCTAAAAGGTTTGTCAAAAATTTCTATTAAAGATTGGAAAGTATTACTCGCCCTTTTTTTGGTTGGATTTGTACTCTTTCTTAGCCTTTTTATAAGAGTGTATAGGGTAGGCGATCTTTTGGGTTTTTATTATGATCAGGGAAGAGACGCCCTTGTAATTTGGAAATTCCTTTATGAAGGAAAACCGTTTTTAGTCGGTCCAGTCACCGGTTTAGAAGGGATTTTTTTAGGACCGCTTTATTATTTTCTGATAATGCCATTTTATCTAATTGGGCGCGGTGACCCCACCTACCCATCTTATTTTCTTGCACTTATTTCAGTTTTGGCGAATGCAGTCCTTTTTTACCTAGGCTGGAAAATGCAGAGCTTTTTGACTGGTTTTATAGCACTGCTTATTTCAAGTTTTTCGTATTACATGGTATTAGCTGGAAGATGGCTAGCAAATCCCACACCAATTCTTTTAACTAGCGTCGCTATCTTACTTTTGATGTGGAAGATGGTTAATTTTAAGAAAGAAAAAGTACAAACTAAATATTTAAATTTGTTATGGATCGCGATAGCCCTTCTTATTGGTATGTCACTACAGTTTGAGGCCGCGAGTGCAATTTTTTATATTCCGATGATTTTTGTCTTCTTTTTTTATTTATTGATAATAAGAAGGTTGAGAGTCTTACCGAAACCTAAAATTCTGGCTGCCACTTTCTTGGTTTTTTTTGCAACCCTTATACCCCAGATTCTATTTAATTTTCGTCACGAAAATATCCTGTTTAAAAGTTTCAAAAGGGTAATAAGTGAAGAAAAAAGTTTTCGCAATCCCTTTTCCACGTCGAATTTAGAAAAAAAGAGAGATTACTTTTGGTCTGTATTTAGTCCAAAGATTTTTCCCGGTCATGTTAAATATTCGGATCTTTTTTATCTGTCATCTTTAGTTGGACTTATTCTCGCTTTTAGGAAAAAGAAAGATGAAATCATGCTTTTACTTATATTTATTGGCGTTGCAATAGTCGGATTCACCTTTTTTCAGGGGAATTATGGCAATATTTACGATTATTATATGACGGGTTATTATTTGCCAATGATTTTATTGTTCTCTATGGGTTTGGGATTTTTAGGTAAAAGTTGGGTTGGAAAGATTATCATCTTTATCTTTTTCATATTTTTTTTTGATCTTCATTTAGGCCTTATTAGAAACTATCTTTCAGCTGGGGTTGATGGTCCTACCCATATAACCTTAGGTAATGAACTGCAGGCTGTAGACTGGGTTTTAAACGATGCCAAAGGCAAAGAATTCAATCTTGAGGTTTATGTTCCTCCAGTTATCCCTTATGCTTATGATTACCTTTTTTTATGGCGTATGCAAAAATTTTGCAAGAACAAAGAGTGTATTTTAGTTAAAGAAGAGGTGCCAATTCTTTATACCCTTTATGAGGCAGATCCCCCGCACCCTGAAAGATTAAAAAATTGGCTTTCTAGATTTGAGGGTAAGACTTTTATTGTTGAACAAAAGAAATTTGGAGGTATAACCTTAGAAAAAAGGCAAAGGATATAAATGTTTTCATTTTTTAGAAAAAATTATCTTTTTCTAATTATTATTGCACTGGGAGTTTTTTTGAGATCTTACTCTTTGGTTGAAAGATTGGATTATGCCCATGATCAAGATTTGCAGGGATGGATCATTAAGGATATCGTCGTAAATAAGCACTTGCGTTTGGTTGGACAAGAAACCTCAACACAGGGAATTTTTATAGGTCCTCTGTACTATTATCTATTAATCCCTTTCTACTTAGTTTTGAATATGGATCCAATTGCAGGATCTTATCTCGCACTTTTATTAGGGATTCTAACTATTGGAAGTTTTTATTTTGTTTTTAAAGAAGTTTTTAATAAGACAGTTGGTTTGGTGGCGTCTTTTGTTTATTCAGTATCCTTTCCTCTTGTTTTCAATGATAGATCTGTTGTACCTACTTCTCCAATGCTACTCTGGTCGGTTTGGTTTTTTTATGCGACCTTTTTACTTCTGCGTGGAAACCAAAAGGGGTTTTTGCTAGTTGGAATACTTGCGGGACTTATTTGGAACATCAATGCTTCTTTAGTTCTTTTGCTCCCGATTGCATTGATTGCCTTTTTGCTTTCTGAAAAAAGAAAAATAAATTGGAGATATCTAATTTTTGCCTTGGTTATCTTTCTTATTATCCTTGCGCCATTAGTTGTCTTTGAGATTAGACATGGATTTATTCAATCAAAATCCTTGATTAAGGCTTTCACATTAAATCAAGGAACAACTCTTACAAGAATAGGTCAGTTTGAAAAGGTGGTTTTTATCATATCTTCCGGAGCTGTCTCTATTTTTTTTCAGCCGGATAGACGTTATGTTTTTTGGATCTTTTTGGTATATTTAATTTCTTTTATCTATCTTACTTATAAAGGCACTCTAAATTCTAGACTCTCAGTATTAATGTTTTTCTGGGTTCTGTTTCCCCTGATCTTTTTTTCTTTATATTCAAAGATTGTTTCGGAGTATTATCTTAATGAGGTTCTAATTGTTTGGATTGCAATTTTATCTCTTACTATTTTTGATCTTATTAAAGAAGATAGGTTTAAGATTTTTGCTTTTGTAATCCTTTTATTTTTTGGTATTGTCAATTTAAATAGATCTCTTTCTTACCAGGGTGCATTAAACGGTTACAAATATCGGAAAGCTTTGGTGAGTGAGATTAAAAAAGATGCGTTGGAGAAAAAATATCCCTGTATTGCGATATCTTATATCACGGATCCGGGATATAATTTAGGTTATAGGTATCTTTTTTGGCTTGAAAATTTGCATGTAAACCAACCTAAATCTGGAAGTCCCGTTTACACTATAGTATACCCCTTAAACGATAAACTTTTTCCAGTTCATAGGACTTTTGGTGCTCTTGGGCTTATTTATCCAGATTATAGGAAGTATACTCAAGAGCAGGTTGAAAAAAGTTGTTTGGGTGAAAATGCAAACTTAACCGATCCCATGTTTGGATTTACAGATTAGAAATGAAAGATATATTTTTATCCGTGATAATTCCTTGCTATAACGAGAGTGAAAATCTTGAAAGAGGGGTTCTTGAAGATGTGTATAAGTTTTTGAAAACAAAAGATTTTGGTTGGGAGGTAATAATTTCTGATGATGGGTCAAACGATAAAAGCCGAGAGATTATTAAGAGTAAAATTAAAAATTTGAATAACTTTAGGCTTTTAGAAAATCCTCATGGAGGAAAACCTTGGGCACTTTTTTATGGTATAAATGAAGCAAAGGGAAGATTTATTTTATTTAGTGATATGGACCAATCTACCCCCATCAATGAGCTAGACAAACTCCTTCCTTTCATAGGAAATAATGTTGGAGCAGTCATCGGTTCAAGGGGATTGGTCAGAAAAAATTATCCATTTTATAGGAAATTAGGCTCTATAGTTTTTACAACATTTCGTCGACTCATTTTGCTTCCTGAAATCTATGATACACAGTGTGGATTTAAACTCTTTAGAAAGGAAGTAGTGAAGAAAGGATTTTCTAGACTTGAATTTTTCAGAAGAAAAGAGGAAGCGAAGGGTTGGAAGGTTACTTCCTATGATGTTGAACTTTTGCATATTATAAAAAAAATGGGTTATGAGATTGAGGAAGTGCCTGTTAAATGGGAGGATGTTGATATAAGTAAAACTAAAGGTGCTTCTTTTAAAAGATATTTAAGGGAGTCCTTAGATATGCTGAACCAAATTGTAAGAGTTAAGTTGAATGAAATTAAGGGCGTTTATGACAATGTTCTTAAGGGTTGATTTTAGGCTACATATAAAAATTTTTTGGTAATTGAAACAAAGCCAGGTCATGTTTAATGAATTTTGGAAAAGGCATCTAAAAACTTTTATTCTGGGATTTGGAATTTTGGTTTTGGCTTTCTTTTTAAGGGTCAAAAATCTGACAATTTTGCCTGTTTTTAATGACGAGGCTATTTATATTCGTTGGGCACAAATAATGAAAAATGAGCCAACTCTCCGTTTCTTGCCTCTTTCGGATGGTAAACAGCCCCTTTTTATGTGGTCAATGATTCCTCTTTTCAAGGTTTTTTCCGATCCTCTTGTGGCTGGAAGAACTCTTTCTGTCTTAACTGGTTTAGTATCCTTGGCTTCAGTATTTATATTAACCTTTATTCTTTTTAGATCCACGAATAAAGCACTGATTGCAAGTAGTATGTATGCTTTATCTCCATTTGCTTTATTTTTTGACCGTTTAGCGTTGGTAGACTCTATGCTGACTATGTTTGGGATTCTTAGTGTTATTTTTGCGATTCTAGCGGTTAAAAAGGTAAGGCTTGATTGTGCAATGTTATCAGGATTTTTTTTAGGAGGTGCCTTGCTAACTAAATCCCCTGGAATTTTTTTTGCTTTACTTTTGCCTTCGACATTAATTCTTAGCGATTGGCCAAAAAATGTAAAGAAAAGTTTTAACAAGCTAAGCGTTTTTGTTTTTCTATTTACCTTTACATATTTAATAGCGTTTGGTCTTTACAATATTTTAAGGCTAGGTCCTAATTTCCACATGATTGCAATAAGGAATAAAGATTATGTGTTCCCTTTAAGTCACATCTGGGAGAACCCGAAAGATCCTTTTATTTTTCATATTAACGAGATTGTTCAGTGGTTGTGGTTTTTGGGTCCTTCTTTCTTGATTTTTATGCTTATTATTGGAGTAATTAGAGGATTTAATAGTTTTAAGAAAGAGACTTTAGTAATGTTTATCTTTGCTTTTTTCCCACTTTTTGTTAATGCCATGTATGCGAAAGTTTTTACTGCAAGGTATATTCTCTATACTCTTCCTTTTATTTTTATACTCGCATCGTTATTTTTCAGTGAGACTAAAGAAAAAAAAGCACCCACTTTCTACCTCGAAATCTTTCTTTTTGTAGCGTTCATTGCTCATGCTTTCTGGATGGATTTTCTTTTACTAAGTAATGTCCAAAAAGCCCCACTCCCAAGAAGTGAACGTAGTGGCTACTTGGAGGAATGGAGTTCAGGTTATGGTATCAAGGAAGTAGCAGATTTTTTGCGTGAAATCCAAGAAGAAAACCCAAATCAAAAAATAGTAGTTGGTACTGAAGGATATTTTGGCGTCTTGCCCGACGGACTTAAGATGTATTTGGAAGATTTGCCTGAAATCACTGTCGTTGGTGTGGGGCTGGATCTGAAAGAAATACCATTAAGTCTCGTGGAGTCAGAAAAATCCGGAAATAGAACATTTTTGGTCATTAACAAGTCTCGCTTAAAAGCCGATTTTAGGGATTTAAATCTTAACCTTATCTCGTCTTATCCAAAAGCTCTCAGGAGCGAGGGAACCCGAGAGTATAATTTGCTTGGTCCACAAGAGGTTCTTTATTTGTTTGAATTGAAAGATATTAAAAAATAAAATAATCCTTGATGAACAAGAAAATTCTTCTTTCCTTAATAATCCCAGCATACAATGAGGAAAAAATTATTAAAGATACCTTATCTAAGGTTATAAAATTTCTTGCTAAGAAAAATTATTCTTGGGAAGTTTTAGTAGTTGATGATGGAAGTACTGACAATACGGCCAAAATAGCTAAGGGTTTTTCTAAAAAAAAGGTAAGAGTTTTATCTTTTGTTAAAAATAAGGGTAAAGGAGCGGCGATAAGAGAAGGTGTTTTAGTCTCAAAAGGAGAATTTATAATTTTTATGGATGCTGATTTGTCAGTTCCCTTAACAAATATTGATAAATTTTTGGATGAATTCAAGAAAGAAGAAATAGTAATAGCTTCCCGCCGTGCTGAGGGTGCGAAAATAGTAGTCCATCAGCCTTGGTTACGAGAGAATTTGGGCAGGATACATACCTTTCTTTCGAGAGTTGTGACCGGAGTGAATATCTCAGATTTTACATGTGGTTTTAAGGGATTTACCAGGAATGCAGCACTCAAAATATTTACAAAAGCCATCATCGACCGCTGGGCTTATGATGACGAGATAATGTTTTTGGCAAAGAAATTTGGGTTTAGGATCAAGGAAGTTCCGGTAGAGTGGGAGAATAGGAAAGATACGCGTGTAAAATTTAAGGATGTCGTTTTTGGGACACCCAAGGATTTATTGATGATAAAGTTAAATGATCTTTTGGGAATATATGCGAATAATTGAGAATAAAGAAAAAATTGGCTTTCTTGTGATACTACTTTTCTTGGTTTTTATTTCCTTAAAACCCCTAACAAAACCAGGATTTTTTCCAATACATGACGATGTGCAGGTAATGCGACTTTTAGGAATTGATAAATGTCTGAAAGATGGACAGTTTCCTTGTAGATGGGTTCCCGATATGGGATACGGATACGGTTATCCTCAGTTTAATTATTATTCACCATTACCTTATTACATCATGGAAATTTTTCATCTAATAGGTTTTGGATTTTTGGATAGCATCAAAATCGGATTTGCCTTAGGCTCCCTCATTGGTATTTTGGGTATGTATTTGTTAGCTAACTCTTTGTGGGGAGGTTATTCCGGAATTTTAGCCTCTCTTCTTTATGCTTATTTACCATATAAGGCTGTCAATATCTATGTTCGAGGTTCCTTGGCTGAGCTTTGGGGTTTAGCTTTTTTCCCCCTCGTACTTTGGAGTGCTAAAAAGTTAATTGAATCAAGACAAAAGATATATATCTTATCATTTGCAATTTTCCTCTTTTTTCTTTTTACTTCTCACAATATTAGCGCATTTATTTTTCTCCCGGTAGTTTTTTTATGGATTTTTTTTCTTTTTTTTCGTTTAAGAGGTAGCAAGATTGAGAATTTAAAAATTATTGGAATTAGGTTATTATTGGGATTCTTGTGGGCAGTGGGTTTGTCAGCCTTCTTTATCTTTCCATCATGGTTTGAGAAAGACCTTGTGCATTTAGAGACAATACGAAGTGGGTACTTTAGTTTTTTCAACCACTTTGTTGGGATAAAACAACTCCTGTTTTCGAATTATTGGGGCTATGGTGTTTCAGAACCTGGCCAATATGATGAAATATTGCTTTCAGTCGGATTTTGGTACTGGTTTCTGCCTTTAATTCCTTTATTTTTTTTCCTTATTAAAAAAAGAGCGGGGTTTATTGAGATTGTTTTTTTTATCCTTTTAGGCTGGGCTTTTCTTTTTATGGTTCATCCACGCTCAGCAATTTTATGGGAAAAGATATCTTATCTTTCTTTTGTCCAATTTCCCTGGAGATTTTTAGGACCCGCAGGATTTTGCTTTTCATTATCAGCCGCAGCATGTGGTAGTTGGTTTAAGGAGGGGAAGAAATTTTTTATGGTAATGTTTTTACCAATTTCAATATTAATTTTAATCTTCTATTCAAGCTTTTTTAGACCGAGGGAAATTCTTAATATTTCCGACAAGGAGAAGTTTTCTGGTGATGAGTGGTTAAAACAACAAACAATAAGCATATACGACTATCTACCAATTTATGTTGAAAAAGTTCCAGACACTCCGGCAAGTAGTGAACCTTTGGTGTTAAAGGGAAGTGTTGAAATTCTTAAAGTGGATAAGGGAAGCAATTGGATAAGGTGGAACCTTATGGTAAGAAGTGATAGCTCAAAAGTGCTATTGCCTATGTATTATTTTCCAGATTTTACGGTAAAGTTGGATTCTGACGAATGGAACTTTAGTAGACCGAATGAGAATGGACTTGTAAGTGTTGAGATTCCTTTTGGTAAGCATGAGCTTATGGTTAAAATAGACGATACAAAAATTCGGAGATTTTCAAATCTTTTAAGCTTTGGAGCCGTGATGATGATTCCCATTTTTTTAAGGAAGTTGAAAAAAACCTATGAAACTTAAGGAATTTTTATTGATCTTAATCGCAAGTATACCGGCTGGATGGTATTTATTCGGACCGGGTTATTACAACATGCATGATGACCTTCAGGTTATGAGGATATTTGAAATGGAGAAGTGTTTGAGAGATGGGCAGATCCCTTGCAGATGGTCGCCTGATATGGCTTATGGATATGGGCAGGCGATGTTTAATTTTTATAGCGCTTTTCCTTATTATTTTGGCGTTTTAATTAGGATATTAACTTTTCTTTCTATCATCGCTACGGTCAAATTTACCTTTTTCCTTTCAATTCTATTTTCCGGCCTTGGGATGTATCTTCTTGCAAGGGAGTTTTGGGGTCGTCTGGGTGGTTTTGTTTCCTCGGTTTTGTATATTTATGCGCCATATCATGCTTTAGATGTCTTTGTCAGGGGTGCGCTAGCTGAGAGTTGGGCGATAGCAATTCTGCCGTGGTTGTGGCTTTCTATATACAAACTAGTTAGAAACCCGAACTTTTTGAATGGGTGTTTTTTGGCATTGAATTTATTTCTTCTTCTTACGACACATAATGTTTCTACCTTAATTTACTTTCTTCCTTCATTAGGATGGGGCCTTTTTTGGTTATTGCGAGAAAGAAAATTAAAAAGTTTTCTTTATGTTGGATTTTATGGAATTTTAGGTTTGGGCTTATCCGCGTTTTTTATTATACCTGCAATTTATGAGACAAGGTTTGTGCAAATTGATAACCTTAAAAAGGATTATTCTGATTATCACGCCCATTTTGTCTCACTTAATCAGCTCTTTTTTGAAAGAAAGTGGGGTGACGGCCCATCAATTTGGGGACCTGAAGACGACATTTCTTTTCAAATTGGCTGGCCACACTGGTGGATTGTAGCACCCGCCTTTATTTTTTCCATATGGTTTTTTTTAAGAAAAAAAAGATTTTTAGAACCCCTTTTGATTTTTTCGCTTATTTTTCTTTTCCTTTTGACTAGTTTTCTTACACACCCAAGATCTGTGTTTATTTGGGAGAAAGTCCCTTTAATGGCATTTGTTCAATTCCCTTGGCGTTTTTTGGCTCTTGTCATTTTTTCACTTTCTTTTTTGGGAGGCTTTCTTGTTTGGATTAAGTATAGAGGAAGAACTCTAGTTGCGCTTATATTGGTAATTCTTACCTTTCTTTTGAATATTTCTTATTTTAAACCCATACATTTCTCGCGCTTGGTGAAAGATGAGGATAAACTGACAGGTCTTGCTTTTGAACTCCAGCAAAAAGCCGCGATTGTTGATTATCTTCCGAAAACTGCGGAAGTAGTACCACCTGCACCCGCACCGGAAAGTCCCAATATCATTGAAGGCGATGGTCATGTTTGGGGTTTTTCAAAAGGTTCTAATCGTTTCAGTTTTGAGATAGAAATGTATAACGAAGGTGAGGTGGTTGTTCCAGTTATGTACTTTCCTGGTTGGATTGTAATTCTAGATTCAAATGAAGTTCCTTTAGAAATTCACGGTGCACATGGAGTAATCAAAGTCAAGGTTCCTCTGGGGAAGCATAGCGTTAGAGGTCGTTTTACCAACACGCCAATAAGAAGTTATGCCAATGGAATTTCTCTTTTTTCTGCCGTGTTTCTATTTTCTCTAAGCCTTTTGAAATTAAGGGAAAGGAGTAAACTTTATAAAGATGATTGACCTTAAAAGACATAAGTTCTTTATTTCTATTTTCCTTCTTTCAATTCCGGCAATCTACTTTTTAATCCTTCCGGGCTTCTACGAGTCTTCTGACCTTCACCACTTAGCAGATATTTATGAGATGTTCCGAGCAACTTCATCTGGTCAAATACCGCCTCGCTGGGGTCCTGACTTTAGCTTTGGATATGGATATCCTCTTTTTAATTTTTATTATGTTTTACCTTTTTATTTAGGAGCTTTGTTTTTTGCCGTTTTAAAAAGTTTACAATTTAGTTTCGAGTTAATTTTTATAGTCAGTGTTCTTCTTTCGGTTTTCGGCATGTATCTTTTTTTAAGGGAATTTTTTAATACATGGGCAGCGATGGCAGGATCAATACTTTTCCTTTATACCCCATATAGGGCTGTCCAGATTTATGTAAGGGGGGCGATGGGGGAAGCGTTAGCTTTGTCTTTTCTCCCCTTTGTTTTCTGGGCCACTTTTAGACTATTAAAAAAATTTCATTGGAATTTTGTAGTTATATTAGCCTGTATTTTGGCACTTTTAATTCTTTCCCACAATTATTTTTGGGCCCTAACCCTTCCTTTTTTGATCTTTTTTGTATTTATTTTTATGAATAAAAAAGATGTCAAAGTTAGCCTTATTTCTTTTGCTATAAGCCTATTTTTGGGCCTTGGTTTGACTTCATATTGGTGGTTACCTGCTATAATTGAACAAAGACTTCTTTCTTCTAAAACACCATTTCCCTTGTATGATCATTTTCCTTTTCTTAGGCAATTAATTTTGCCTTCTTGGGGATATGGTGCCTCAGTTTGGGGTCCTCAAGATGGCCTTTCTTTTCAGGTTGGTGTTATGAATTGGTTGGTATTTTTGCTTTTTTGTGTTTTATTCCTAGTGAAAATGTCAAAAAAAGAAAACAAACACATAGCATTATTTATCTTTTCTTTATCGGGATTTATTTTAAGTATCTTTTTTATGAACATTCGCTCTTATCCAATCTGGAGGCTAATTCCCTTTCATGATTTTGTCCAATTTCCTTGGAGACTTCTTTCTTTCACTACATTTTTTACGAGTGTTATGGCGGCAATCTTGGTTGAGAGTTTTAAAAGCGCCTGGAAATTAGCTTGCGTGATTATTATTTTCGGGAGTATATCTTTGACCTTGAATTATTTCAGGCCCAGTCAAATTTTTTATAAAGGAGACGATGAGTATTTAGCAAGACTTTTCGCAAACAGGAGTCTGGGTGGAGAAAAAAAGGAGGTTTCGCAGGAATACTTGAACTGGAGTGAAGATTATCTTTTATTGCCTCATTGGGTTGGTGAAAGGCCGAAAGGTTTACCCTCTGCAAAGATTGAATCTAAAAAAGCAAGTATTGAAAGTATTCAGGAGATTTCAGCGGTAAAGTATAAGGTAGAAATTTTTTCCCAGGAAGACACAATTTTGACTTTTAACAATTATTACTTTCCTGGTTGGTTTGCGATGTTAGATGGTAAAAACAAAGAGATAAAGATCGGGAGACCCTATGGTCAAATTGAAGTGAATGTTCCTCCGGGGAGACATTCAATAGTATTTTATTGGGCTGAAACTAATTTAAGGAGATTTGCAGATTTGGTAAGTTTTCTTTCCTTTTTCTTCCTTTTGATGGTTTTAAAAACAAAAGGCAAGTGTTTGAAGCTTTTGATTAAATGAATCTGGTAAAAATTTACAAAAAGCGATTTTTATTTTTTTTAGTCATTCTAATTGGTTTTTTGTTAAGGATATATCTAACCCGATTCGGTAATTTTGGAGATGTAAATGCTTTTGCAGAATGGGGAAAAAGATTTTGGGAATTAAATCCAAAAGATTTTTATTTTGACAAAAATTGGTATTATACATTTCCAACTTACCCACCCATTTCAATGTTTATGCTCGGGTTTCTATATTGGGTTTATGACAAGCGTTATATTTTGGCGGAAATACACAATGCGACAAAACTTGTTCCCTCAGCCTTTATTTTGTATTTCAATACACCTGTACCCAAAGACCCATTTTTAAATACCTTTGGTTATTATCTTCTTCTGAAACTGCCCGCAATAATTGCTGATATTTTTTTATCTATCCTTATTTACAATATAGTTTTAACTTTAACAAGAAATAAAAAAAAGGCAATCTTCTCTTTTTTATTTTATATTCTTAGCCCAGTGAGTCTTTTTATATCTGGCGTTTGGGGACAAACAGAAAGTTTAGTCTCTCTTTTTGGTTTGGTATCCTTTTTATTATTACTTAATAGGAGGTTTTCAATTTCACTTCTATCGATGTTTTTAAGCTTGTATTTGAAACCGACCTGGGTAGTATTTTTGCCTCTTTACCTTGCAATAATTTTTTACAACCGGCGAGAACTAACAAAGATTTTTATTGGAATTTTAATTTGCCTTGGGATGTTTTTTATTTCTACCTTTCCTTTTTCAGGGAAGGACATTTGGGGTTTTTCAAAAAAGGTGGTTTACGAAAACTTTAGTCCAGAAGCAAAGGGTGATACCAAGACTTCAACCTCACTTTTTAATTTCTATTCAATTTTTCTTCCCATAGATAAAGTGCTTTCTTCAGATAAAATCTTTAAGACGATATCGTTTAACGATCTGAGTCTTATTTTTTATGTTCTTATCAACCTGATTGCTCTTAATATTCTTAGGAAAGAAAAAGAAATTTCACTAGCTACCCTTGTAAAACTTATCTTCATCGTGGGTTTTGGGACTCCGTTGTTTTTAGTTGGTATGCTTGAAAGGTATCTTTTTATTGGATTTCTACCGATGATTATTCTTGGATTTATGACCCCAAAGACATTAAAATATGTGGCAGTAATAAACACCATTTTCTTCTTGAACTTAATTTGGTCTTATTTTCGAAGAAGTTCCTCAGAAGTTGATTTATTGTTTACAGGTAATAATTTTTTGTTAATTAGACTTTTTTCTTTGATAAATACGCTCTTTTATCTTTTTTGGCTTAAAAAGATATTTCTAGAAAAGAAGTCTTGGCGACTAACTTTTAAAACACTAATTTGATTAACGACTATGGCGAATATAAATTTTAATGACCACTTGGATTCTACTAACGAGATGACTTTAGAAATGGTAAAAATGCGTGCTCTAAAAGGTGTTTTAGTCTTAACAGGACGAACTTTCTTTTTAAATGCACTTTCATTTTTCGCAACACTATTGCTGACTATATTTCTTGAACCGAAAGACTTTGGGATTTTCTGGATAGTCTCAGCGGTTGTAAATTTTTTGGCTTATTTTTCAGATATAGGTCTTGCAGCTGCCTTGATTCAAAAAAGGAAAAGGGTTACTTATGAGGAGTTAAAGACTACTTTTACAATACAAGAAGGGTTGGTTCTTTCCCTTTCTTTAGGAGTTCTTGTTATAACCCCCTTTTTGCAGGAGCATTATCATTTGTCTAAAGAAGGAACGATGCTTCTTTGGGCACTTCTTTTTTCGTTTGTCTTATCATCGCTAAAGACCATTCCATCCGTACTTTTAGAAAGAGAGCTTAAATTTACGACGCTTGTAATTCCTCAAATTTTGGAAAATTTAAGCTACAATATCACCTCGGTTATTTTAGCTTGGAAGGGCTTCGGTATTAGTAGTTTTACATATGCGGTAGTTATACGCGGTGTAGTGGGATTAGCCTCAATGTATATCCTTAAGCCCTGGAGACCTGGGATTTCTTTGAATAGAAGTGCTTTAAAAAGACTTTTAAGTTTTGGCTTGCCTTATCAAGCCAACACCTTACTTGCGGTTATAAAAGATGATGGTATGACATTGGTGCTGGGTTCGATTCTAGGTGCCAATGGCGTAGGTCTTTTGGGATGGGCCCAAAAATGGGCCTATATGCCCTTAAGGCTTTTTATGGATCATGTCTTAAAAGTCACCTTTCCAGCTTTTAGTAGAATTCAAGCTAAGAAAAAAGAATTAAGTTCAGCAGTTTCCCTATCCATCTTTTTTATTTGCTTTCTTGTATTTCCGACAACAGCAGGTCTTTTAGTGGTTGCACCTACTCTTATTGAGATTGTACCGCGTTATGAGAAGTGGAGGCCGGCTTTACTAGTCCTTAGTCTGGTGAGTGTCAACACATTTTTTGCTGCCTTTACCACACAACTTACCAATTTACTCAACGCTATCGGCAAAATTAGATTGACATTTAAGTTAATGTTGATGTGGACAATTTTAACC
Organism: uncultured Gammaproteobacteria bacterium; assembly: GCA_964430475.1. Classification (GTDB taxonomy): domain Bacteria; phylum Patescibacteriota; class Microgenomatia; order UBA8517; family UBA8517; genus CAYSEQ01. Next base: position 102,301 of record CAYSEQ010000002.1, read on the forward strand.
TGGATCCTGGTTCCAACATTAGGAAAATTTTATAACCTCAACGGAGCAGCACTTGGCTATGCAATTGTTGGATTAAGTTCAGTGGTTGCGTTTTATGTATCTTACAGAATCCTAAAATTTGATTTCTTGAAAAGTGTGGGTATTCCAGGAGTTGCAACCTTCATAATGGTGTTGGTTTTAATAGGAATTAAAACTTTTCTCAAACCTAACTTTTTATCGGTAGTGATTATTTCAATTTCAGGCTTAATTATTTATCTTGGGGTTATGTATATTTTAGCTGGAAGTTTTTTTGTCAAAAACCTTAAGAAAGGATTGGATACCATTTTTCGTAAATGATTCAGAATGAAAGTTATTTTTAGAATACCTCATAACCTAAACATAAAAAACTTATACCTTATTTTGGTCTTCTTTCTCGCACTACTTCCCCGAGTATATAAACTGAATAAATTTCCTCCAAGTATGATACATGATGAATTAAATTATGTTATGAATGCTAAGTCGCTTTGGACAACCGGCAAAAACATTCCACTTACCGCGTCAGCGCTTTTTTCCTGGGGAGAGTCGGAATTTGATGTTGTAATTTCAGAATTGCCATCTTTGATAATTGCACCTTGGGTAGGAATAAACGACCTAAGTCAGTTAAATGTAAGAATTTTCTATGCATTTTTATCCTCTTTATCAGTCGTTCTAATTTATTTGATAGTTGAGACTCTTTTAAACAAAGAAGTGGCTTTCTTCACGGGTTTTGTTGCTGCTTTTAATCCCTGGAGCATTCATATCGGACGAACCGCACTTGAAGTGAATTTTGCCATCTTTTTCTTTCTTTTGGGTACTCTACTTTTTTTGAGAAGTAAAACCTTAAAGACTTTGTTTGCGTTTCCATTTTTCTTGGCAGGATTTTTATCTTACTTAGGTGCAAAGCTACATTTTTTTCCATGGATAATGATCTTACTGATTTATAAATGGTTGGAATTAAAGGAAGAAAATAAAAAGAAAGGATACCTTTTGATCTTTGGCATTTTAAGTTTTGCGGTACTTGTTTTTTATACTCTAACTTTGTCTTTCCAACCCGCAGGTTCAAGAAAGGGTGAACTTACATTTTTTAACGAAAGTTGGGCTTCGAAAATTGTGGACACGGAAAGGCGTTTAGCGATTCCAAACCAAGGATTAAGAATTTTTTCAAATAAATTAACAGTCACGCTAAAAAGAGCAGGCGATGTTTATCTGAAAGCTTTCTCAACCGTAGGTTTGTTCTCACGGGGTGAAACGGTTTCGGTATATTCTCTTTGGGAATACGGACAATTCCATTTTCTGGATTTTATTTTAATCTTGGTTGGATTTGTGGGCCTTTATTTTTTTAATCGTCGGATTTTTTGGTTGATATCGTTTCTGGTGCTTCTTGGACCTTGGGTTTCGGCTATTGATCTGGTTGAGGAAACTTACGCGATTAGAGCCTTCCCTACTTATATTTTTTTGTGGGTATTTGCGGGTTTCGGATTTTGGTACCTTTCAAAATCAAAAAGACAAAAATTAATTTTTAGTCTTATATTGATTTTGTATTTTTTCAGCATTGCCTATTTTATAAACCTTTATTTATATCGCTATCCTATTTATTCTGCAGAACGCTGGTTTTTTAGCGAAAGAATTTTATCAAGTTATATCAAAAGGGTCTTGGCAAAATACCCCGGAACCAAGATTTATGTTTCTTCGGTTGAATCTCCAAAGATTGTCTTTGAGAATTTCCTATTTTATACAGGACTTTACAACACAAAAGATCAGGTAATTTATGCTAATTCTAGATTAAAAGATAAGGTATTTGGAATCGGGAATGTAACTTTTATGCATGGCTGTCCATTTGGGAGTGAAAAGGATATTAGCCCTGATTATGTGCTAATTTCACATCAAAGGTTTAAATGCCTTGAAGAAAGTCAAGAAAGAAGAGGAATCGTTGATCTTAAGGATGCAGGAACGGTGTTTGTAATAAGTGATGATAAGCTTTGTAGGGGCTTTGAGTTGCCAAGGTACTATAGACCAATGAATGATAAAATCTTTGATATAGAAAGTCTAAGTGATGAAGATTTTTGTAGGAATTGGATTGTAGCATTTTAGTAGAGCATATGTTAAAAAAAATTAAAGCTTTTCTACACATCAAAGAGAATTTTTGGCTTTTTCTTCTTATAATTTCCGGTTCTTTGACTTGGTCTTTAGTAATGTTTAAAAGCGGTCTTGTCTTTTCTTACGGTATGGGATTTTGGGGTCCTAATGCTCATGATGGTGTTTGGCATATTGCTTTGGCAAAAAGTTTAGCTAAGGGTTCATGGGAGATGCCGATTTTTGCTGGTGAAAAAATAAAAAATTATCACATCGGATTTGATCTTATTCTTGCAGTGATCCATAAAATAACATTTATTCCAATACACAACCTTTATTTCCAAATTCTGCCCCCGATATTTAGCGTTTTAGTTGGTGTTCTCGTTTATCTTTTCGTCTATAGGTGGCAACGATCTAAAATCAAGGCTTTTTGGTCTTTGTTTTTTGTTTATTTTGGAGGGAGTTGGGGTTGGGTTATAAGTTTGATAAGGAACGGGAGATTGGATGGTGAATCGATGTTTTGGTCTCAACAATCAATCTCTACCCTTCTTAATCCCCCCTTCGCCCTTTCTTTGATTCTAATTTTCTTAGGATTTCTGTGTTTAAAGATTGGCCTAGATAAGAGTGATGTTAAATTTTTGACTGTTGCAGGCTTCCTTTTCGGAATTCTTTCCCAGATTAAGGTGTATGCTGGAATACTCATCCTTCTTAGTCTTTTTTTGGGAGGAATTTATGACTTACTGAAGAAAAGGAGTACAAATCTTATCAAGGTGTTTACAAGTAGTTTGGTCGTTTCTATTTTGCTTTTCCCTTCGGTAGATTTGGAAGCTGAACAATTAGTAGTATTTAAACCGTTTTGGTTTTTGGAAACTATGATGCTTTTTCCTGACAGGTTGGGATGGACCAAGTTTGGCGAAGCAATGATTAACTATAAGCTTGGAGCGATTTGGAGTAAGGCAATTTTAGCTTATGTTTTAGCCCTTCTTATATTTTTAGTGGGAAACATGGGTACCAGGATAGTTTCTTTCTTCGGATTATTAAAATGGATATCGAGAGGAAAGCCTACCCCTTCCAACTACAAATACATCGATGTATTGGTAATTACGATGTTGGTTCTGGGGATTTTCTTTCCATTGATGTTTGTTCAGTCAGGAACGCCTTGGAATACTATCCAATTTTTTTATTATGCCTTAGTCTTTTCAGGGATTCTGGCGGGGATTGTGATGGGCGAGTCTATCCAACACTTACGGTCAAACCTAATGAAGTATTTTTTGGGTATTAGCATAATTTTTTTCACAATACCTACTACGGTTGGCACTTTATGGTTTCATTATTTACCCTCAAGACCACCCGCAAAGATTTCAAACGAGGAACTTGAGGCTCTAGAATTTCTTTCGAAAGAACCTGACGGAGTGGTTTTGACTTTGCCGTTTGATAAAAAATATTCTGATGCATGGGTAGTTCCGCCATTACCCATTTACCTTTACGAATCAACCGCGTATGTATCTGCATTTACAGGGAAGGCAGTGTATTTTGAAGATGAAGTCAATTTGAGAATAATTGGTTATAATTTTGGGGAGAGGAGGAAAGGGGTCGAAGAATTTTTCTTAAATCCCAACGCTGATTTTCTGCGTGAGAACAAAATCACCTACATTTACATACCCAAAAATTTAATAAAAAACAGTTTAGAAAATATCGGATTAGAAAAAATTTTTGAGAATAAAGAAGTGGTCATCTATACTAACTTATAAAGGAAGTAAGAACTTCTCTAACTTAATTAATATTTGAATTTAATACTTTTTGATTTCGGCAGTTTCTCAATAAAGTAATTTCAAAAATCCAAATTTAAAAAATAATAAAATTCTAGTAAGCTTATAAGATTAAAAAAATAAAAATAACAGGAAATTCGTGGTAAAATTTGAATTGTGGGGAAGATTTCAGTTGTCGTAAATACTTTAAACGAGGAAAAAAATTTAGGACGGGCTCTTTCTTCCGTAAAGAATATCGCCGATGAGATTGTGGTGGTAGACATGAACTCAACCGATAGGACTCTTGAGGTTGCCAAGGAATTTGGTGCGAGAATTTTCAAACATGAAAGAACAGGATATGTTGAACCAGCAAGAAATTATGCGATAAGTAAGGCAAATAACGAATGGATTTTAATTCTTGATGCCGATGAAGAAGTTCCTGATAGCCTATCCCAAAAGATTAAGAGTATTGTTGAGAACCCTCAAGCTGACTATTTTAGAATTCCGCGTAAAAATATTATCTTTGGAAAGTGGATAAAGCACTCACGCTGGTGGCCGGATTACAATATAAGACTTTTTAGAAAAGGGTATGTTTCTTGGAGCGAGATTATCCATTCTGTTCCAACAACTAAAGGTGTTGGATTAGATTTGGAACCTGAGGAAAATAACGCCATAATACATTACAACTATCAGAAAGTTGAGCAATATATAGAGCGGTTAAATCGCTATACCACAGTTCAAGCCAAAAATAAACTTAACGAAGGCTACAAATTTCAACTTAGTGATTTGATAAGGAAACCCTTTAATGAATTTTTGGGAAGATTTTTTGAAGGTGAAGGTTATAAAGATGGGTTGCATGGTTTCGCTCTAGCGGTATTACAATCTTTTTCGGAGTTTATCGTTTACCTTAAATTGTGGGAAATGCAGGGGTTTAAGGAAGAGCCCTTTGAACTTGAAGGGGTGATAGCGGAGTTTAAAGAGGCTGAATCCGATCTCCACTATTGGGAATCTGACGCTCTTCTTAAGAAAGTAGGAAGTTTGAAAGAGAGAATTAAGAGAAAATTTAAACTTTACTAACTTTAATTTAGATAACATCGTATAAGCATATTCCCGAAGAGTTACACAAGTAGAAGATGAGAGTATCTATCGTAATTCTGAATTGGAATAGACCAAAAGATACCATTGATTGTTTGGAAAGCATTTGTGAGATGTCTTTTTTGGGTCTTTATCCAACAGTAGTGTTGGTGGATAACGCTTCGACAGATGATTCCTTGGATAAAATAAGAAATTGGGCTTCAAAAAGGTTTTCGACACAAGAAAGTCTAGGTAAAAGGTTAGAGTTTAAAATACTAAAAAATAAAGAAAATCTGGGTTTTGCACAAGGTAATAATGTCGGAATTTTGTACTCTTTGGAGAGAAAAAGTGATTTTATTTTGTTGATAAATAATGACACCTATACAGATAAAAATATGCTTAAGTATCTTCTTGATACAGCAAAGGTTAATTCAAGAGTAGGAGCTATTTCCCCGAAAATCTATTTTGCCAAAGGTTATGAGTTTCATAAAGGAAGATATAGAAAGTCGGAGCTAGGACGGGTTATTTGGTATGCAGGGGGAAATTTAGACTGGGACAATGTCTTGGGTTTAAATCGTGGAGTCGATGAAGTTGATCATGGCCAGTATGATGAAATTTCGGAGACTGATTTTGCAACAGGGGCTTGTATGCTTTTAAGATCTACTGCCTTGAGAGAGGTTGGACTTTTCGATCAAAGATACTTTATGTATTTTGAAGATGTTGATCTTTCTCAGAGGTTAAAAGCGGTTGGCTGGAAAGTGATGTATGATTTCAGAGCAAAGTTGTGGCACAAAGTTGCCCAAAGCTCAAAAATAGGTGGTGATCTTAATGACTACTTTATTACAAGAAATCGACTTTTGTTTGGGTTTAAGTATGCCAGACCTAGGACAAAATTAGCAATACTTAAAGAAAGTTTTCGAATTTTGTTTTCAGGTAGAAGGTGGCAAAAAAGGGGAGTCATCGACTTTTATCTTAGGAGATTGGGCAAAGGAAGGTGGAGTTAGAAGTTAGTCTTATTACTTTTTAAAGGAGAGTTTTATTAAAATGCTAATTTCGGCTATCATTATTGCCAAAAACGAGGAGAAGAAAATAAAGGACTGTCTTTCTTCTATTAAGAAACTTTGTGATGAAGTAATTTTAGTGGATTCGGGTTCAGAAGATAAGACTTTAGAGATTGCAAAGAAATTTGAAGCTCATGTTTATAAGTCAGAAACGAACAATTTCAGTAGGTTGAGAAATGAAGGTTTAAAACATGCGAAGGGGGTTTGGGTTTTATACATAGATGCCGACGAGAGAATAACGCCGGAACTTGCTGAAGAAATATTGGAAAAGATTAAGGATGAGGGATCAGGTGGCAGTAATATTTTTGCCTATGCTATTCCAAGGAGAAACTTTATTTTAGGAAAAGAATTAAAATATGGTGGATGGTGGCCTGATTATGTTAAAAGGCTATTTAAAAAAGAAAAACTTAAAAAATGGGTTGGGGAATTACATGAAGAGCCAATTTTTGATGGAAATTTGGGACTTCTAAAAAATCCCCTTCTGCATATTAAGCACGATAACCTTGAGGATATGGTTGTCAAAACCAATGCTTGGTCGGAAATAGAGGCAAAATTGATGTATAAGGCAAGGCATCCGAAAATGAACATCTTCCGTTTTTGTTCTGCTGTCTTTCGGGAATTTTGGCTTAGATTTATTAAAGAAAAAGCCTTTCTCGATGGCAAAGTGGGTATAATCTATGCGGTGTATCAGGTTTATAGTAAATTTTTCTCTTATGCCAAACTTTGGGAGATGCAACTTAAGCAAAAGTGAATGAGATGATATTTTTAGAAAAGTAAAAAAAATGAAAGCTGGAATTTTTAATCCGTATCTAGATACTTTAGGTGGTGGTGAAAGATATACGCTATCTTTAGCGCGTGTTTTGTTGGAGAATGGATTTGATGTTGATATTCAATGGGAAAACCCTTCAATTAAAATTAAGCTAAAAGAAAGGTTTGGCATTGATGTGAGTGGAATACGCTTTGTTAAAGATATAAAAAGGGGCGATGGTTACGATGTATGTTTTTGGGTTTCAGATGGAAGTATTCCTCTTTTGAAGGCAAGGAAAAACTTTCTACATTTTCAGGTTCCTTTTAAGGATGTGGGGGGCAAAACTCTTCTCAATAGGATGAAGTTATTTAGGATTGATAAAGTAATAGTTAATTCAAAATTTACTAAGAAGTTTATTGATAAAGAATATGGGGTAGACAGTGTTGTGGTATATCCTCCTGTCCCTGTAGATAAAATAAAGGCTAAGAGAAAGGAGAAGTTGATCATTTATGTGGGGCGTTTTTCTTCTTTGGCTCAGTCGAAAAGACAGGATGTTTTGATTAAAGCTTTCAAAAAACTTTACAACATTGGTTTTAAGGATTGGAGAATGATTTTAGCTGGTGGGGTGGAAGTGGGAGTAAAAGATGAACTGAGGAGTTTGAAAACAAAATCTGAAGGGTATCCAATTGAAATTTTAGAAAGCCCCTCCTTCGAGACGCTAAAAGAGCTTTACGGAAAAGCAAAGATTTTTTGGTCAGCAGCGGGATTTGGCATAGATGAGGATAAGTGCCCTCAGAAAGTAGAACATTTTGGAATTACAGTCGTTGAGGCTATGGCTGCTGGGGTTGTCCCTATAGTCTACGAAGCGGGTGGGCCAAAGGAAGTTATTAAAAATGGGGAAAATGGTTTCCTGTGGAGGAAAGAATCTCAGTTGATAAGGATTACTAGCGATTTAATTAAAAATCCTTCTACCTTGTTTTCTATATCTAAGAAAGCAAGAGAGGAAAGCGGAAACTATAGTTATGAGAAATTTAAAGAAAGTTTTACAAAACTTCTTTAAGAAGGTTTTTCCTCTTTTTTTAATTTCAATCTCAATAGCTCTCTTTTTTTGGAAATTTTTCATCAAAGGCTATATTCCTATACCAGCTGATTTTGTTGTTGGGACCTATTACCCTTGGCTTGACTATAAATGGGGTTACGAGGTTCAAGTTCCTGTAAAAAACCCAATAACAGCCGATGTTGTTTCCTTTTCATTTCCAGTCCAAAACTTAGCTATAGATCTTCTTAAGAAAAAAGAAATGCCTTTATGGAATCCTTATATTTTATCTGGTACTCCTCTTCTTGCGAATTTTCAATCTGCTCCTTTTGCCATCAACAATATTTTTTATGTTTTTTTTAAAACAGAGACAGCCTGGAGTTTAAAGATTATATCTCAACATTTTTTAGTAGCCCTTTTTACCTACCTTCTTTTAAGGTATTGGAAAGTTAGTAAATTTTCTTCTTTTTTGGGTGGCGTTCTTTTTGCTTTTTCGGGGTTTAATACAATTTGGTCTCAGTGGGGTGTTCACACACTTTCTTCTTCTTTTATTCCCCTTATTATTCTATTTTTGGATAAATATCTAAAGAGGAAGAAATTAAATGATTTGTTGTTCTTTTCCCTTTCTATTTTTTTACAAATTCTTTCTGGTTATCCCCAGTTGGTTTTGTATTCGTTTATTGCCATTCTTACACTTTTATTAGTAAGGTTTAGAAAAGAAAGAGAATTTTTGATAGGTGTTTTTGGAGTAATAACCTTTTTTATTTTTGGAATTTTACTTTCTTCTTTTCAACTTCTTCCAGCGTGGGAGCTTCTTGCTCTTTCTCAAAGAAAGGTTGAGTTTCTTGAATTTTCATCTGCATTTTTACCTTGGGCTAAGGTGATAACTTTTATAGCACCAGATTTTTTTGGTAATCCGTCAACTAGGAATTACTGGGGACCAACAGATTACACAACTACTACTGGATTTGTGGGAGTTACCTCCTTTATATTAGCTTTTGCCGGTTTGTCTTCACTTAAGCAAAAAAGAGAAGTTCTTTTTTCAGGTTTGGTTGCTTTATTTTCATTGATTATCTCTTTTCCTACACCTTTGGCGATTCTTATTAGAAATTCACACCTTTTAGGTTTGCAAGCAGCTTCAGCTCATAGAGCTTTAGTCCTTTTTAATTTCGCTATCTCTTGCTTAATGGCTTTTGGAATAGATTATCTTTCAAGGAAAAAGGTGAAGATTCTAAGAGTAATTTTTTTGACGGGTGTTTTGCTTCTTGCTTTTGGTGTTTATGCTCTTTTGGGCTATTTTAGCAGCAATCTGGATATCTTTCAGGGTTTAGTAGTATTTCCCAAGAAAGAAATGCTTTTTGTTTCTCTTAGGAATCTTGCTATACCAAACTTTTGTTTTTTTCTAACTCTTATTTTCTTGCTTATTTCCAACAAGAATTTATTGGGTTTTAGAAAGATTGCCCCCTTTTTGTTGTCTCTGCTTATTTTTTTGGAAGTTTTTAGATTTTTTGATAAGTTTACCCCCTTTTCTAAAAAAGAAATTTTTTATCCCAGAACTCCTGTCTTAGACTTTCTTATTGACAAGATGGAAAAGGAAGGACCTTTCAGGGTTACAACAGAAGGAGTTATTCCAATTAACATCAAGATGGTCTATAAAATAGAATCCCTAGAGGGCTATGATGCAGTTTATCCATTAGACATTGCAAAGTTTATAGCTGTAGTAAATAGTTTAAATCCAGAAGTAACGCCTCAAGGAAGGTATGCTTCTGTTTCTAATGTTAACTCGCATCTTCTAGACCTTGCTAATACGAGGTATTTTTTGGGATTGAAAGTTGGCCAAAAAGGAAACTCTGAAAAAGAAGGAAATGTGGAATCAAGATTTAATTCAAAAAAGTTCTTAAAGGTATATGAAGATAAAACAACTGTTGTTCTTGAAAATAAGGATTTTTTACCAAGAGCTTTTGTTGTCTATGATTGGGAAGTGGTACCAAAAAGAGGTGAGATCTTAGAAAGGCTTGTTGATAAAAGTTTTCCTTTCAGAGAAAAAATTCTCTTAGAGGAAGAGCCTAGAATTTTTTTGTCAAAAGAAAAATATCTTTCCCCAAGTGTTGATTACGAATTTTATTCAGCCCAAAAAAGTGTAATAAAAGTTAATTCTTCAAAAGAGGGTTTGCTTTTTGTTTCAGATCTTTTTTATCCCGGTTGGAAAGCCTTTGTTAATGAAAAGCCGGTAAGGATATTAAAAGCAAATTATGCTTTTAGAGCTGTTCCTATTCCTAAAGGAGAATCAAAAGTGATGTTTATTTATATTCCAGATTCCTTTAAAATAGGATTGTTTTTGTCAGGGTTCACTTTTATTTTTTTGTTAAGTTTATTGTTTTATGAATCAGTATTTCAAAAAGGCAGAAGAGCTTCATAAAAAGGTTCCTCCCAATTGGTATTTTCAATCTCTTAAGATAGATCTGCTACAAAGGTTTTGGCATAAGACAAGATTTAATGAAGTTGAAAAAGTGTTAGAAATTACAAAGGGAGTAATTCTTGATGTGGGGAGTGCTGATGGAGTTTTTACACATTTTATTCTTGAAAAAACAAAAGCAAGAAAGATAGTAGGTATAGATGTCCTAAGACCTTCGGTGGAATGGGCTAGGAAACACTGGAAAGATAAAAGAATGGAATTTAAAGTCGGTGATGCTCATGAGTTGAATTTTAAAAACGAGAGTTTTGATGCTGTATTTTGTTTAGAAGTCTTGGAACATGTCCACAATCCTAAAAGGGTTTTAAAAGAATTTAGAAGGGTTTTGAAAAGGGGAGGTTATGGGGTGTTTTTAGTACCTAGTGACAGTCTTCTTTTTAGAGTAATCTGGTGGCTGTGGCTTCATTTTTATCCTAGAGGTTGGGTATGGAGAGATACACACATTCAAACTTATAGAAATAATTATTTAACAAAGATTTGCAAGGAAGCCGGTTTTAAAATAGAGATAGACAAGAAATTTAATTTAGGCATGCTTCATTTGATAAAAGTTAGGAAGGACTAAGGGGTTATTATGAGAGAAACAATAAAAGATAAAAAAGTATCTATTATCATTCCAAATTTTAATGGTCGGGAGCTTTTGGAAAAGAATTTACCCAGTGTTATAAAAGCTAAAAAATATGTGCCAAATAGGATACTCGAGGTTATTGTTGTAGATGACGCATCAAGGGATGACAGTTGGGAGTTTGTTAAAAAGAACTTTTCTGAAGTAAAGTTAATAAGACATAGGGAAAATAGGGGGTTTTCTGCATCTGTTAACACAGGAGCAAGAGCGGCGAAGGGTGAAATTTTAGTCCTTTTAAATTCAGATGTCTCTCCCACAAGAGATTTTTTGGTTGAGGCAATTAGACACTTTAATAATGAGAATGTCTTTGGAGTTTCATTCCATGAGAAAGGTTTCAGTTGGGCAAGAGGGAAATTTAGCGATGGGTTTATCGTACACGAAAGTGGGAAAAATGATGGCAAAGTGCATGAAACATTTTGGATTAGTGGTGGAAGTGGAGCTTTTAGGAGACGCTATTGGATGGAGCTTGGGGGGATGGATGAGAAACTTTTCTCGCCATTTTATTGGGAGGATGTCGATATTTGCTATAGAGCTCAAAAAAGAGGTTGGATCTGCCTTTGGGAACCAAATTCTTTAGTTTATCACATGCATGAGGCAACCATAGGAAAATTAAATTTAAATTTTAGAAAAAGAATTCAAGAAAAAAATCAACTTATTTTTATTTGGAAGAATCTTACCTCACCTGTACTTTTTCGTAAGCACTTGTTGGGTCTTTTGAAAAGGATTTACAAAAATCCCGGTTATATTAGGATTCTTATTTTGGCAATTTCAAAAGTTAGGCTCATATTAAAAGCAAGAAAAAAAGAAAAAAAACAGGCTAAGATTTCAGATGAGTCAATTTTTGCTAGGTTTGCAAGTTAAGTATAACCTTTTTATGTTGGATGTTTCTGTCATCATAGTTAGTTTTAATACCAAGGAATTAACTATCAAGTCTGTTAGATCAGTTTTGGGTGAGGGTTCAGATCTTAGTAAAGAGATAATAGTAGTGGACAATGCTTCAGATGATGGTTCACTAGAGGCATTATCTAGGATGAAGGATGAATATAAAAAATCAAAGATAGGGATTAAGATTATAAAAAATCGTAAGAATTTAGGTTTTGCGAAGGCCAATAATCAGGGAATAAAGGTCGCAAAAGGGGAATATATTTTTCTTTTGAATTCGGACGCTTTACTTAAGAAGGGTTCACTTAGTAAACTCGTCAGTTTTGCAAAAGAAAGACCAGATGCGGGTGCTGTGGGACCAAGGCTTTTGAATCCTGACGGAACAACCCAAGCTTCAGCCTTTCGTTTTCCAGGCATCTTTCGTGCTATAAGGCAATACTGGTTAGGGGAAAAGGGACTTTTGGATAAGTATATTCCGGAGACTAAAAATCAAGAGGCTACCAAAGTTGAATCATTAGTAATGGCAGCATTTTTAATTACCCCAAAAGCGTTGAAGGAAGTCGGGTTATTGAACGAGAGATATTTTATGTATTTTGAGGATTTAGACTATTGCAAAAGAATTCGGAAAAAGGGATTGAGTGTTTATTATCTGCCTACGGCAGAAGTTATACATTACCACGGTGCAAGTGGAAAGAGATTATCAAATCAAGATAATCAGTGGAGACGCCTTATTCCATCAAGTAAAATTTACCATGGTATGTTTAAACATTATCTTATAAATTTCATTATATGGTCAGGACAGAAATGTCAAAGAGTTTTTCATTAATCTCAAAAGTTCCGCTTATTTTTTTGATTTTAATATTGGCATTTTTGCTAAGGTTCATAAAAATTGAATCTGTCCCTGTATCTCTTTTTTCCGATGAGTTAGATGTTGGGTACCATGCGTATTCTTTAATCAAAACAGGTAAAGATTACATGGGTCATAAACTTCCCTTGTACTTCGAGTCCTATTCTGATTTTAGAACTCCATTTTTAATTTATTCTGCGGTTCCAAGCGTATTTTTGTTTGGTATTTCACCTTTAGGTGTACGCTTGCCTGCCATTTTATTTGGCACTTTTGGTGTTTTAGTATTTTATTTACTTGTCGCCGAAATTTTTAGAGGTGAAGATAGGAGAAAAACCAACTTAATGGCATTAGTAGCCGCTTTTGTATTAGCGGTTAGTCCCTGGCACATCCAATATTCTAGGGCAGGATTTGAAGCTACGGCATTGGTTTTTTTTCTTTTACTTGGATTATATTTTTTTTTCAAGGGTGTAGATGATGAAAGATATCTCTTACTCTCGGCTTTATCCTTTGGAATCACTGTTTGGATATATAGCACGGCAAAACTTTTTACACCGATTTTAACTATTTTCCTTTTTTGGATTTATAAAAGAAATATCCTTCAGGTTTCTAAAAAGACTTTAATCTATAGCTTTCTAATTCTTGGTCCTTTTTTTGTTCCAATGGTTTACTTAACTTTTAGGGGTGGGGGAAATCAAAGATTTAACTATATAAGCGTTTTCACCGATCCAGCTATAGAGGGAGAGATGTCTTTTCAAAGGCTTATCGATGCCCAGTTTGAAGGACCTCAAAGAAATCTACTTCAAAAAATAACCTCAAGACTTATACACAATAAATATTCATATTGGATTTCTAAAATTGTTCAAAATTACTTTGAGACATTTTCAATGCAGTTTTTATTTATGAAAGGGGATTTAAATTTAAGACATTCGCCTGAGGGGATTGGACAATTTTATAAGATAGAAGTGATACCGTTACTTCTTGGATCTGCCTTATTTTTTCTAAATTTTAGCGATAGAAAATTTAAAAAGCTCTTGGCCCTTTGGATTTTTGTAGGAGCTTTACCTTCCGCGATTACTCGTGATGGTGGTCATCATGCAACGAGGCTGATTTTAATTCTTCCGCCATTAATCATTCTTATTTCTTATGGAATTGTACAAACTTCCTTTCTTTTTAAAAACTTGAAATTAAGGATTATTTTTTGGGGGACTTATTTTTCTATATTTAGTATTTTATTTTTTCTTTATCTTCACACATTGTTTGTTCATAATCCTTGGTACTCTGAACGCTATTGGCATGCAGGATACAAGGAAATGATTGAGTCATTAAAGGTTTTGGAAGAGAGGTATCAAAAGATCATTATCACAAACGCCTTAGACCAGCCTTATATTTTCCTTGCAGCTTATTACCCTATTCCTCCTGAAATTTGGCAAAGAGGTTTTGAGGAGGAATATGTAGAGGGTTTTGGGGAACTTAGGAGAATAGACAAATTTTATTTTGGTCAGGTGGGTGAAGAGGGCATAAGTGTACTGGCAAATTTTTTGGATGAGAAAACGCTGTATGTCGCAGCTGAAAGAGAGGTTGGTGCCAATTTGATATTGGAACCCCAAAAAACTCCTAAAGGTCTTAAACTTGTTAAGGCAATTTCTTATCCTTCGGGAGAGCCGGCATTTTATCTTTTTGAAAAGGAAAGATCATGAGAAATCTTTTTGTTTTTCTTTTCGCTTTCACTTTTTTATTTAGAATTATACTTTCATTTTTTGTTTGGCATCCGGATGTTAGGAATAATATGGATTGGGGAAAACGTTTTTACGAATACGGAGCTTCAAAATTTTATAGCCCTGAATCAAATGTCTGGAGTTTTCTTTGGCCTAATCAGCCACCAGGTTCTATTTACCTTTTTGCTTTCATATACAAAATCTATGAATTTTTATTTTCCATTTTTTGGTTTTTAAATATTAAAATTAGGCTTTTTCCTTCAATAATAATTTCACTTTTATTTCCTCCGGAAATTCTTTTAGTAAACAGTCTCTATTCAGCTCTTATGCATTTCCCAGGGATTATCTCCGATTTGCTTTTGGCATTCCTTATATATAAATCTTTGTTGGCTTTGGATAAAAAGAATGTTGCAAAATTGGCGGCATTGATTTTTTTACTAAACCCTGTTGTTTGGTACAATTCTTCAGTGTGGGGACAGTATGATTCTTTTGTTTTTCTTCTTGCGTTATCAGGTTTTTATTTTTTAATTAATAAAAAACCCGTTCTTGCAAGCATTTCGTATTCTTTGTCTTTATATACAAAAGCAACACCCTTAATATTTTTACCCGTCTTTTTAGTTTACTGGTTTAAGAGTAAGTTTAGTTTGAAGGATCGTTTTCTTTCATTAACATTACCAATTTTATTAATTGGTTTTTTAACATTACCTTTTTCGCGTGGTGAACCTTTTTCTTGGTTATTTAATTTATATAAAGACAAGATATTTATTGAGCAAAGACAGGTTGTTACATCAAATGCCTTCAATATTTGGGCGGGATTAACAGGAATCTATCAAGTTTCACATTATGATTTCTTAGGACCTTTTACTTATAAGACATGGGGATTGATATTCTATTCAATCTCTTATCTTTTCCCACTTATTTTAATTTTCAAAAAAAGGGATATAAAAAGTCTTGTTTGGACACTAGCAATGGTTTCCATTTCTTCATTCTCTTTACTTACTAATATGCATGAAAGGTATCTTTTTCCGTTTTTTCCGCTTTTCACTATAGTCACTTTTATGGATAAAAGATTATTTGGGATTTATGTCTTAATTAGCATATTAAATTTTTTAAACCTTTATAATTTTTGGTGGTTTCCAGATATAGGTTTTCTTAAAAGTTTTTTGTCGTATAATGAAGGAATAAACGCTAGAATCCTTGGATATTTGGAATTTTTTATATTTGTATTACTTTATCGAATATTTCTTAAAAAGTTTCTAAAGTATATTTTATAAGCAAGAAACCAAGCCGTGAATTTTATGAGTAAAAAAGGGATATTTGTTTTAGCTATCTTTGTTTATTTTCTGATTTCCCCTTTAACCTATCATCCAGATATAAAAACAATCTTTTATCTTTCCCAATTTCTTTCCAAGGGAATTTTAAATATTTATTCTTATTTGGAAACGACTCCAAGTGTTGCACAACTGGGGCAATTCGTATATCCTCCGCTTGCTTATATTTTTTACGGTATTTTATTTGTTCCAGTTAAATTTATTGCGGGAGAAGGTTTTTCTACCTGGCTGGCTATGGGGAATGATGAGATCAACCACGCGCATATTTTCCGATACCTTTTTTTGATGAAACTTCCGGGAATATTGTTTCTTTTACTTACAGGTTATCTTTTATCTAGTTTTATTAAGGATGAAAAACAAGGAAGACTTGCTTTAATTTTATGGTTTTTTAACCCTGTAAGTCTTTATGTAGTGGGTTTAATGGGTCAAATTGACATCGTACCTACTTTCATAACATTTCTTTCCCTTTTTTATCTAAATAAAAATCCTTATTTTTCGGCTTTCTTTTTGGGTTTAGGGGCTAGCTTTAAAACATATCCTTTAATCCTTATTCCTTATACTTCACTTCTTGTGCGAAAGACTTGGAAACATAGATTGTTAATTAGTATTTGCGGTTTTTTAACATTTATTTTTCTTATATTTCCTTTTGTCAAAACCCCGGCATTTTATCATGCAAGCTTGGTTTCAGGACTAACTAAAAGAATTTTTGAGCTGAAAATGTCGGTCGGATTTGAGGAGTATATCTTGATTTTACCGACAATACTTTTTCTGCTTCTTATTTTAAGTTCATCGAAAAAATTTGGAGAAACTAAGAAATCCTTTGTTTATTTTTTCGGTGTCACCTTTTACTTGTTTTCGGGTTTGCATTTTCATCCCCAGTGGGCAATGTGGAGTATTCCATTTTTGATTTTAAGTGTTTTGGATTTTGTTCTTAGAAAAGAGGGTGATATCGTGTTATCAACAATCCTTTTTTTCTTGGGGTGGATTGGTGTTTTAGTACTTTATGATGATAAATTTTTGACATGGGGAATTTTGTCTCCTTTAGATCCAGGGGTTCTTTTTTTGCCCACCTTAAGTAGCTTTCTTAAGCCGTTTGTTGAACCGAATTTACTAAAAAGTGTTTTTCATAGTCTTATTCTTACCTCAGGTTCTTGGGTTTTTTTAAGAAGTTTGATTAATAATGCAAAGATTAAATAATTTTTTTCTACTGACATTATTTATTACATTCGTGTTTTTGGGCATAAACTTATTTGTTAGTTTATTTATGGTTCAAAATAGACTTGGTTTTCAACATTCTGGAGAAAAATTTGTTGAAATAAAAGAACCACTTTCTTTCGCTTATAAACCAACCTACGATAATTTTAATATATTAATTTTTACTTTTAAAAATCCTGTTTCCGCAAATCAGGAAAATTTTAGTCTTAAGATTCTTTCCGAAGAGAAAGTCATTAGGGAGATAACTTTTAGCGGCTTTAACTTAGGAGATACACAGGATTTAAAATTTCAATTTGATCCCATATTGGATTCAAAGGGAAAAGAATTTAAAATTGAAATATCTGCCCAAAATTACCGTAACCCAATATTTATTAATGTGGACGATAAAGGTATACCATCTTTTAAGGCGTACTATAGAACCACTAAAAAATTTTTTGTCTTAAGAAACATCCTAAGTTCTTGGGTTAATTTTGTAAAAAGTGATTTAGTATTTTTCTCCATATGGTTTTTAATTCTTATCCTTACATCCATACTTGGATCTAGATATGCTAAAAAATAGGCTTTTAATTTTTGCTATTTTCTTTGTGGCATTTATCTTACGTGTTTGGGGTCTTAATAAAGTTCCACCAGAACTTTTTGGTGATGAGCTAGATGTAGGTTATCATGCCTATTCTTTACTCAAGACTTTTCGTGATTATTATGGTCAGTTTTTGCCAACTTATATTCACTCCTTTTCCGAGTGGAGAGCTCCTCTTTTGATGTATGTGACAGCTCCTTTTGTCGCTATTTTTGGACTAAACGAGTGGGGGGTAAGACTTCCGAGTGTGGTATTCGGCATTATTTCCATCTGGTTTTTTTATTTGATTGTTAAGAGGTTAAGAAAGCAAAATCGGATCTCTTTAGAGTTGGAAATTTTTGCAGGTTTATTTTTTGCAACTGTCCCTTGGCATATCCAGTACTCAAGATCGGCTTTTGAAGTCTCTCTTTTATTATTCTTAATTCTTTCCGCAACTTACTTCTTTTTAAAAAGTCTTGAGAAAGGTATATTTCTGATTATTTCCGCTTTCCTTTTCTCCCTAACTTTTTATACTTATAGTACCGCGAACCTTTTTATTCCACTTTATCTAATTCTTGTAGTCTTAGTTTTTAGGAGACAGGTTTTATCTATTGATAAAAAGGTTTTAGTTTCTTCATTTTTAATATTTTTACTTTTATCTCTGCCTATGGCTTTCAATATCCTTTTTGGACACGCGGCGGATCGTTTTAAACAATTTAGTGTTTTTACCGATGAACAAGTTGAGAAAGAAATCATAAGAAAAAGACTTCTAGTAGATAGTCCTAGCGAAAGACTATTCCATAACAAATATACTTTTTGGTTTAAAGAAATAGTTGCAAATTATGCCTCTTCTTTTTCCCCACAATTTTTATTTATAACAGGCGATATAGTCTTTCGTCACTCCATTCATACGGGTGAGCTTTTTTGGGTGATGCTTCCTCTTTTGATCATTGGGTTCTATCGAATTTTTAAGCTGAACAATAAATCTAGGTATTTTTGGATTGGTTGGTTATTTCTTGCTCCAATTCCTTCCTCTTTAACGAGAGATGGCGCTTTTCATGCCACTCGTCTTATCTTGATGCTTCCCCCTCTTATTTTTTTAGCGAGTTTAGGTATTGATGGTGTATTAAATTACAAACTACCGCGAATGTTAAAGAAAGCTACACTACTCTCTTTAGGTTTAGTGTTTGTTTTGCAATTTGGGTTTTATATTCATGAATATTGGATACATTATCCAAAAGAATCATGGCGTTGGTGGCAGGTAGGTTACAAAGAAGCTTTAGAGTTTATGAAAAATGAGGAAAAAAATTACGATATTTTAGCCTTTAACAATACTTATGAACCCTCCCTAATTAGATTTTTATTCTGGTGGAAATATCCACCTGAAAGATTTTTGAAAGAATTCAAGGAAGATAAGGAAAAAAAGGATATTCTTCCCGGTTTTAATGGCTTTTCTTTAGAAGACAAATATTTTTTTGGAAGTGCCAAAGATTCACCAGGAGGAGTTTCGAGTTTTGTAAAACCAAACATGCTTTATCTTGTTTCCCATCAGGATGAAGTTGGAGGTGATTGGGATTGGGAAGATAACCCACCTGAGGGTATAAAAGTTTTGAAAACAATAAGAAATCCATATGGAGAGCCTATCTTTTATGTTGTAACTGGAAATTGATTACCAAAGTGATGGGTAATCTTCAGGAATTATTCCGTCGGGATATTTTGTTTCTTTTTCAACCATGTATTTAAGCATCGGAGGAAGTTCTTGCGGGATTGGCGGAGCTTTTGAAAAAGGATAAAACTCTATTAGTGAATAAGCCGGTATTCCGTCAAGGAAATAGATTGTTTTGAGGACTTTTGCATTTTGAGGAATTTCAGAGCCTTTACAGACATACAGCACATTTAATTTTCCCCCCTTAGGACAGTCAAAAGGCATGCCGAAATAAATGTTTGACCAGCGTTTTACTCTTTCCCATTGTTTCTCTTTCGATTCAGGTAATATTTCAGAGTCAGTAAGAAATTCACTAGGAGAAACCTTACCATAAAATAGGAAAAATATGTAATGTGTTTCCTTCATTGCGACCGCATTAAAATTGTTTTTTCTTGCCAAGATTTCGGTTACGAGCTCTTTTTTACCCTGGTCGCTATACCAAGGTTGACGGACTGGCTTATGAACAAAAATTTGATGCCAAACGAATGAAAAATTAAGAAGTATTAGTAAGATAATTAACACAAAGGTTGTCTTTCTTATCCTTTTATTTTTAATAAAAGTAAGTAAGTTGAATACTCCATATCCAGAAAAAATGGCAATCGGAGGGTACATTATTCCTGCCCGGACAAGATGAGGCCCTTCTTGGGTTAGTGCTGCAGCACAAGGTCCGGCTAAAAACCAGACTAGAAGGATAAAGGCTGAAATATTATTTTTACTTTTCAATAAGTAAAAAAGACCTAAAAGTACGAAAATAAGTTCAATGTGAAGAACTATGCCAACATCAGGAGTGGTTTCCGGACTTCGGTCGCCTTTAAAAAAGATAAACTCGGGATTGAAATAGCTTATGTAACGACCAAACCCTTCTATCACGCTGGTGGTGATTTTGTTATGATAGACGCGGGTGAGAAATAAGGGAATTCGAATTGGACTTATGCCATCATAGAAAATATCTTTTTCAATCTTTTCTTGAGGAATTTTTGCAACGACTCCAGAGGCTCTCCCGCGTGCTTGCCAAGGCAGAAGTGCTATAGCGCAAATGAGAGTAAGTATTATGAAGATTGTAAAAATACTGTTTTTGAGTTTTGTATCGGTCTTTTTAGAAAAAAGAAGAATCAGGAAAACTCCGAATAAGAAGGAAGGTATAAACACTCTTTGTGCGGCATAACAAAATGAGGCAAGAAAAAAAAGAATAAAAGCAATCAACAGTGATTTTCTCGATGATATCTTTAAAAACACACATCTGTTATTGGGGTGTTTAATACCACAGATTAAAAAAAGGATAGCGAGAGACGATAGGAAAATTGAGAGATTAGACTCATAACCGACTCTCGAGAGGGTTATGCTCCATGGAGCAAGAGCTATAAAAAGCGATGAAAAAAGTGATACGAAAACCGATGAAAAAGTAAGGTAGGAGATGGTAAAAATTAGGGGAATAAGGGCGATACCGCTAACTACTGACCAGAAACGTATAACATTTTCAGAAAGTCCAAACATTGCTGCCGGAAGCATGTTAAAGTAGGCTAGAAGAGGATATTTGTAATCACCAACTGAAGCAAAATATATTGGGAATTTGTTTCCGTATTCATCACTTCCAAAATTGAAAAGACTCCAACCATAATAGGCGAAAGCAAGCTCGTCTCCATTTGGAGGAAGGGGAAGAGAATTTAGACGCCAAAGTCTAACGCTTGCTCCAAAAATGGTAATTATACTAAGGAGTAGTAAAAAGTATCTTTTCCTCATTATTTTTTAAGTTTATATTACTTGATTTCGACGATTCTTGCCACGAAATCTTCTCTAGCATCAACCACATCAACCAAAATTTTGGCATTAGGAGTTGTAGTAATATCTTGGGTTGGTAAGCTATATTCCGAACCGATAAACAGAGTGTTTCTCAAATTCCTATCTTCAGGCCAGTATATTTTTCTAAATTCGTATTTTCCAAAGTTAAAATTTTTCCTTGGTTTTTCAACGCAATCAGGGCATTTTATTTCCTGATGATACCTTTCAGGGTCATATTTTGAATAAAAAAGGACGAAGATATGAGGTTGCGCGTGCCCGGTTTCAAAAATGATCTTTTCGTAATTATCCTGAATTGGAGAAACAACCTGCATTATTTCTCTGAAACCATATTGCCAGTTACCCTTTTGTGTAAAAGGAAGATAAAAAAAGAGGCTGGTTGCGAGATTTGCAACTGCGTTTGTATAAAAGATGACGAAAGTTGAAAAGACCAAAATTTTTATTGAAGGTGGAGAAGCCTTTATCTTTGAATATAGAAAATCAACACCTAAGGCAAGAACAGGGGTAAGTAAAGCATACAAAAGAAGAGTCCTTACAGGAACAAACCAGTTCCAAGTTAAAATTGCCGGTATCGGACTTAAAAGTATCAAAATTAGAAGTATCCTCGGGCGAAATAAATTTTTGGCTAAAGAAAAAATTCCTAGGATATAAAAAATAATGTCCAAGTTGTAAAAAAGTCCAAAACCGGGAATTTGTTGATTAGGTTCGGGTGTTCCTCTTAGAAAAATGTTTGCTAAAGAAAAGTAGGAAAAATATCTTCCCAAGATTTCTTTTCCTAAATTATAGAAAGGATTTTCTATTATTGAGAATAAAGAAACTTTTTCTTTGTTCCAAAGTTTAAAGATACTTGTTGATTCGAACCTTTGGATACCTTCGCCATTTATTATAAGATAGACCAGAGGCAAAGTTATAATTGTAAGAAAAATTACCAAGAAAGATATTTTTTTCTTGTTGGTAATTACTTCTCTATTTTTCCATATAGAAATAGTCGTAAAGAAAGGAAAAAGAATTTTGTAAGAGTGGTACGAGTATGCGGCTAATGCAAATAGGCCTAATGAGAAGATTAAGTCCTTTATCTGATGATTATTTTTAGTCAATAAATATATACCCCCAAGGGTTAACATCAGTCCTAGGTTTGCCTCGAAAGCAACGCGTGAAAAAAAGATAGCCCAAGGTTCAATATAAAAGAAAGCCAAGGTTAGTAGCGCAACCCTGGTATTGAAAATATTTTTAGCGATAAGGAATAGGAAAAATCCTGAAAGAATACCTGATATTGAAGAAAGAAGCCTTACGGAAAATTCATTGAGTCCAAAAAGTAGGATAAAGGGAATACTTAAATAAGAGTATAAAGCAGGTTTGTAGTCATCAAATGACCTCAAAACCAGAGGGAATGGATAACCATATTCATCTTTACCTGTTTTGAGTAAAGAGTAAGCGTTGTATCCCAAAGCAGCCTCGTCCCAATTAAGAGACGGCGGAGATTTGGAGAGCCAGAAGGTTCTTAAAAAGATGCCAATACATAAAATGCAAAATGAAATCAGAAACTCTTTTTTATTCATAAAATCTTAATGAACCAAAGTCTATTTCCCATCAAATATACTAATTCTTCGTTGAGTAAAATTTCTTTTAAAAGAAGAAAATTTTTTGGTAAGTTTAAATGATTAAAGTTCTCTTTTGGACCTAGAAATTCTCCAGGAAAACCTATAAAAACTGCATCTTTGGAGTTTTCAATTAGATCAGGCGAAATTGATGTAAATTCGAGGTTTTCTATTTTGAAACCTAGATCTGTTTTGTTTTTTGCGAATAAGGTTTGTTGTTCTATTTTTGAAGGAACAATGTCAAGGTAGAATGCAGTAGATATGTGTGTTGGACCAAAACTATTAGTTATAAAGATTTTTTTGTAATTTTCTTGATTTTCCTTAATCCAGTTTGAGATTTCTAAATAAGCGAGAGCATCAGATCTTTTGTAATCTTCTTGTTTTGTGAAAAAAAGGTTATAAAAGTTAAGAAGACTCATCGAGTAAAGGGGAATAATTAAAACGAGCGTAAAAAACTTTAAAGACCCCTTTTTTAACTTATTATAAATAAAGTTAAATCCCAGTATTTCGATCGTTAATAAAATTGGTATAAAGAAGATGCCAGAAAAAACAAGATCTTTCTTCTCAAAAACTAGATATGGAAAAAGCGATGCAAGTATGAAACTTTTCGGAAAAACTAGTTTTCTTCTTGATTGTAATATTAGATAAATACCAAGAACTACTAATGGTATCTCAATAAAAGAAAGAAGGGGAAGTTTGGATTTTGGCAAGACACCACTTAATCTTAATTCATCGTAGGACTCTTCTGGAAAACTCAAATGTTCAAAATCCAACAAGCCTATAAGATGATTGTTAATCTTATTGATAGCAAGTAAAGGTTTATTATAAATTGATTTTCGGACAACTAAAGGAAGGATAAATTTTTTGTTAGTTGACAGGTAGTCTATTTTTTGGCGCTCGTTTATTTCGTCGGAAAGAACCGAGGGTCTTAACTTTTCAATAAATGTATTTTGAATCAGAAGATTGTGAATATAGTTTTTGTTTGAGAGTATTGCTAGAAGGAAAATTCCCAAACTAAAAATTGAGAGAAAGACTACAAATCTATTTTGTCTTTCTTGAAAAAGGATAAAGATTAGTAAGAAAATGGAAAAGATGAATCCACTCGGGCTAGTAAAGGCACAAGCTATTAAGGAAAGAAATAAAAATAGGGCACTTATCTTGTGATTCATTTTTTTGTTTAGGGTTATATTTAGAGCAAGAAAAGCAAACAATAAAGATAGTGTTTCGGGAATAAAGTTGAAAGAAACCTGTGAAAGCCAAAAAGAAGACGATATGATAACTGCGAGCACGATTAAAGAAATTCCATTTAAATTTGCAACTTTGGCTAGTGTTTTAAATGCTAGAAAAGAAAGAAATATTAATAAAATTATGCTTGGCACTTTGTAAAGGTATAAAAGATGGTTAAAGTTTCTGGAAAAAAGATAAAGAAAATCTGTTGTGACAAAGAATAATTTTTGTTCACCCTCCAAGGTTGTTTGGTCTTCTTTTAAAAATACCTCCGCAGTTAAGGGTTTATTACCCGCAAAATAGTACATTTGTATTTCGTTAGTGTTTGGAACTAAAGGGTATAAAACGCTGAGTATTGCCTTTATTAAAATACCAACGAGGATTATTAGGTATCCTAGAAAGTGGAATGGAAAGGTTTTTCTTCGCATTTTTTATTATACAACCCCTCAAAGGGTATTTATTGATCTTCCCATTTTAAGGATTTATTTTTTCGACAATTAATTTGGATAAAAGTATAATTAAAGGTATGGAGAAATTTTTTTTGGCTATAGTTTTAGTCATTGGTTTTCTTCTTCGAATTTTGTTTTTAAATAGTTACCCTTCTGGATTTACCCCTGACGAAGCCTCTTTTGGATATGATGCTTATTCAATATTAAAAACAGGCAGGGATCAGTGGGGACACACCTTTCCCTTAGTTTTGGAATCGTTTGGTGATTTTAAACCGCCTCTATATTCGTACCTAGCTATTCCCAGTGTCTTAATCTTTGGTTTGAATAAATTTGCAGTGAGACTTCCTAATGCCTTATTGGGAAGTTTATCGATTTTTATTGTTTATTTATTAGTTAAAAATTTAAGAGAAAATCTTAAGTTAAAGATTGCCAACAAAAATCTAACTTATGAACTTCTAGCTTCTTTGCTTTTGGCAATATCACCTTGGCATGTGATGTTGAGTAGAGGTGCCTTCGAGGCAAATTTAACTACCTTTTTTCTTCCTTTAGGAATACTTTTGTTTGTTAAAGGGCTAAAAAAGAAAAACCTTTTTTTATGGTCTGCGGTTGTTTTTGGTTTGAATTTGTTTACCTATCACTCTGCTAAATTCGTGACTATTGGTGTCTTGTTTTTTTTAATATTTATTTATCGTAAAGAATTTTTAGGTTTAGGATTTAAAAGATTATTTATTTTTTCTGTTTTATTTTTGGTATTTTTTTTACCATTTCTATACACCTTTTTTGTTGGTGCTACGGCAAGAATCTCAGATCTTACAATTACTAAGGGAGCTTTGGAATCCGCATCTCAGGAAAGATTTATAGGTGAGTATGAGGGACTCCCAGGCTTTATTTCGCGTTTATTACACAATAAATTTCAGGTTTTCTTAAGGCGTTTCGTTTCAAATTACTTTCAATATTTCTCTCCACAGTTTCTATTTACAAACGGGCCTGCTGAATCTACTTATGGAATGCTTCGCGAGCGAGGGGTTCTTTATTGGTTCGAACTTCCTTTTTTGGTTGGATTTTTTATGTTTTTATTCACGAAAAGTTTAAAAGATATTAAACATTTATTGCCAATTATTTTTTGGTTAGCGATTGCGCCCATTCCCGCCAGCTTAGCGGCGGGCCCGGGTTATGCTGCGAATCGGGCGGAGGTTTCGTTACCAGCATATCAAATAATTTTTTCTTTTGGGGCTTTTGAGATATTTTATAGACTTAAGTCTTTACTAAAATCATATATTTTTAGATACATTAGGATTTTTTACATTCTTTTCTCTCTAATAATCTTCTTGGCATTTTTGGAGGATTATTTTATCCAATCTCCTTACAAAATTTCTAAAGCCATGCTTTATGGGAGTTACGAGGCAGCGTTGTGGCTTAAGGAGAATACCACTGATAACCAGATTATTCTAGTGAGTAAAAGTTTATCTGAACCCCACATATTTATAGCATTTGCGAGTAATTTAGACCCTAGGATATATCAGGAAGAAGCAAAGACATGGAATTACAAGGAGAAAGGACTGATATGGGTTGACCAACTTCCCGCATACAGACTTGGGAATTATTTGTTTAAAAATATTGATTATGAAGTAGATTTTAAACAAAATGCGCTTCTTGTGGGTAAGCCTGAGGAGTTTCCGAAGAGTGCTAAAAGGCTTGCGACACTTTACTATCCAAGTGGTGAGGAAGCAATTTTAATTGTTGAAGGAACTTGGGAATCTTATGCTCAAAAGCTTAACTAATATTTCCTTTTCTTTCTACTTAATTTTTTTCGGCACAATTTTTGCCCTTTTTTTACGCGTCATTGATATTGATAAAGTGCCTTCTTCTTTAAATTGGGATGAAATATCTCATGGATATAACGCTTACTCAATTCTTAAAACAGGCAAGGACGAATGGGGTAAATCCTTTCCTGTCATTTTCAGGGCGTATGGTGATTATAAATTGCCGGTTTATATTTATATTACAACCGTCTCAGTATTTTTCTTTGGGTTAACACCCCTTGCAGTTCGTCTGCCATCAGTTCTTGCAGGTGTCGGTGTCTGTCTTTTTACTTATTTTTTAGTTAAAGAGCTTTTTAAAAATTCAAGGTTTAAAAAGTGGAAATTAGAATATCTTTCTTTCTTACTGGTTATTTTCGAACCCTGGACATTATTTATTTC
Organism: uncultured Gammaproteobacteria bacterium; assembly: GCA_964430475.1. Lineage (GTDB taxonomy): Bacteria > Patescibacteriota > Microgenomatia > UBA8517 > UBA8517 > CAYSEQ01. The sequence goes on from CAYSEQ010000002.1 coordinate 128,677, forward strand.
TAGAGCTTCCTTTGAAGCCAATATCGGACTTTTTTTATTTCTCGGAGGATTCTTGTTTTTTATAAAGAGCCTTAAGAATAGAAAGTTCTTGTTATTGTCTTCTTGTTTTTTTGGATTGAGTGTATGGGCGTACAATTCCTATAGGGTTTTTACTCCTATATTTCTTTCGCTATTAATACTTTTATTTAAAAAAAAGCTTTCTTTTTCATACTCCAAAGACAAAAAATATATTTTAATTTCAGTATTACTCATTTTATTTTTCTTTATTCCAATGTTTTGGCAACTTTTACACCCAGTTGGCCAGGCTCGGTTTGGGAAGGTTTCGATAATTGACGAAGGTGCTATCGCCAAGATCATCGAAGAAAGACAAAGGTCAAATCTAAATGTTTTTGTTGAGCGTATTCTTTACAACCGACCAGTGTATTTTATAAAGCGGTTTATTGCGAACTGGTTTTCGCATTTTACACCAAGGTTCTTATTTTTTTTGGGCGGCAATAACCATCAATTTAGTGTCCCTTCGCATGGTATTTTGTATTTGATAGATATGCCATTTTTTTTGGTGGGTCTTGCTTTACTTTTTTACAATGCGCTTAAGAAAGAGAAAACATTTATACTTATATTGCTCTGGTTATTGCTTGGACCTATCGCTTCAAGTCTTACTCGCGAGGCACCTCATGTTTTAAGAAGTGTTACGATGTTGCCAATACCGATGATTATTACTTCTTTGGGTCTAAGCGCCTTAGGTAATTTTGTCAAAAAATTTCTTCCTTATAAAATGTTCTTGATTTTTTGGATGTTGGTATTTTTTGTCTTTAGTGAGAGGTTTTTAACAAAATATTTTACAGAGTACAAAGTATCTTATTCATGGGCTTGGCAGTATGGTTACAAAGAGGTGGTTGAATATGTAAGATCGCGTTATGATTTTTATGACAAGATTATAGTAACCAAAAAATATGGAGAACCTCACGAATTCTTCCTTTTCTATTGGCCTTGGGATCCTAAAAATTATTTAGCTGATCCAAATCTAATTCGCTTTTATCAATCAGGGTGGTATTGGGTGGATAGCTTTGACAAGTTTTATTTTGTTAATAATTGGGAGATTTCTGAAAAAAGCGGTGAAAATATACCCCGGTCTATTAAAAGTGAAGATGCTTTTAAACTTGAAAGTGGTAAAAAAGTAGAGTGTCAATTTGGAAGCACAAAATGTCTTTTAATAACAAGCCCTGGAAATGTTCCAGGAAATTGGAGAAAATTGAAAACGATAAATTTTTTGGATGGAAGTCCTGCATTCGAGATATACGAAAATTAGTTAAAATTTTATATTATCCTTAATCAAGAATGAAGACATTTGAGAAGTATTTTATTTTCTCTATTATTTTTTTATCCTCTATCCTAAGATTATGGAGATTGGGAGAAATTCCTCCTCACCTTACCCCTGATGAAGCGGCATTGGGTTACAATGCTTACTCAATTCTAAGAACAGGAAAAGATGAATACGGTCAGTTTTTCCCAATTGTCTTTAAATCGTTTGGAGATTATAAACCTGGCCTTTATATTTATTTAACGCTTCCATTTATTGCTTTCTTTGGTCTTAATGAGTTTGCGGTCCGTCTTCCCTCTGCCATTGCCGGTATATTCGCAGTATATTTGGTTTACCTAATAACCCTTAACGCATGGTGGTTTAAAAACGCAAAAGATATAATAAATGAAAACGAATTTCGTAGTAAAAGGTTTTTGGGTTTTTTTGCAAGTTTTCTTTTGGCGGTCTCTCCTTGGCACATTCATTTTTCCAGAGGTGCGTGGGAAGCTAATGTCTCACTTACCCTTACACTTGCAGGAATCTATTTTTTCTTAAAAGCCCTTGAAAATTCCAAAATGTTTTTTCCTTCTTTAATATTTTTTTCTTTAACACTTCTTACCTATCAAGGGGCAAAACTATCCACATTAATAGTGATCGTAATTTTATTTATCGTTTTTGCGAGAAATTTTTGGAAAAATTGTAAAGATAAGGTTTTGCCATTAACTTTAAGTGTGGTTGTAGCATCCATAATAGCTTTGCCAATCGTCTTTAGTGTAGCTAAGGGAGAGGCTGGTAGACTAAAAATTTTTAGTATATTTTCGTATCCAAGAAAGGAAGAAGAGATATCGGAACTTCTTTTACAGGCAAACGAAACCCCAGGGAGTTTAACTTATTATCTTTTCCATTCAGAAACATTGAATTATGCCAGGATGATTATCGGACGGTGGTTTAATCATTTTAGTGGCCGGTTTTTGTTTTTTGAGGGAGATTACCAAAATCCTAGGCATTCGGCACCAAATCATGGGATGCTTCTTTTGGCGGATTTGATATTGATTCCATTTGGTTTGTTGGCTCTAATTAAGTCCAGATCAAAATTTTCTAGCTTTTCGTTGCTTTGGCTTGTATTGTCTTGTCTGCCCTCTTCCTTAACTCGAGATCAAGTAAATGCAGTAAGAGCGCTGAATATGGTGGTTCCACTAATTTTTGTCTCAGCATCAGGGATTAATTACTTACTGCAAATAGAGTTGCTAGAGAAATCCTACCTTAAAAAAAAGTTACCCGGTTTTCGGCTTAGACTTACCCCATTATTTCTATTCGGTATTTTATTTCTGAGTTTAATTTATTATTTAGATTCCTACTTTGTTCATTTAACAAAGCATAATTCCAAATATTGGGAGTATGGATATAAACAGATTGTTGAAGCAGTTTCTCCGATCCAAAAAAATTATAAGGAGATTAAGGTTCAGCAATCTTTTTCCCAACCCTATATCTATTTTCTTTTCTATCAAAAGTATGACCCCTTAAAATATCAAAGTCAGGCAAAATTGGTGGAAAGTGAATACAAGGGTGATGTGGGTTATGTAGAAAGACTTGATAACATTTGTTTTTGTGCCATAGATTGGCCTCGTGATAAAAAAGAGCATGGCACCTTAGTTATTGCTGATAGCATTAGGATTCCGGATAGTGAACTTGTAAGTGATTCTCTAAGTTTATCTAAAGAAATAAAGTATTTAGATGGCTCTGTTGCTTTTAGAATTGTTGAGGTGAAATGATTCTTTTTTATGTCAAAGACTAAAATAACTTTAATATTCATTTTATTACTGGCTTTTTTACTTCGGTTTTACCGATTGGGGACTTATCCAGCTCTTAATGCTGATGAGGCTGCGATAGGATATAATGCTTACTCTCTTATTCAAACCGGCCGAGACGAGCATGGAAACCCTTGGCCTCTCCATTTCCAATCTTTTAACGACTATAAACCCGGTTTTTACTTTTATTTAGTTTTACCTTTTATAGCGGCATTTGGACTTAACGCTTGGAGTGTTAGGATTCCTAACGCTTTTTTAGGTGTTGCCACCGTCTATTTTGTCTATTTGGTAACAGCCAAACTCTACGAGATGAGCTTTGAGAAAGAAAAGAAGTTGAGAAAACTGATTGATTATCCGGCCATATTTGCAAGTTTTCTTTTGGCGGTCTCTCCCTGGCATATTCATTTTTCAAGAGGTGCATGGGAGGTAAACACCTCTAGTTTTTTGATGGTTTTGGGTTTATGGTTTTTTATTAAAGCTTTGAAAGGCAAAAGAACCTTTCTAATTTTAAGTTCTTTAGCTTTTGTTTTGAGTCTTTATACTTATCATGCAACAAGGGTTGTGGTTCCCTTGTTGATTTTGGGGCTTATTGTTATTTATAAAGAAAACCTTAAGAGAAATCTTAAAAATTATTTGCTTGCCTTTTTTGTTGGATTGTTACTCCTTTTACCGCTAATAAAAGACTTCGCTAAGGGTGAGGCTTTTTCGAGAGCAGCAGGTGTCGGTCTTTTTGCAGACCCCGGACCACTTGCGAGAATCAACGAGCAAAGAGGAGAGCATGGAGATTTCACCGGGAAAGTTGCAAAACTTTTTCACAATAAACCGGTGAACTATGGATTGGCTTTCTTAAATAACTACTTTAAACATTTTGACGGAAATTTTCTTTTTATCTCAGGTGATTCAATTCAAAGAAACAAGGTACCTGAGACAGGACAAATGTATTTTTTTGATTTTATCTGGATATCTTTAGGAATGATTTTCCTATTTAAAAATTTTAAAGAGAAAGAATCCAAGTTAATACTTTTGTGGTTATTAGTTTCTCCTGTGGCATCTTCCTTAACATTTCAATCGCCAAATGCGCTCCGATCCGAAAACATGGTCATCCCTCTTGTAGTGATTGGCGCATTAGGTTTATTCAGGGCTATCATGTGGGGCAAAAGAATCATTGTTTACAGGCATCTACTCACTAGCTACTATCTACTAATTTTTAGTTTGATAACCTGGCAGTTTGTTAGATACCAACATATGTATTGGTTGCATATGGCAAAAGAATACCCTTTTTCCTCGCAGTATGGTGTCAAGGAGTTAGTTGACTTCGTAAGAACTGAAGGAGAGAATTTCAAAAAGATTGTCGTTACAGATAGATATGACCAGCCCTACATTTTATTCTTGTTTTATTTAAATTATCCTCCTGAAAAGTTTCAAAAAGAACATGTATTAACCTCACGAGATAAATTTGGTTTTTCAACAGTTAGGGATTTTGATAAATATGAGTTTAAGAGTATAAGTTGGGATACTGATCGGGTAAAATACCCTGGCGCTTTAATTGTAGGCACAAGTCAGGAGATTCCTAAAGAGGCAAATATTGTCAAAAAAATTTACGGACAAAATGCTTATGAATATTTTGTTGTTGTTGCAAACTAAGTTTTAAAGATAAAAAATGCGTGTTGGAATAATTGGAGCAGGTTTCGGAGGACTTGCAGCATCCTATTACCTTTCTAAGAAGGGGTGTGAGGTTTTAGTTTTTGAGGCAGGCGATCAACCCGGAGGTCTTGCTGTGGGGTTTAAAAAAAAGGAGTGGAAGTGGAGCATTGAAAAGCATTATCATCACTTATTTACTAACGACTATTCAATATTAAATTTAGCCCAAGAGATTGGCTATCCGGTTGTTAGGATAAGACCAAAGACATGCTCATTTGTTGATGGTAAAATTATTCAGTTGGATTCTGTGGAATCTCTCTTGCGGTTTCCTAAACTTTCATTTTTGGAAAAATTAAGAATGGGAGCAGTTTTAGCGTTTTTAAAGGCTACACCTTTCTGGAAGCCGCTAGAGAGGATAACAGCCGAGGAGTTCATTAAAAGGTATATGGGGGAAAAAGCCTGGAAAATTTTATGGGGACCATTGTTTGTTGGAAAATTTCATGAGTTTTCAGGTAAGATTCCTGCATCTTGGTTTTGGGCGAGAATAAAAAAAAGGACAGAATTCCTTGTTTACCCTTATGGTGGATTTTTAGCTTTTGCTAAAGCTATTGAAAAGTCGGTGAAAGATTATAAAGGAAAATTTTTTTACAATACAGAAGTTTTTTCAATAAGCCTTGTTAGATCTTCGGGAAAACTAGTAATTAAAACACCAAGAGGCAATTTTGAATTTGAAAAAGTGATCTGCACTCTCCCCACACCCTTATTCTTAAAAATTACTAAAGGTCTAAGTAAAGAATATGTTAAAAGTATAGTCGGCCTTAAGGGGTTAGGATCTGTTAATTTATTGCTTTCCCTTTCTAAAAAGTTTCTTGAAGATGGCACTTATTGGTTGAATATTACTGATAGTCATTTTCCTTTTATTGCAGTTATTGAACATACAAATTTTATTGATAAAAGATATTATAATACTGAACATCTCGTATATGTTGGTAATTATTTGCCCCATCATCACATTTTTTTTAGGAAAGAAGCGAATGAACTTTTGTCCGACTTCTATCCTTATCTAAAGAAGATAAATCCAAAATTTGAAAAATCTTGGGTCGGCTCCGCTTTCGTTTTTAAGGCATTTTTTACCCAACCTATTATTCCTTTAAATTATTCTAAAAAGATTCCTAGGTTTGAGACACCAATTAAAGGCTTGTATCTTTGCAATATTCAACAGGTTTATCCTTGGGATAGGGGAACGAATTACGCGGTAGAAAATGCAAAAAAAGTATCCGAGTTAGTACTTCAAGGAAAAATAAGAGAATGAAAGTTAAACTATCGGTGGTCTTGGCGACTCGTAACGAAGAGAAAAATATAAGTTCTTGTCTTAATTCGGTTAAAGAAATTGCAGACGAAATCATCGTCTTTGACGAGTTTTCAGAAGACAAAACCCGAGAGATTGCCAAAAGTTTCGGAGCAAAAGTTTTCAAATATCAACACAAAACAAATTTCCACGAGACAAAACAGAAAGCTATTGAAAAAGCAACAGGCGATTGGATTTTACAACTTGACGCTGATGAGCGTGTTACCCCTGAACTTTCAGAGGAAATAAAAACGGTAATAAATCTTCCAACTCAGAAGTTAAAAGAGCGAGTCCTGGATGCGAGATCCATTGGAAAATTTAATAATCCTAAAAAAATCTCTCTTTTTATAAGACATCAGAAACTACTGGGGTTAGCAAAAGAAAAATCTAGCGGTTCAACTAAAGAGGTAGTGGCTTTTTTTGTGCCGCGTAAGAATTACTTTTTAGGTAAACCTTTAATTCATGCTGGGGTCTACCCCGACGCCTCCATACGACTAATTAGAAAGGGAAAAGCAAGGCTTCCTGCAAAAAGCGTTCATGAAATGATGAAGGTTGATGGAGAAATTGGTTGGTTATTTAATGACCTTGAGCACCATGAATCCCCTACATTTTTTAGATATTTGGAACGCGCCAACCGTTATACGGATTTGACTGCCCAAGAATTTAAGAAAAATTATGGGAGTAAAAAAAGTCTTATTCTACTTTTTTATTTCTCTTTTATTAAACCACTTATCGTTTTTTTAAATCTCTACATTTTGCACAAAGGTTTTCTTGACGGAGTGAGAGGATTTATTTGGTCTTTATTTTCAGGTCTTCATTACCCAATTGCCTATTTCAAATTTTGGCAGATGGCCAATAGAGATTAAATGTTTTTTATTAACTAATTTTAGAATTAAAAGATATGCATAATTTTTGATTAACTTTTGGCAGTCTAAAAGTATAATAAAATCCAATGAAAGTAGCTATTGATTCAAGCCCGACTAGATCAGGTCATAAATTTAGGGGTGTTGGAATATATACGATAGAGCTTTTTAGCGCTTTAGAAAAGATAGCAAAAAAAAGAAAGGATTTTAGAGTTTCCTTGGTGGATTTTGAAAAAGAGGATTTAAACGACTTTGATATACTCCATCTTCCGTATTTTAGCCCATACGATTTAACTATTCCCAAAGTTCAAGGCAGAAAAATTGTTGTTACTATTCACGACCTTATTCCTTTAATATATCCAAGAAATTACCCCCCCGGTCTAAAAGGTAAGATTAACTTTTTTCTTCAAAAAAGAAGATTAAAGGATATAGATTTTGTGATTACGGACTCAGAGTGCTCAAAAAAAGACATTGTGAGATTTCTTAACATTGAAAGTAGAAAAATTGAGGTGATTTATCTTGCGCCGAGAAGCTTTTTCTGTGAAATGAAAGATATTAAAGCCTTAAATTGGGTTAGGAAAAAGTATAATCTACCTTCTAAATTCGTACTTTATGTTGGAGATGTTAACTATAGCAAAAATTTAATCAGTTTAGTCAGGGCAGTTAATATTTTAAAAATGCCTCTTGTTATTTGTGGAAAGGGAGCAACCAATTTGGAAGAGGTTTTAGATTTTCAGCGCGTTTTATCATTTAAAACTCCAAGAAATATTCTAAGGTACTTGTTAGGAATTCCGCATCCTGAATTAATGCACCTTATCGAGCTGAGAGATGAGATTGAGAGATCCCCAAATGTAATAAGGCTTGGATTTGTGCCGGATGAAGATTTGGTAGCTATTTACAATCTTGCCTCTGTTTACTGTCAACCCTCTTTTTATGAAGGTTTTGGACTCCCGCCACTAGAAGCAATTACCTGCGGTTGTCCTGTGGTTGTTGCCAAGACCAATGCCTTGGTTGAAGTATTCAAGGATGTATCCTTGGTTGCAGACCCCAAAAATCCTGAAGATATTGCCGAGAAAATACTAATATTATTGGGGAAGCTGGACTTGCGAGCAAAACTAATTAAAGAGGCTAAGAAGAGGGTGGAAGAGTTCTCTTGGGAAAAAACCGCTGAAAAAACTTTTCAAGTGTATAAAAGGTTAATGCATTAAAGATATAACAGGCGTTTATGGATATTAAGAGGTTAATCTTGATTTTTTTAGGCTGGAGATTATTACTTTTCATCTTTTTATTTTTGGGGATGAAAGTTTTACCTCTGCAAAAAAATTTTCTGGGAGGTGGACTTGCGAATTACCTTGAAGAACCTTACTTTTGGGCTTGGGCGAATTTTGATGGCGAGCACTATCTAAATATTGCTCAAAACGGGTATGGTTATAATGAACAAGCATTTTTCCCCGTCTATCCAATGTTAATTCGTGTTGGTGGTGAATGGTTGGGTGGGACGCTCAGAGATTTCAATCTGGCAGGACTTTTGATTTCTAACCTTAGTTTCCTCCTTGCTCTTTGGGGCGTTTTTGAGCTTCTAAGAATTGATTTTTCTAGACACATTTCCTTATTATCCACGATTATGATCTTGGTTTTTCCAACCGCGTTTTATTTCGGCAGTGTTTACACTGAAAGTCTTTTTTTAGCAGAAGTTATTTGGTCTTTTTACTTTGCAAGAAAGGGAAATTGGTTTATGTCTTCCCTTTTAGCTGGAGTTTGCACTGCCACGCGTTTCACCGGCATTCTTCTTTTCCCTGCCTTATTTCTGGAATTTTTGGAAAGAGAAAAAAGATTAAATCTAAAAGGTTTAAATCTTTTGTTAATTCCAATAGGCCTTTTATCTTTTATGTATTATCTAAACTTGAAGGAAGGAGATCCGATAAAATTTATAAGAGTGCTTCCAGCGTTTGGGGAGCAAAGACAGGCAAGTCCAGTAATTTTGCCAAGGGTTTTTTATCGTTATATTTTTAAAATTCTGCCAAACATTGATTATTCTTTCTTTCCTGTCGTTTTTACTACCTATCTAGAATTTTTTGTTGCTGTAGTTTTTCTTATTTTTTCAATAATTGCCTTTTTTAAGTTAAGACTAAGTTATTCTGTTTTTGCGTTTGGGTCTTATCTAGTTCCTACTTTAACCGGAAGTTTTTCTTCATTGCCAAGATATGTTCTTGTAGCCTTTCCACTCTTTGCATTATTCGCTTTAGTGCTTAAGAAAAAGACTAAGCTCGTTAAAATTTTTATTATTTTAGCACTTAGTTTATTACAAGCGTTAGCGACAATGCTTTTCACCAGAGGCTATTGGGTGTCATGAGAAAGCTAAAACTTATTGAATTTCTAAAAAAGGTTTATTTTAATCCTCTTTTTTCAGGAAGTTTGTTGATGGTTTTAGGCTCGAATTTTTCCAATTTCTTAGCATACCTTTATCACCTTTTTTTCGGAAGGATTTTATTACCTCAGTTATACGGCGAACTCGCTGCAGGTATTTCTTTACTGGGTCTTTTTGGAACATTTTTTAATTTTCTTGGCATTGTGATCGTTAAATTTATTGCTTCTTCTGAAAGCAAAAATTTGCCGGGAACAATTTCGTGGTTTGTGAAAAGGATTTCCATAATCGGTTTGTGTGTCTCACTTGTTATCATGTTATTTTCGGCATATATTTCTGATTTTACTAAAGTAGGAAAAAACATAATCTTTTTAATTGCACTAATCTATTTGCTTGGAGTCTTTTCCTTTGTTTTGCGTTCAGTTCTTCAAGGGCTAATGAAGTTCAAGGAGGTTGTTATTGTATCAAATTTAGAGATGCTGGGTCGATTAGTTTTGGGTTATATTTTTGTTATTTTAGGCTTTGGTGTTTTTGGTGCTTTTCTGGGAATGTTTTTTTCCGCGGTTTTGGTATTGTTAGTGACAAGATATTTCCTAAAAGAGTATAGTCTTTTGTCTAAGAGTTTGCATTTCAGAGATGGAAAAAGAATTTTTGCCTTTGCCTTACCTTCATTTTTATTTTCTTTAGCGACAAATTCTTTTTTTTCAATAGATCTGATACTCGTTAAACATTTTCTCGATTCATACCAGGCTGGAATTTATGCTTCTTTATCTACATTAGGTAAGGTTATTTTTTTTGGAGCCTCCCCAATATCTTCTGTGATGTTTCCGATGATATCAAAACGCTATAACGAGGGTAAAAGAATTACTAATGTTTTTTTCCTAAGTGTTTTTTTAACTATTACTATCTCAGCGGTGGTGCTTTTGATTTATTTTCTTTTTCCAGAACTTGCAATAAGGATTCTTTATGGGTCAGGATATATTGAAGGTGCTAGATACCTCTTCCTTTTTGGTTTGAATATGACGATTTTTACTATTTCGTCATTAATTGTTAGTTTTTTTCTTTCAAAGGACACCACAAATGTTGTATTTTTGGGAGTTTTTGCTTCAATTTTACAGGCTCTCGGAATATGGATATTTCATAAAGGTATTTACGATGTTGTGAGGGTTTCACTGGTTAGTTCGACATTATTTTTGGTATCATTGCTAATATATCTAGGATATGAGTATAAAAAGAGAAAATTCAGATCTTAAAAATAAGCTTATCTCAGTTGTGATACCCGCTTTTAAGGCGGAAAAGTTTATCGCCAGAAATCTTAATGACATAAAAAGGGTTTTAGATGAGACTCGTTACAAATACGAAATAATTTGCGTTGTTGATGGAAGGGTTGATAAAACCTTTGAGGAAGCTGAAAAGGTCGCCAAAAAGTTTCCTACTAAGATAAAAGTAGATGGTTATCTTACCAATTTAGGAAAAGGGCATGCCGTGCGTTACGGTATGGCGAAGGCAAAGGGCGATATCATTGGGTTTATTGATGCTGGGACAGAGATTAATCCGAATGGAATCTCTATGCTTTTGGAGCACATGGAATGGTATGATGCAGACATAATAGTTGGTTCTAAAAGACATCCAGCAAGCAAGGTTGATTACCCTTGGAAAAGAAGAGTCCTTTCTTTTGGATTTCAGATGTTGGTGAGAATACTTTTGGGTTTTAAGATTAAAGATACTCAAGTTGGAATTAAGTTTTTTAGAAGGGAGGTTCTAAAAGAAGTTCTTCCAAGACTTTTAATAAAAAGATACGCTTTTGATGTAGAAATTTTGGCAGTAGCAAATTACTTGGGTTATAAAAGAATTTTTGAGGCACCCATAGAGCTAAAATATAATTTCAAGGACTTAGTGCACGCCTCCACATTAAAAGCGATATTTAATATGCTTTGGGATACCCTCGCGGTTTTTTATAGATTGAAGATTGTTCATTACTATGACTCAAAAAACCGCAGGAATTGGCTTACTCCAGAGTATTTGACATTTCAAGGAGCGAAAGGTGTTTAAAAAAGATGAACATTTTGATACTTTCCTGGAGAGGACCTAGGCATCCAGATGCCGGAGGCGCTGAATACGCAACTTTTGAACATGCCAAAGGTTGGGTTAAAAAGGGTCATAATGTAACTATTTTTACTTCATATTTTAAAAATGCAAAAAATGAAGAGAATATTAACGGAGTTAAAGTTAAGCGTTTTGGAGATCAATACTTTGGGGTAAAGATTTTAGCTTTTTTTTGGTACATTTTTGGAAAACACCCCTCTTTTGATTTAGTCATAGATGAGTTTCATGGGATTCCCTTTTTCACGCCTTTATATGTGAAAGTGAAAAAACTTGCATTTATTCATGAGGTTGCCAAGGAAGTTTGGGTCCTTAATCCTTGGCCAAAACCTTTTAATTTGATTCCTTCTTTCTTTGGTAGATTGCTTGAGCCGTGGATTTTCAGGATTTTTTACCGCAGGATACCTTTTATGACGGTATCCAACTCGACTAAAGACGATTTAGTTAGATGGGGTATCCCTTCCAAGAATATTACAGTAGTTCATAATGGCGTGGAGGTTATCAAGTTTAAGACGCAGCCTAGTAAAGAAAAGAGAAAAACTGTAATATACCTAGGAACAATCAGTCGCGATAAGGGAATTTTTGATGCGGTTAGAGCTTTTGCTGAGATGGAGAGAAAAGACGATACTTGGAGGTATTGGATAGCAGGAAAAGCTACACGAAAGGACTTGTTGGAATTGAAAAAGTTGATTAGAAATTTAGGTCTGAGTAAGAAATTAAAATATTGGGGTTGGGTAGGAGAGAAAAAGAAGTTTGAGCTTTTGGCGAAAGCCAGTGTTCTAGTAAATCCCTCCTATCACGAAGGTTGGGGACTGGTTAATATTGAGGCTAATTCTGTTGGAACTCCTGTAGTTGGGTATAAAGTGCACGGGCTGAAGGATTCTGTGAAAGACGGGAAAACAGGCATTCTGGTTGAGAAAGGAGATTACAAGAATCTTGCCCAAGAGATTTTAGCTTTGGTGAACGATAAAGAAAAGTACGAGAAAATTAGGCAAAATGCTATAAAATGGAGTAAGAAATTTACTTGGGAAAAGGCTGTGAAAAAAAGTTTAGAATTGATAGAAAGTTTATGAAAAAGGTAGCTTTGGTAACAGGCGCGACTAGTGAGCTTGGAGAGAAGGTTATTGGAAGACTTCTTGAGAGAGGTTGTATTGTTTATGCTGCTTCAAGGGAGAAAACTAGGATAAGGAGGAAATATTTATATCCGGTCGTTCTTGATGTGCGAAATGATAATCTGTGTAAAACATTAATCAAAAAAATTGTAGACGAAGCAAGAAGGCTTGATTACCTCATTAATATCGCGGGATACACGATTTCAGGATCATCTTTAAGTTTTAGCACATCAGATTTCAAGAATTTGATTGATACGAATCTTTTAGGCCCCTTTAGATTAATAAAAGAGGTTTATCCTGTTATGAAAAAACAAGAGGGTGGAAGGATTGTAAATATCACTTCTTTGAATGGCCTTGTTTCCCTGCCAAATTTTGGCCTTTACTCTGCATCAAAGCATGCACTTGAAGCGTTGGGAAATGCTCTTTATTACGAGCTTTTTAGTGAGAATATATTTGTGACAAATGTTGCTCCTGGGGCGATAAAAAAAGAAAGGGAAAAAAAGCCAAGTCTTACTCATAAACCAGCGAGGGAAAAATTTTTTATTTTAAAGTTTTTAATGCCTATGCTCAGTGCTGATGAGGTCGCAAGTAGGATAGTTGATTTATTAGATAAAAAAACTCCTCCGCCAACTTTGGTTTTGGGGATGGATTCAAAGATTGTTCTTTTTCTAAGAAGAATTCTTCCGGGATTTCTTTGGTCTAGACTTTTAAGATTTATATGGGAAAAATAAAAAAAGAACTTTTCCCCTCAATCTCAATTTGTATTGCAACCTACAATTCGGGAAAAACATTAGATGAGTGTCTTAAATTAGTGAGAAGACAAAATTATCCTCAAGAAAAAATAGAAATAGTGCTTGGAGATGGAGGATCAACCGACGATACGCTAAAAATTGCAAAAAAATACGGTGCTAAAATTATCAAGATTCCTCCAGAGAAACAGCACGCTGAATATAACCGCGGAGTTGCATTCAATAAAGCCAAGGGGGAATTTGCATTGATTTTAGACCACGATAACTTTTTACCGGATAAGAATTGGCTTAAAAGGATGCTCAAACCCCTTTTAGAAAAAAAAGATGTTGTTGCCTCAAGTACCTGTTGGTATCACTATGATAAAAAATTTGATCTTATGGATAGGTACTTTGCACTTTTTGGCACAAGCGAGCCGCTTCCTTTTTATCTTCATAAAGCAGATAGGATGCCTCAAACTTCTCAAAAATGGAGTCTTGTGGGAAAGGCAAAAGATGAAGGCGAATATTTTTTGGTGGAGTTCGAAAGAAATCCCAGAAAATTTCCCTCTATTGGCACAAATGGTTGTTTTATGCGAAGAAAACTTGTCTTGGATAATGCCAAGGCTGATCCTGAAAATCATTACCCGATAGATGTTTTGTACGATATGGTTGAGAAAGGTTTTAATAAGTTTGCTTTTGTTAAGACTTCAATAATCCATTTGACCCACCAAAGAGGTTTTTGGGAGTTTTTGAAAAGAAGAAAAAAGTTTGTTGAACAATATCATTTTCAGGATTTTTCAAAACGCCGCTGGAGTGTTGTTATGCCAGGAGACGAGTTTGGAGTATTTCTTTTTGTAGTTTATAGCTTGACCTTTATTAAGCCTTTTTACGATTCATTAGTTGGCTTTATCAAAATCCGGGATGTTGCCTGGTTTGTACATCCTCTAATGTGTCTTGGAACAACGCTGATATATGGATATGTAGTCCTAAAGTACAAATTTAGGTCCTTATTTATTAACCATTAACCATTTATCATTAGTTATTAAATGAAAGAAGTTTTATTGCTGTCGATTGCTTTCTCCCCGAATGTTGGCGGAATAGAAACCCATTTTGACGATTTGACAGAAATCCTTGACAAGCAAGGTTGGAAAGTTTGGGTGCTGACCTATAAACCCTTAACCACTGATGTAAAAGCTTCCCTTTTTGAAAAAAAAGGAAAAAATATTTATATTTTCAGAATACCCACTATTAGGGGATTATTTTACAATTTAGTTAAAAAACCTGCACTCGAATTTCTTTTTTTAGCACCGGGGCTTTTTATTGCTCTTCCCCTTTTTTTATTGACTAAGGCTAGTAAAGTTCGGACTATACATACCCACGGTTTGGTTGCTGGATTTGTGGGTGTTTTTTGGGGAAAGATCTTTGGCAAAAAGGTAATTACGACAACACACTCTATTTACAATTTTCCAAAAACTGGTCTTTATAGAAGTTTTGCTCGATGGATTTTTGGAACTTCCGATTATGTTTTAACTTTGTCAAAACAATCTGCAAAAGAAATTGAAGATTTGGGGGTTGATAAGAAAAAAATTAAAGTTTTTACCTATTGGATAGACCTGGAAAAGTTCAAAGTTCAAAGTTCAAAGTTAAAGGTTAGAAAAAAACTAGGGTGGGAGGGAAAGTTTGTAGTTTTGTTTGTTGGGAGATTAGTGCCTGAAAAAGGCGTTTTGGAACTTTTGCAAGCAGCCAAAAGGTGGAACAAAAATATTGTCTTAGCCATTGCCGGAAGTGGCCCACTAGAGCAAGAGATTAAGCATCAATCATTAACCATTAACCATTT
Source organism: uncultured Gammaproteobacteria bacterium (assembly GCA_964430475.1). Taxonomy (GTDB): domain Bacteria; phylum Patescibacteriota; class Microgenomatia; order UBA8517; family UBA8517; genus CAYSEQ01. Next base: position 143,782 of record CAYSEQ010000002.1, read on the forward strand.
AATTTATTTGGGCAAAGTCGGAAATGACGAACTGCCAATCTATTATTCTGCTTCTGATTTAGTGGTTGTTCCTTCCGTCCACGAGGAGGGGTTTGGAAGAGTGATTTTGGAAAGCTTGGCTTGTGGGACACCAGTTTTGGGTGCTAAGCGTGGAGCAATACCTGAGGCTATGGATGAAACAGTGGGAAAACTGATTGAGCCCTCTCCCGAGGAAATAAAAAAATGGGTTGAATATTATTATAAAAACCCAAAGGAGCTTAAAAAGCTTTCTAGAAATGCAAGGAAGTATGCTGAAAAACGCTACTCTGAGCGGAATGTGGAAACTATCATTAGTACATATGCATGAATGATTAATGGATAATGGTTAATGATTAATGGTTAAAAAAGTTAAGTATCGATCGGCCGAAGAAGTTCCAGTCTGGCAAAATGCCCACGAGCTAACCCTTTTTGTTTATAGGGTTACCGAAAGATTTCCAAATAAGGAAATGTATGGTTTGACTTCTCAATTAAGAAGGTCATCTGCATCAATTGTAGCTAATATATCGGAGGGATTCTATCGGAATTCTACCAAGGAATTGCTTCAGTTTCTATATAATGCTCGAGGTTCATTGGGAGAAACCCTTTATCATTTAAAACTTTCAAGAGACTTAAAGTATTTGAAAGAGAAAGATTTTCAATTCTTGAGAGATAGTTATTATGAAGTAGCCAGGCAACTAAATGGGTGGATAAAGAGCTTACGAAGCAAACTCTAGTCTTATTGATTAATCATTAGTCATTTTATTATGTTAAGCATTAACCATTATTCATCAACCATTGCAAAAAGGCTTGATGCTCTTCTTGCCAACACTGGCGATATGGCACTAAAAAGGCGGGCAAGAAGAATTATTGAGGAAATAAACCCTCAACCTGGGGATAAAATCTTAGACATTGGTTGTGGTGATGGTTTTTATCTTCATCTTCTTTCAAATTTGGGTGTTAAAGATTTAGACTTAACTGGGGTTGATGTTGATGAGAATGCTCTAAAAAGCGCAAGGGTTAATCTCAAAGGTAAAAAAGTAAAGCTTATAAAAGGGGATTTAATGAAAAGACTTCCACTTAAAGCTAATTCATTTAGTAAAATTATAATGAGCGAGGTTTGTGAACATTTACCTGATGATGTAAAGGGTTTAAAGGAGGTAAAAAGAGTTCTTAGAAAAAGAGGGACGTTGGTAATAACCGTACCTAACGCAAATTACCCATTTTTCTGGGATCCTGTGAACTGGGTTTTGGAACATTTTTTTAGCACGCATATAAAAACCGGATTTTGGGCGGGGATTTGGAATCAGCATTTAAGGCTTTACAAACCGGAAGAAATTGAAAGGGTAGTTAAAAAGGCTGGATTTAAAGTCGAAAAGATTGAATCTTTAACTTGGTGGTGTCTTCCTTTTAATCACAATCTTCTTCACTTTGCTGCAAGAAAGCTTTATGGGGGTAGTATGTCTAGAAACCTCGCCCAGGCGGTTAGTAAATATGAAATAAGAAAAAAAAGGAAACCATTTATCATAGAGTTCGCCTTTAAAATTGTAAATTTAGTAGATCGACTAAATGATTTGTGGCAACTAAAAGAAAGAGGAGTGGGTATTTTTATTAAAGCAGAAAAATGAGAATACTAATACTTAACTGGCGAGACATAACACACCCTTGGGCTGGAGGAGCTGAGAGACATCTCCATGAACTTGCAAAGAGATGGGTGAGAAAGGGCCATAAGGTTGTATTTTTGTGTGGCGGATATAAGGGAGCTTTGAGAAAAGAGAAAATGGATGGAATAGAGATTATTCGGATTGGTGGCACTTATTCAGTTTATTTATTAATTCCACTTTATTATCTTTTAAGACTAAGAGGGGAAAAATTCGATTTTGTTATAGATACATCTCATGGAATTCCATTCTTTACCCCATTGTTTACTAGACGGCTAAAAGTATTGATTGTTCACCATAATCACAAAAAGCTTTGGCAAACAGAATTTAGTAGTTTGATCTCAAAGATTGGAATATTTTTAGAAAATAAGGTTGTTCCGCTGTTATATAAGAATAGCCTTATTGTTACATTGTCGCAAACTGAAAAGAGACTACTTGAGAGTATGGGATTTAAAAAGGTTGTGGCTTTTCCTCCTGGGGTAGATAATTTTTTATTCCAAAATAGTGCCAGAAAATCCAAATTCCCTACTATTTTATATCTTGGTAGACTAAGACGGTATAAAAGGGTAGATATATTAATTAGAAGCTTTCCTAAGATTAAGAGACAAATACCGCGGGTAAAGCTGATTATTGCTGGGGATGGCCAGGATCGAGCTCGTCTTGAATTCATGGCAAGAGCAAAAAGAATAGATGGCGATGTTGTTTTTAAGGGGTTTGTTTCGGAAGAGGAAAAAGTCAGGCTGTTACAGGAGTCATGGGTGTTGGCTTTTCCTTCTTTAGTCGAGGGATGGGGATTGGTAGCAATGGAAGCTGCGGCCTGCGGTACTCCGACAGTCGGATTTAATGTCCCCGGAATTAGGGATGCTGTCAAAGATGAAGAAAGCGGGTTATTAGCAGATACTAGGCAAGATTTTATTGATTCAATCATAAAGATTCTGCAGGACAGAAAACTTCGGTTCAGGCTATCCAAGGGCGCCCGTAAGTGGGTGGGACAGTTTAGTTGGGGCAAAACAGCCCGAAATTTTTTGGAAGTCATCAGGAGGGTTTCCGAAAGAGAGAAGTCTGAGTATGATGAAGGCTATTTTTCTAGCATCTGGAGAGGGAGCTATAGGAGAAAATTTCATCCGGTATACGATTTTCGAGTCTGGTATATTTTAAAGTTTTTGAAGCCGAAAAATCTATTAGATGTAGGATGTGGTACGGGTTTGATTGTTTCCAATTTAAGAGAGAAAGGAATTGAAGCTTTGGGTGTTGATGTTAGTAGAACGGCAATTTTTAAAGTGCCCACGAAATTTAGAAAGTATTGTTTCTTAGGAGATGTTAGGAAATTGAAATTTAAGGATAAAAGTTTTGATGTTGTTTCGTGTATAGACGTACTTGAACATATCACAAAAGATGATCTTAAAAAGGCTATCTATGAGTGTGGTAGGGTTGCCAAACGCGCCGTCTATTTTGATATAACAAGCCTAGAAGATATCTTTTTTATTCATTTTGATCCAACTCATGTGACAAAAATGTTTTCGTGGGAGTGGGGGAAACTTATAAGGGAGAATTTAGGGGAGGATTGGAAGGTGAGAAGAGCTTTTATTTTGCCCTTTCTTCATCACTGCGTTTTTGTCGCCGAAAGGAGAAGGTAATGCTTTGGAAAATATCTTACTTGTTAGATAGGTTAGGTATTAGAATACCTGAGATATTTTGGAAGGAGGAAATTGTCAGGTTTATTACAGAATCTAAAAGTGAGAGAATAGTCGAGATACCTCTTATTTTAAGAAGCATCCCGCGAAAAAAATCCAAAATTTTAGACATAGGGTGCCGATATAGCTTGTTGCCAATTCAGCTATCTAGTATGGGGCATAAAGTTTACGGGATCGACATTTATCCCTATCAGCGAAAGCATCCAAACCTACACTTTTTAAAGGGTGATTTTTTAGAAGCTCATTTGAAGAATAACTTTTTTGATGTTGTCATTTCCCTTTCCACAATTGAGCATATCGGATTGGGTTTTTATAAAGAAAAATTAAATAACGAAGGCGACAGGGATGCTGTGGAGAAGGTTAAAAGGATACTTAAACCTAAGGGCACCTTTCTACTTACTGTGCCTTTTGGAAAGCCAACGGATTCTAATTGGTATAGAGTCTATAACAGAAAAAGAATAGTCAACCTGTTGGAAGGTTTTAAGATATCTGCTTGGGAAGTATTTGCCGAAAGACAAGGTAATTGGATGCCGTTTTCAATCACTAAGGCAGAGAAAATGGATAGTTCTTCTAGAGTAAGGGCAGTTATTTTTATATCTACCCGAAAAGAATGAGATTAATAACTACCTTATCTTATATATTGTCTGTAATATTAACATTTTTTTGGTTTGAAAAAGGAATGCATAATGCTACAGGAGAAGAGGGATTGTCTATTTTTAATAAAAGGTTGACTATTCAGCAGATTTCTCCTTGGCAGGAAACAGGGACAGGTTATCTAGCTCCCCACTATCTTCTGCGCTTAATCCCTGTTCTATTCTCAAAATTGCTAAATTTAATCTCTGTAGACTTTTGGCTGATACAGACTATTTTCTTTTTGGTAATTATTGTCTTTGGTTTAGTTTTTACTTATCGATTAATTTCCTACCTTCTAGTCTTTATCAAACATAGTAAGCAAGTGGCTGTAATTGGGGCACTTTTTTACTTATTTAATCTTTATGGGATGACACAAGTGTGGTCAAGATTTCTATATTCAGGAATGTCAGCTTGGGCTTTGTTACCTGTCTTGCTATTTTACTGGTTTATTTGGCTGAAAGAGGGGAATGCTAGGGCGTTATTTTTACTTTTGCTCATTTCGTTTCTATTTTCCAATGCCTTTTTGCAGCCGGCAAACATCTTTACAATCTGGATTCCTACATTGCTTATTACCCCGTTTGTATTTAAGTTCTCACAAAAGACTTTCGTTGTTATAGTTAAACGCACTGGCTTAGGATTTGTTTTATGGCTTTTGACCAATATTTGGTGGGTTTATCCTGAGTTAATATCTTCTCGGTTAGCCTTTTCCGAAATCTCTGATTGGAGGGCAAATTTTGATTCATTAAGAGGGATAAGTAGCGGAATGAATTTTTTGGACCCCTTAATGCTTTATCATGGGCTTTTTATGGCAAAAACTGGTCCTTGGGGAGATTTTTATCAA
>CAYSEQ010000003.1:0-112244 GCA_964430475.1 uncultured Gammaproteobacteria bacterium
ATAAATAGCTCATTCTTTTCCTTGAATGAGTCTAATATGTATCTGAACTTATGCATAGTTAAATGTTTTGTAAGCGTTTTAGAATATTTCTAACTACTTCCCGATTAAAACCGTGCCTTAATAAAAAATTATAAACTCTTTGACGAAGCTTGGGTTTAGAAAGATTTTTCCACAAATACATTTTTTTATCTACCAAATCTTTAGCCACTTTAACTTCATCAAATTTCTCTTTTGAAAGTACATCTTCAATAATCTCTTGTGCAACGCCTTTAACCTTCAACTCATACAACAATTCTTTTCTAGACTTATATCTAGATTGAATCTTCTGATTAACAAACCAGGTGGTAAACCTTTTATCATCTAAAAGATTGATCCTCTTTAATCTATCAAAGAGATATTTATAAAGACTTTTATGCACTTTATGTTTCTTTAACCAATCAAAGTACTCTTTCTGAGATCTTGGTCTTAAAGAAGCAAACTTAAGAATTTTTTCATAAGTTTTTTGAAGTTCTTTCTCCTTTAAGATAGGTTCTATTTTTTCTTCACTTAATTCATCTCCAACTTTCAAACCGGACTTGACAAATGTTTCAAAATCAAGATTAAATGCAAATTCTCCGTCTAAATAAATATCAACACGTTTTTGTTTCTCTCGAAGTTTCACTTGTGTGATAATCTTCATACATAACTTGAGGAAATAAGATAAGTGAACTGCAATTAATTAATTTTTTAATTTTTATAGATTTGCGACACTTAGCAAATCGTTTCCTTAAACGGTTATAAACTTTGCTCTTATTCTTCTTTCTCTTCACCTATCTCCTTCGGTACTTTTTTTCCTGCCGCAACAGCCTCACGGATTTCTTTCTCTATTTCTTCCGACAGTTTCTTATCTTCTTTCAAAACTAATTTAACGCCTTCTCTTCCTTGACCCAATGGCTTTCCCTTATAAATGAAAAACGATCCCTTTTTTTCAATCAAAGCAAGATTAACTGCCACATCTAAAAGTCCACCGACCTTGCTTATTCCCTCGTCATTCATAATATCAAGTTCGGCAACTCGCAGGGGCGGAGCCACCTTGTTCTTTACAACTCGCACTCTATGTCTTGATCCGACAACATTTTCACCATCTTTCAAAACCTCAACTCTTCTGACATCAAGTCTTACCGAAGAGTAAAACTTTAAAGCCAATCCTCCCGGGGTAGTTTCTGGGTTTCCAAACATTACGCCAATTTTTTGCCTAATTTGATTGGTGAAAATAAGGATTGTTTTGGATTTCGAGATAGCACCTGTTAGTTTTCTCAATGCCTGGCTCATAAGCCTTGCCTGCATACCCATCACTGCTTCACCCATTTCTCCCTCAAGCTCGGCCCGAGGGACTAAAGCAGCGACTGAATCAACCACAATAACATCAAGTGCTCCAGATCTAACTAGTGTCTCCGCAATTTCTAATGCTTGTTCTCCGGTATCAGGTTGGCTTAAAAGAAGATCGTCTAAATTTACTCCAATTTTTTCAGCCCATTCAGGATCTAAAGCATGTTCGGCATCAATAAATGCAGCTTGACCTCCGCGTTTCTGCGCCTCAGCAATTACAGAGAGCGCAAGGGTTGTTTTCCCAGAAGCTTCAGGTCCGTAAATTTCAACAATCCTTCCTCTGGGAAGACCGCCAACACCAAGTGCCAAATCAAGGGCTATTGATCCGGTAGGAATAACCTCAACCTTCAATCTCTCATCCCTTTCACCTAACTTCATAATCGCTCCCTTACCATACTGCTTTTCAATTTGTTCCATTGCGAGCCTAATTGCAGCAAGTTTTCCTGAAGATTCTACTTGTTCAGTGGTTTTGTTTTCTTCTCTCTTAGCTCTTCCCATAGTTCCTATTTAACACAAAGTACATTAAAATACAAGATATAAGGATATAATTTTGGGGCGAGTAATGAAAAAGTACAAGTTTTGTCCATACTGTGGAAACCCAATTGAGAAGCATAAAGAGTATTTCAAATGTCCAAGCTGTGACAAAAGGGTTTACATTAACTCTGTACCAACGGCTTCAGCATTTGCTATAAAAAACGGAAAATATTGTCTTTCCAAACGGGCAATTGAACCAAAAATTGGAACTTATGATGTGGTTGGAGGATTTCTCAAGAATGGCGAACACCCCCAAAAGGGTATTATAAGGGAGTTTAAAGAAGAGACCGGTTTAACAATTAGAATCGAGGGCTTATTAGGGGTTTATATGGACAAATAAGAATATCAAGGGGATTTGCTAGATACTCTTAATTTTTGTTACATTGCAAACATTGTCAAAGGAAAAATCAAACCCCAAGATGACATCGCATCGTTTCACTGGTTCCCTATTGGGAATATACCAAAAAATCTAGCATTCCCTTGGATAGAAAAGGCACTCAATGACCTTGAAAAATGGTATAAAAACAAGACAAAAAAATAATGGAAAATTGGCAAAGGAATTTAATAATTGTTTACGGGCTTTTCTCCTTAATAGGCGCTATCAAGGGATTTATTGAATCAAACAAGAATAAAAACGCTTTTGGCTCAAGCGGAATTTTTAACATAATAGGAGCATTTGTCTGGGGAAATGCGGTTGTCTTTGGAATTTTTTGGACGCTTGTCTCGATAATAACCTTTCTTTTGAAAGACTGGATACTTTTTCTTCTTACTATCTCTATTTTTTGGGTTATCAGAGGTTCCGGAGAGACAATTTATTGGTTAAATCAGCAATTTTCAAGCATCAAAAGAAACCCTCCTGGAAAATTTTGGTTTTATAAATACTTTCACAACGATTCTGTCTGGTTTGTCTATCAAATTATCTGGCAGTGCGTTAGTGTAATTTCAATTATCTTTTCAATCTATTTATTAAGGCTTTATTTTTGAGTGATACAAAATAGTTTAAATTAATAAAGTACCGCGATGAACAAAAAACTCAAACTCACAATTGAGCTTATCCCTTCAAGTGTATGGAGTCAAAACTTAAGAAGCATACTTAAACCGAAAGTCTGGGCAGGTTTAAGGAAGGAAGTCTGTAGAAAATATAATTACAGATGTGTAATCTGCGGCTCCAAAGGTAAATTACAGGCTCACGAAGTTTGGGAGTACGACGACAAAGATCATATTCAAAGACTGAAAGACGTTATAGCTGTCTGTTCCAAGTGCCATTTGGTAAAACACATAGGATTTGCAGGCATACTTGGGACAAAGAAAAAGATAGATTACGAGAATTTAGTAAAACATTTTATGAAGGTTAATAAATGCAGTCACGAAACCTTCGAAAAACACCTAAAAGAGGCGATTAAAAAATTTGAAGAGCTTTCAAGATACGACTGGCAAATAGACTTACTAAGTCTTAAAAGAAAGCTTACTTCTTAAATAAAATTAGATTTGCTAAAATACAAGCTATCGGGGAGTAGTTTAACGGTAGAATAGGCGCATGGGGTGCGTCTGGCCCGGGTTCAATTCCCGGCTCCCCGACCAGACGAGACTTGACAGATTTTGAACAGTCTATCACCTAGAAATTACTTCATTTGCAAAGTCGATAACCCAAGTCTACAAACCACAGCAAAGGTTACCAAAACATTTGACTCTCCAGCTGAGGTTTGAATAGAATGAGAATATGCAAGAAGATAAATTAGAAACCAATAAGCAGAAAGTCTCGACACAAGAATGGAAATTAAGTCCTACACCCGAACAGATTATTCAGCAAACGCAACGCTTCAAAAAGAAAGTTATCTTCCTTGGACTATCAGTGACCGTATTACTTTTGTTTTCCTTGAGCAGCTACTTCATTTATGTAAAGACCCTCTCACCGAATAAACTTCCCGAAATTCCTACACCTCAGGTATCCGAAAATGAAACAAAGATTCCAATACCAAAAGAATCTGTTGAAGTTTCTTATATTTAAAGAGAGAAAATTTTAGAAACTGTAAAACTCCTAAGCGGTAGTGATGTAGAAGCAACTTCGGGTGAGGATTGGGAATTAGATATCTACGACTTTTTCAAAATAGGAACAATAAATTCTGGAAAATACAAGGGTGGTGATTTGATTTTAGTTCTTTTCAGATTGGGCGGTCCCTGCAAAGTCGCATCATACTGTGATAAACCTTTTCATTTGCGCTACGTAAAAAATGGTAACGTTGTAACTTTGTTGACAAGGATTTCGTATTTATCCGGATTTAGCAATGATTTTTCCAAAATAAATCCTTTTAAAAAATTTGGACTCAATTTAGCAATGGATAATGAATTCACAATTCCAATTCTTGAATATCCAAAGGAACTCCAGGGTATAAATCAAAGGCAAGTATTAAGAGCTTATGAATATTTAATAGAAGAGGATGGAGAAATTGATCAATCTAAGCTCTATAAGGTTTTCACTCACCCTATCTACGGCGATATTTACACAACAAGACCTGAATTAAATCCTATCCGAAGTTTTGAGCTTGAAGGACTACTTAGTGACGGTATTGAATGGTGCCAAGGAACTGGTTGTTTTACTACAAACCAATTTTTTGCATTCCGTCCTGATGGAACATCTTTGAAATTCAGCTACAAACCTGATATTTCAGTAGAAAACATCACTTGGACGGATAATAAAAAGACTAATAGTGACTACGTGTCTTATACTCTTGCAGGCTGTGACCGATTTGACGATGTTAGTGTTGTTTCTCCCACGTTGGTTAATGAAAATGATTTGGTTCCGATCGGTAGAGAAAACAACACAGGAGATATAGTTTATGGATTAAAAGATGAAAATCATAAACTTTATACAGAGTTTTATAACGCTTATAACCAATATTTCGGTGGGCAATATATTTATCCCGAAGAGAAAAATCAAATAAAATCTTACCGTGATTTTATAAACTCCCGTCCGATATTTCTATGGCGCGATCCCTTTAATCGACTTATCCGTTTCAACAACAATGAATTCTTACCCCCACTTGCCTGTGAACCCATTATTTACCTTTATCCACAAACTACTCAGAAAGTATCGATTACTTTTGATCCAATCGTGAATATTTCTGATTCAACACCGAAGTATCAAAACGCTTGGAATGTTGTTGCTGAACCTAAAGGGAAAATATTGAATCTCTCAGATAACAAGGTCTATCCATATCTTTTTTGGGAAGGGTGGTCTTTAATATTTCCAATCCAAAGTAAGGGCTTTATTGTCAAAAAAGAAGACGTTCCAAACTTCCTGTCTGAAATCCTATCCAAACTCGGATTGAACGAAAAAGAGAAAACCGACTTTATGCAAGCTTGGTTGCCTAGCTTTTCTGGTTCACCATACTACTTTATTACCTTTCTAGATCAAAGCACTATTAATAAGATTGCTCCTTTGCGAATTTCACCCAAACCCGATACTCTTATTCGAATTCTTATGGATTTTAAACCCCTCGAAAAGCCGGTTACTGTGGAAAAACTAGAGTTTAGACCAATACCACAACGAGATGGGTTCACGGTTGTAGAATGGGGTGGACTGAGAAGGTAGAAAGTACTATACCAATTTTATTCGTACAAACCAAGGCATAAGTCCGCAACAGAACCTGCAGAGTAAAAATCCTTTTAAAAATTATCCAACAACCGCCCCAATCGTAATCAAGCCATTGAAACTTTGACCTAGAGTTCAATAAAAATTGGGTGGCTTTTCCGAATACACTTCAATATTAAATGGAGGAAAACAAACTGGATGTCTTATCGAGATTGATAGTTTACTATACTGAAAATGATGAAAGAATTTGTGAAGAAATTCGGAATAATTATTATGGCAATATTTTTTAATACACTATCATTAACTCCACAAAATACATTCGCTTGTATACCAACCGGGCCGGTTCCATGGTTTAAAACAAAGCTTTTGTTTGACTACTCTACATTGCCGAATGGCATCAAGATAGTACAAAAAGGTCCAACATATGAAGAGTATGTCTTGATTAATAAAAATCCGGAGCCATTTTATATAGTCAAAGAAAACCCTACTGACTGGAAAAATTTCCCTAATTCAGAACTACCGAGGAACTACGAACCACTATATAAACTTACAAATAACCAGTCTTATTATTATTTTAATGATCAATACTCAAAACTTCCAACAGCAGGATATAAATTATATAGCGGAGAAGGCAATAATTCCGTGGAGGGTGGAGTCACAATTGATGAGAAAATTTACATTCTTGAGGGAGAATCTAGACAAGTTTATCAAGATAATAGACCGGCGCACGTAGAAATTCCAGAATCTCAGAGTTTCAAAATACTTGGATTTTACCAAGGGTCACCTGTAGAGATACGAGGAATGTTAATGTACTCTCTGAACGAGGATTATGATCCTCAAGCTTCTGCAAAGGGGTTAGAGGCATGCAAAAGACGGTGAAAACAGTCCACAAATATTTCCGTTTGGAAATCGTTATCTCTTACCTCTTTAATCATTACTGTTTTGATTTTATCGCGTATTGGATTGCTATTTTTAAAAGTGACAAAAAGATTTAAAACATAAAATTTTTATTATATCCAACTAAAGACAGACAAAACTGCAAACGCAAAAAAGACAATACAGGCACGGCAGTTATTCAGGTCGCCGCTCAAGGTAGGCTCGAGTGGTGCTCAGCAATTTCAACCAATCTAGATATTGCGAATCTTGCGGGCAGTTTGTATGCTTGCATCCCACGTTTATGATGACGTTCACTCAGATTTTTCCTTATATTTCGGAAAAAATAAAAATCACATTCCAATTCGACAGACAGTGGTTCAATCCAATTTTTTTCTTCAAACGTTGTTAAAATTCTAAAAGCAAAACCTTATTAAGTAGCTTTTATCTTGTCCAAAACTAATTCCATTTTCCGCATTACAGTTTTATAGCCTAATTTCTCAAAAAATTGCCTGGTTTCATTATTAAATTCCCAAGTTGCAAGCCGTATAACTTTGATTTTTAGCTAAAGCCCATTTACCTGCCCTATCCATCAATGCTTTACCAACACCCCAATGTCGGTATCTTTTATCAAACGCGATCTCTTCGATACTTGCGTAAGGAATTGTAATTAAATCGTCGGGTTGATTTTCGATAATAATATAGACATATCCAATCACCTCCGAATTCCACCTTTTGGCTACAAAAAAGCGGTTGTTTTCTTTTTTAAAAAGGTCAGAATATAACGTCTTTGATTTTGAGAACTCTCTCGCTCTACCAAAAAAGCTTGACCTGCGGGAGGCAAGATAAGAATGAACCTGATTGGCAATCTTGACAACTCGATCCATATCCTTTGTCGTGGCTAACTTAATGAAAAAATCCCTTTTACTTGACAGTTTATTCATAACTTTCATCTTAGCATAAGCTTATTGTCTTCACCATGCACAAAAAAATTATTGGACTCACTTTTAACAGAAACTTGTTCTTGAAAAACTAACTAGAGTTATCATAGAACACCGAAAATTCTTGACAAAGATCAGAGAAAAAACTTTTAATTAGTTAGTGATGGTTAATAAAATTGAAAAAATATGTATTGGCTTTTGATTATATCCTTGTTTGTCTTTTTGGGATTTATTAGTCTAGGCTCTTACTATTCCGCCAGACAATTTTTCAAACCATCCGATAAAGCCAATCAAACACAAATAACACCAACTTCTATCACAGCTAAAGAAAACACAACATCAAACTTTAAAACGTATAAGAATACCAGATATGGAATAGAGTTTGATATTCCTAAAAATTATACAGTCACTGACGGTCTAGATTGTAGCTTATTAATGCTGGATCAAAATAGGTGTTTGGTGTCTTTAGTGCTGAAATTGGATTTTAGAGATAGTGATTTCGTTCCGGAAGCCACTTTTTGGTTCCTTAAGGGGGTTAACTCTGTAAAGATCCCAGGACAGGTAAGTCATATTTATTTCGAAACCCAGAAGAGAGTTTGGCGCATAGACAACCCTCCTGAAGTTTTTCCACTCTGGGGTCATACAGAATCAGGCCAGGAAATCATTAAGGCCTTTAATGGTGGCAGCCACTCAAACTTTGCCTACTACATTATCCCCGACTATGAAAAAGACGAAGTAGCAATATTTGCATTCCCTGAATCCTTTCGTCTTCGCTGCGACTTAATAGAAAACAGACAAAAGCAATTGGATTGTGATAGATTCTACAAATCGGTAATTGACCAATACTATAATGGAGAGGAAACACCAGACAATTGGTTGGGGAGAAACTATTTAAACTCGATTTACTCCGAGGCTGAAAATATAGTTAGAAGCTTTAGAAAAATTGTCACCAAATAATCTATCTGCATTAAAAGCCTAATTTAGGTACAAAAAAATAAATTTTGAAAGGAAGAGATCTATAATTTTTAAGACAGATTTAAGTACAAGATTCACTAACTTTGATCCCTGCTAACATTCAATAAACCCTTAAGCCAATTGAAATACTTTTCGTTAGAACTTGCTTTTATTTTTAAAATACAGGGTACCTCATAAGGATGGATCTTTGCAACCTCTTTTTGAATATCTTTATACTTTGATTCAAGAGTCTTTGCCCAAATTATCCATTCCGTTTCCTCTTGAACTTCTCCATTCCACCAGTAAATACTTTTTACAGGAAATAAAACACAGCAACCCACTAATTTTCTTTCTATCAGAAACTTCGCAATTTTCCTAGCTTTCTTCTCACCAGGATTAGTAATATGGACAACGATCATTCTTTTTTCTACTCCCATTTTTCTTAAATAAATTTATCGCAATCGGTGGGATCATCTAAAATCTTTTCAGGCAATAAAAGGGTGGTTTTTACTTGACACAAATTTTTTCACTTATTATTTTACTTGATTAAAAATATGAGTAAAATCTCAAAAAAGAGAAGAAAATTTGGAATCAAAAGGAAAAGAAAATTAAAGAAAAATTTAATGAAGCTTAAAAAAATGTATTTTACTGCCAAAACCGATCAAGAAAAGCAAAAAATAATTGAGAAGTTTACTAAAATTGCGCCTCACTTAAACCCAAAAAAATATTTTGAAAAGTAGCTTAATTCCTAGCAGCAAGACTCTAAAAATTTTTACGGGTTTTTCTTGAAATTTTGTTTTACTTCCGAAAATAATGAAAAAACACTTACTACGCTATATATTAAAATATAGTAAAATATGTTGAGGTAGAATAAACTTAAGATCACTTTCCTCTTAGGAAGAGACTCAATGTAAAAATAAGACAGGAAACAAGAATTACTATTGGTCCTGTGGGAAGACCAGATAGATAAGAAATAAAAATTCCAGCAGAAGAAGAAAAAATCCCGATCAATATCGACAATAACTGGAAATTCCTAATACTTTTGGCAAGATTTTTTGCTGCTGCTGCAGGTACTACAACCAAAGCCCCAGTAAGAAGAGTTCCAACAAATTTAACACCAAGTGCAACTATTAGTCCAAGCATTAAAAAATAGACAAGATTTATCCTTGCTACATTCACTCCCAAAGAACCTGCCAGCTCTTCAGAAACTACTCCAAGGATAAGATCTTTGGAAATTCGGTAAATTGCTCCAAGAACAAAAACTGAACCTAAAATGGTCAATAAACCATCCAAAGGGGTAATCTTTTCAATGCTCCCAAAAAGAGCTTCCAGAAGTTCGGGTTCGGGTGTGATTAAGACTCCCAAGGCAAGGCTAGTGGTAAAAAAAACACCCACTAAGGTCTCGGAATAAATTTCAGTCTTTCTTTCAAGATACCAAATGCCAAGTACTGATAGGGTAAGAGCAATTATTGCTCCTATCATGGGGTTTATCCGTGCTACCAAAAAAATTGCCATTCCAGGAAGTGCAACATGACTTAATGCATCTCCTACCAAAGACATTCTTTTTAAGACCATAAAAGATCCCAAAAAACCAGATGCTGCCCCAACGATTGACCCAACAAATAAACTGAGTAAAAGGTTACTTAACATTTTTAATGCTTATGCAAATGTTCATGCTTATAAAAATGTACATCTTCGCCGTATAATTTTCTTAAACTCTCCTTATCGATTACATCCTTTGGGGGTCCAAAACAAACTTTTTCTTTATTTAAACAAAGAACCTTCTCTGCGTGCTTATACACTACTTCTAGTTCGTGAGATACGAAAATGATCGTAAGATTTTTCTCTTTTTTAAGTCTATCTATCAGCATATAAACTGTCTCTTCAGCCGAGATGTCAATACCACTAGTGGGTTCATCAAAAAGCAAAACATTAGGTTGGCCCAAAAGAGCAAAGACTATTAGCACCCGTTGGAACTCGCCACCAGAAAGCACACCCAATCTTGTTTTTAGAAGTCTCCTTCCTTTATGGACAAGGTGTTCTCCGACTACTCCAAAACCAACCTGTTTTAAAACATCCTCTATCTTACTTTTATCTTTTTCTTTGATTGCTAAGAATTCCTCTACCGTGATTGGCAAACCTCTCTCAACATAAAGCCTTTGGGGAACATAACCTATCCTCACATCAGGTGCCCATTCAACCTTCCCTACATATTCGACAAAACCCAAAAGACATCTTAAAAGGACTGTCTTTCCGGCACCATTCGGCCCTATGATTGCCAATGTTTCATCCCTTTTTACTTCGAAAGAAATATTATCGAGAATCCTGTGATTCTCAAATTCCACACTCAAACCGGAAACTTTAAGTATAATCTCATCCATATCAGTCTAATATATCACAACTACATAGCCAATGCTTAAACTATCACTTCCTTGCTATTATTGAAAGGGTAAAGGTTTGAGAAACAAATCAAATATATTTAAATTATAGATAAATAAAAGCTTTTTGGCATTAAAAGACAATTTTCAAGTCTTAAGACATAAAAATCCTTAAAGGCAATGAAAAATAAAGGTCTGGTGGGCATTATCTTCTTAATCATTTTTGGATTACTTGCTATCCTAAGTTTTTGGATTTTATTTGGAAATTCCAAACTAGATTACAAACAAAAACTAAGAAACGAAAGTCAAACTGCACCAAGTTCAGAAAGCACACCCTCCACTACTTCTCCAACCTCTTACACGAGAATTGAAAAAAAGGAAAACCAAGAAATAATAGAAAACCCAGCGACAATTTCCCCCACCCAACATATCCAACCGGAAAATTCTACACAAGTACCAACTCCCACAACCAATGAGAATCCTAAGAAAAATAGACCCAATCAAGAGAATGAGTCAGATGAATTTGTAGGAGGATAAACTTTTAGATGACTTTAAAACTGGAAGATTATTTTTGCGGAGTAGGCAAAAATTAGGCGACCTTCTCTTTAAGGGCTTTATAAAATCTTCTTAAATAATCTTCAGCTTTCTCCCAATGATAATCTCCTAATCCCATTTCTGCCAAATTTTTCTCAAGCGTAGCAAGAATCCTTAAATGCGCTACCTTCGCTGCCTGCAAGAACGATATCCTATAAACTTCGGAGAAAAATTCTCGTGCAGTCCATTCTACGTCAAGCGCTTCTAATGCAGTCTTTTTTTGCGAAAGATCTTGCCAAAGCTTGACTTCCAAAGATGCTGCAAGCGAAGGTTCGAATGCAAGCTTTAACTCATCTTTTATTAACTTATAAAACTTCCTCAAGGCAACCTTTGCCTCTTCCCATTTTTTCTGTTCACCTCGAATTACAGCTTGACTCATCAAAATTGCAGCTTGCTTGGCTAACCTTCTAGAAAGACCGTACTGTTCTTTCAGATGCTTAAGAACATAATCTCTAAATCTTGTCCCTTGTGGAATTTTTCTCAATCTCCACCAGGCAAGCTCAAACTTTGCAGTTAACTCTGGCTTAAAGGTAAAATGTTTGACCCGGTCTTTTGCACCAAATCTTCGCCTTCTTCTACTATAATCAAGGATAGCTTTTTTTAGATGTTGCGGCGTAAAGTCAGGAAGGTGAACATCCTCAAAATAGAATTCGCTATATACAGTTTGCCATGGCATAAGTCCTGAAGTGCGCTGTTCGCCCGAGGTTCTGATAAATAAATCAGGGTCAGGATAAGGCTGATCAGCCGTATCAAGATAAGAAGAAAAGAGTGACTCATCAATTTTTTGCGATGGTACTTTATCTTCTATTATCTTTTTGACAGCCCTGATGATTTCATCCCTTCCTCCATAATCTAAAGCTAAATTTAATATATATTTCTTGTTTTGCCTAGTTTCTTCCTCAGCCTTTTTGATTAACGAAAGAAGGTTTCCTGAGAGCCTATCTTTACGACCTAAGTGAATAAACCTTACACCTTCTTTCTTTGCATCTTTCAGTTCCTTCCTTATATAACCCCTAATCAAAGAAAAAATTTTCTGAACTTCTTTCGGCGGTCTCTTCCAATTCTCTGTAGAAAACGCCCAAAGAGTAAGGGTGTGTACTCCCAAATCTCTCGAAGCCTTGACAAGCTTAGATAAGTTTTTTGCAGCTTTTTCATGTCCTTTTGTGGGTGGTAATCCACGCGACCTTGCCCATCGGCCGTTACCATCAAGCACTATAGCAATGTGGTTAGGAACAACTGTACCCTTTGGCAACTCAAGGTGGTTATATGAAGACATATGAGTGAAAAAACTATAGCATAGTAATAAATTTAATTTCAAGAATCAAGTCTCTCTTTCAATAACAAAATCAGCTAAATTATAAAGTGTATCTTGAATCTCTTTGTTTTCGCTTAAACTAGATATAAATTTCTTGCCCTCATTTACAAGTTTTCGGGAAAAATTTAGGGAATATTCAAGACTGCCTGAATCTCTAAAAATTTTGCGAATTCTACTAATCTTTTTAGAATCTAAATTTTTTACTCCATACCACCTTAGAAGAAACTTTTTATCTTTAGGAGCTGCCACCTCCAAAGCCTTCGCGTAAAGAAATGTTTTTTTACCCATCTTTATATCTTGCTCGTTTGATTTACCGGTTTTTTTTGAATCTCCAAAAACTCCCAAGATATCATCTTTTAATTGAAAGGCAATTCCAATTGGAATACCGAAATTTTTAATAGCATCAAAGATTTTTCCTTTCGCACCTCCCAAAATTGCTCCCAAGCTCAAAGGCAATACAAAAGTGTAATAACTTGTTTTGTAGGTCCTAACTTTCAAAATATCGTCCCAGCTTACACTCTCTTTAAAATCAAATTGCATGTCAATTATCTGCCCATACAAAGTTTTCAGAAGAAAATCATTCAATATCTGGAGTGCTCTTTCAATCCTTCTTTTGGGAAAATCTGCGCTTAATATTAACTCATAAGCCAATACAACGCCAATATCTCCAATTAAAATTGCTTTAGATAAACCATAGTGCGGGTTTTTCTTTTGATCTGCAAAAAACTTGTGAATTGTAGGTCGACCTCTTCTTAATTCGTCTTTATCAATAATATCATCATGAATCAGCAAAAAATTGTGGAATAATTCTATACCGCAGGAAACAGGCAGAATAGCACGAATATCTTTTCCTCCTGCAATTTGGTATCCCAGTAAAGTCAAGGCCCCTCGGGCTTTTTTCCCGCCAGATAGGCTTTTCTCAAATGAATCCAAAGCCTCAAACAAACTATAATCAATCTTTAGGGCTTCTTCTTTTTTCTTCTGGAAAAAATTCCTCAAAAATATTTCAGCCTTTTGTGAGTAGTCAGATAAAAAATTTTTCAAATCCATGTTAAAAAACTTTTACCCGAAAAATCTAAATTTTGTTGCTAATCCAGTTTTTATATGTTCCCGAAAATCTGGAAACACTTCTCCATGACATTTTTACCAAGATAGGATTTTTTGCAAGAATTTGATTCATCTTCACGAAATTAATGTCCCTTCAAACCCCTCATCCAAAACTGAACGTTCAATTTCACCAGGCTTTGTGGCATCTATTATTAAAATAGGGATTCCCTTTCTAGCTACCTTCAAAGCTTCCTCAACTTTATGTAGCATCCCGCCGGTAACATCTATACCCTGTGATGTGCCAAGAAGACTCTTTATTTTTCCAAAATTTGAGGAATTAATGTTTTTTATAGTATGTCCTTTATCATCATAAACTCCTCTTGTAATTCCACAGTAGACAATCTTTATTGAACGATATTTTTTTCTAAACTTAAGTGCTAAAAAATTCAAAATTTTTTCAGTTGACAAAATCGTGCATCCCTTTCGTAAATCAAAGCAAACATCGCCATAAACAACAGGTGTCATTCCCAACTCAAGAGATTTCTCCAAAGAGCCAAGGAAAGCCCTTTTTATTTCTCCATTTTCGCAAAGCATTAAACTTGAGGGATTAAAAGAAATTGCCAATACCTTTGCCTTTATAAACTCCGAAACGACAATTCTGTTGAGTCTCGCTGCTGCGTCTTGTACTTCAGCAATTCCCAAGATACTTTTGCTATTAACAACACCTTGTAAAATTCTAAATTTTTTAGCTGGAACATGAGGAAACGAGCCTCCGCCGTGGCCAATAATAAAACTAGCTTTACTTCTAAGTTTTAACCCATGAATCTCCTGACATAATCTTTTTAAAGTAAAAGGCTTCAGCGTAAAAGGTTTAGTCTTGTCTGTTATAAGACTTCCACCAAGCTTAATAAGTATTAAATCTTTCATATTAAAAAAGATGTTTATTGGATAGGCGCGTGCCGGCAGAAGGTTTATTAGCAATAGTAAATAAAACCTCTGGAATTCTTTTTAATCTTGCATTTATTTTTTTTGCATCTTTAGCCAAGCAAATCACATGAACATTTGCTCCGGCATCAAGAGTAAAATAACAAAGAATTCCCTCTTTTCTCCATCTTCTTACCCTTTCTATAACAACCAAGCTTCCACTATTCAAATAGAAAATGCAGGGGCGGGAAGTCATGGCAATCGTATGGAGTTCGACAGCCTCCTGTTCCAAGATTTCCCCGAATTTTTCGAAATCTTTTTTAAAAAATGCCTCTTTGAAAAGCTTTATTCTTTCGGGAAGAAGCCTCAGTCTAGTTTTAAAAAAAGGACTGGTCTGGGCAAGTTGGTGACCTTGCGTAGAGCTTACCCTCTTAGCTTTATTTTCAACTACTGCAACTATATCTCTAATGTCCCAATATGTTGGAGGAGCGATTTGTATTGCGTAGGAAGAATTCGACGATCTTCCTTTCAGCCACTCTGCAAAACCATCAATAATAGAACGGGATGCAGATCCAGAACCTAGGCGAGCAAGAATAGAAATCTCTTTCTGAGTAAGATTAAGACCCGCTGATTTACTTGCGGCAAGTGCCAAAGCAGAAAAAGCGGATGCAGATGAGGCTATTCCTGAACTTGAAGGAAAAGAATTTTTTGAAAAAACCTTAGAATTCCAAAACAAGCTAGATTTTTTTCTCACAATATTAAGAATTTTAATAACCCTTTCTTTTTTCTCACCCCTAACCTTCCTACCATCAATAAATACCTCGTCAGTACTAAACCTAGGGCTAAATTCAACAGTAGTGGTGGTCAAGCACCCATCCAAATTCATGGAAATAGAATTATTAAAAGGAAGATTAAGTTCAGGATCTTTTTTACCCCAAAACTTAATAAAGGCAATGTTTGCAGGAGAAATTGCAGTTGTTTTCATCCGAATAGATAGCGTCTTATGGATCCTCAGACTCACAAGTCAAAAGACCTCTTTCTTGGGTTAATATTTTTAGTTTCTCAGAATATTCTAACATTCTTGAAATTTCATTATTAGTATTTAAACAATGTTGTAAACTTGCTCTAATTGCCTCTTCCTTAGTGACAAGACCCAAGGCAAGAGCCTGTGCGATCAGTGTTAACCTTCCATATCCATTACTATCAAACCATAGACCCCTTTCACTACTACAGTGATATGTTTTACAGCCCCAGGGTTTAAGGTTAGGATGTTTACTACAACCCCCAGTGTCTTTAAGAAAAGGACAAGGAGTATTTGGAGGTTTAACCACAGAAACAAAGCCAGATTCTAACTCTATCTGCGGGAATACACAACAGGCATTACAAAGTTTCCCTGTTGGAAGCTCACAGCCAGGTCTTCCCCAAATATTTCTTTCCCCAATCTCAGGCATTTTTCCTAATTTATAAAGTCTAAGCTTGATTTTACCTCTTGGGCATTCGAGGATTTACATCCTACCTCTTGGGCGATTGCTTTTCTCGCCTGGCTTTACCGCCAGTTCCAACCTTTCTTCTTTCGCGCACTCGAGAGTCTCGCGTTAAAAGACCTGCACTTCTTAATATCTTTTTGTGCTCCTCACTTTCTTTTGCCAAAGCTTTAGATATGCCATGAACAGATGCTTCAAGCTGGCCTACTTTTCCACCACCTTCAACTTTGACACTTACATAATATTTGCCCAAAGTATCAGTCAACTTGAATGGTTTCTCCCAAATTAGCCTATTTACCATTCCTGGAAAATACTCATCAAACGCAATCCCATTTACTAAACTTTTACTATTTCCTTTATAAAGTCTAACTCTAGCCGATGATTCCTTCCTTCGGCCAACTGCATAAATAAAGTTTTTGTCTTTTTTTACACCTTTAGACATAAATTTATTAACCCTTATAAACTACACCTTAAACTTATTAGCGTAGGAATGATTTTCCTCTGCAAAAATCTTGAGTCTGGAAAGTCTTTTCTTTTTAAGTCTATTGTCTGGAAGCATCCCAGAAACTGCATGCCTAATAATTTCTTCAGGATTTTCCTTTCTTAGTTTTGAAACCTCTACAAATTTAGCTCCACCAGGATAACCAGAATGTCTGAAATAGGCTTTCTGCTTTTCTTTCTTCCCAGTTAATACAACATGCTTTGCATTTATGACAACGACAAAGTCTCCTGAATCTATGTGAGGTGTATATGTTTTCTCTCCCTTACCGATCAAAAGTCTGGCTATGTAAGATGATAATCTACCAAGTACCTTACCCTTGGCATCAATCAAATACCACTTTCTTTTGATATCTTTAGCTTTCAATTGATAGGTTTTTTCCATTACTGATAAAAGTCTACGCTCGTTTACTTAAACCTTCTTTATCGTCTTGTACATTTTTTACATTATCCGACGATTTTAACTCTTTTTGAGATTTACGTGAAATAGCTTTAAACTTATTAGACTTTCTATCCTCGCGATAAGGCAAAATCAATTTTACAATCAAAGCATTATCACCTCTTCTTGTTTGTAAAGGCAGAGATTTGATAAAACCTCCTTTTTCAGGCAATCCTGACACAAGAGAGAGAAGTTTTTCGGATACTCTCCTATCATTTCCCAGAAGACCAAAAACTTTTCTTCTTGCAGAAACTGTATTTTCCTTAGCCTTTGTTATCAACTTTTCAATAAAAGGCCTAAAGGCTTTAGCCTTAGCTTTAGTCGTCTTTATTTCCCCATGTAATATCAGTTCTTTTGCCAAATTTCTAAATAAGGCAAGCCGGGTATCTGTTTCCCTTGAAAGTTTATAGCCAAAAACCTTTTTTCTCATAAAACAAATTTTTAAGATAATGAAATACCTCTTTCTCTGAGTGCTGCGTCAATAACCTTTACAGATTTTTCTCCCAAGTTTCTTACTCTAACTAGATCTTCCTTTCGTGCTTTTACTAAATCCTCAACGGTTTCAAAACCTGCTCTTATTAACGCATTAGCAACACGTGTTGGTAAGCCTATTTCTTCAACCGAAAGCTTTCCGGTTAGCCCAAGATCACTCTCTTTTTCCTCCTTTTGTTTTTCCTCAACCTTTTTAGGAGATACAATCTGTGTGAAATATGATATTAAAATTTTGGATGCTAAGATCAAAGCATCTTTTGGCCTGATACTCGAGTCTGTCCAAATTTCCAATATCAACTTGTCATAATTTGTCAACCTACCCACACGTGTTTCTTCAACTTTGTAGTTAACTCTGACAATGGGCGAAAAGGAAGCATCTAAAGGAATTAGTCCAATTTCACCAACTGCCCTTTCCTCAGCCAAAGAGTAGCCATAACCTGATTGAATCTCCATCTCAGCCTCAAGTTTTGCCCCTTTATTAAGATAGGCTAGAAATAAATCTGGATTCGCAATCTTCGCAACTTCCTCAATCTTTATATCCGATGCCCTAACTTCTCCCGGACCACTTGCGGAAAGCCTTGCTTTTATAGGCTTTTCACCATTATAAGAGATCCTCACTTTTTTAAGATTAAGTAAAAACTCCACAACATCTTCCCTAACCCCTTTCATGCTAGAAAATTGGTGCCTCACGCCTGCAATCTTCACACTAGTTATTGCCGCACCAGGTAAAGAGGTTAAAAGGACTCTCCTGAGAGAATTTCCAAGAGTATTCCCGTAACCTTGTTCTAGGGGACTTATTACAAATTTCCCATAATCTTGCCTTTCCTCTTCGACTTTTACTTCAAAAATTGGTTCGTTGAACAATCAAATCACCTCCTTCCTTATTTTTATAAAATCCATTTTGTAAGCCATCATAGTACCTATTATCTAGAATAGAATTCGACTATGTCTTGCTCCGAAATCGGTTCAGGAATATCTTCTCTTTTGGGCAAACTTTTCACTCTAACGACTGCTCCTTTTCTTTCCAACCAAGAGGGAAGTTTACGCTCTTCCTCCAAGGCTTTTTTAACCTGGGGTGTCTCTAGAACTTTAGGTGACAGGGTAATAGTTTCTCCAGGTCTTACCATATACGAAGGGATGTTGACTTTTTTACCATCTATAAGTACATGCCTATGGGAAACAAGTTGTCTTGCCGCTGGTCTAGTTAGTGCCAGACCCGAGCGATAAACCACATTGTCCAGTCTCCTTTCCAAAAGCGATAAAAGAACTTCACCCGTATTACCTTTGGATTTTAGTGCCTCGGAAACATAGTTTCTAAATTGTCTTTCTAAAACACCATACATTCTTTTCACTTTTTGTTTTTCTCTAAGCTGTTTTGCGAATCTTGAGGTAACTCCTACCCCTTTGGGACCATGAACACCTGGAGGCACATTTAAACGTGTTAATTTTGCTCCTTTACCAAAAAGGTCAAATCCTTCTCTTCTTGAAAGTCTATCCTTTGGTCCTATATATCGTGCCATGGTTTAAACTCTCCTTTTTTTCTTAGGCCTTGGTCCGTCATGCGGAATCGGTGTCACATCTGCAATCATCGTAATCTTCAAACCTTGAGCTTTTATTGCTCGTAGTGCTGCATCCCTACCTGGACCTGGACCTTTAATAAAAATTTCTACTTCTTTAACTCCAAATTCCTCCTTTACTTTCTTAACGATCTTCTCAACAGTTGTTGTAGCTGCAAACGGCGTAGCCTTTCTCGTCCCTTTAAATCCTGAACTTCCTGATGAGCCCCAAGCAAGGGTATTCCCTTGCTCATCTGTAAAAGTAACTAATGTGTTGTTAAACGAGGCAGAAATATAAACCCTCGCTTTTTCATAAGTTTTCGTCCTTTTTCCTGATTTGGCTTTTGAAATTTCAATATTACTCATGATCTATAAAATAATCACTTAAAAATTTTTTAAGTTATTATTTTTCCGAAACAGTCTTCTGCTGCATCTTAGCAAGCACCTCTTTCTTGAACGCACCAACAGTCCTTCTTTTGCCCCTCTTAGTGCGGGCATTTCTCCTCGTCCGCTGTCCCCTAACAGGCAAATTTCTAGAATGCCTTTGACCTCTATAAGAGCCAATAGTCTTTAATCGTTGGATATTTGCCGACACTCTCCTTACTAGCTCGCCCTCTATAGGGTATTCCTCTATCTTTGCAGTTAGTTTTGCCATTTGTTCAGGGGTCAAATCTCCTACCCTCCTATTAAAATCCAATCCTACACTCGAAAGGATCTTTCTAGACAAAGCCCACCCTATACCTTTTATCCGCGTCAAGGCAAACTCTAATCTCCAATTATCTTGCAATTCAACTCCTGCAAGTCTTGCCATAAAAATTTTTTAACCCTGTCTTTGTTTATGTTTGGGATTTTTACAGATCACATAAATTACCCCTCTTCGCTTAACAATTTTGCAGTCTTTACATCTTCTCTTAACCGATGAACTAACTTTCATAGATCTTAAAAAGTTCCTAAATATTTTCAAAAACTCAATCTATTTTTTATATTTCTGAATTATCCTTCCTCTTTCCGTATCATATTTGGTCATTTCTACTTTCACCTTATCACCCGGAAAGATCCTCACGTACCTTCTTCTTAAGATCCCTTTCAATGTGGCAAGTATGATCCTGCCATCTGCAATTTGAACTCTAAACATCGTGTTTGGCAAAGTTTCCAAAACTACACCATCAATTTGGGTAGTATCTTCTTGTTTCATATCTCTTAACAAAAAAACAAGCTAATTTAATTAGCTTTTAGACAAATTCGTCAAAACTATAGGGCCATCTTGGGTGACCGCTATAGTCTCCTCAAAAAGCGCTGATATTGTACCATCTACAGTCTCAATTGTCCACCCGTCTTCAGCCAATTTCACATCTGAATGACCTTCTGCGTACATAACCTCAATCGCAAGCGTCATTCCCTCAACAATTTCGGGACTTTCTTTATCTATTCCATCAGTAAAGCAAGGAATTTGTGGTCCCTCGTGTAAGCTTTTTCCAACACCATGTCCAACTAGAGCCTTAATAGGAGAATAACTTGAACTGGAAATAATGCTTTCTATAGTTGACGAAACATCGTAAATTCTTCTGCCTGGGCGAGCTTGGTTTATGGCTGATTTAAGAGCCAAAACCCCTGTATTTAAAAACTTTTTAATCTTTTCATTAACCTCTATTCCTTGCGTAAAAGCACTATCTGTATGAAATCCTTTGTAAAATAATCCAATATCAATGCTTACAACGTCCCCTTTTTTGAACACTACTTCAGTTTTAGGAACCCCATGCACAACACCTTCATTGACATTTACACAAACACTCCAGTGATAACCTGGCACCATCTTAAAGGACGGTTTTCCTCCCTCTTTGGAAATCAAATCTTCAGCAATCTCGTCTATAAATTTTGCAGATACACCTTCCTTAATATAATCTTTCAAAACATTCTTTATCTTGGCAAGTTTTTTGCCACACTCCTTCATTATTTCAATCTCTTCCGGAGTTTTAATTATAATTTTATCCATGGCTTTCATTTACACTTTTTATTCTTTTTAAAATATCTTGAAAAATTTTATCTATCTTTTCTTCAGCGTTAACCCTTAGTAAAATACCATCCTTTTTCAAGATCTTAAGAAGAGGCTCTGTATTTTTACGATAAAGCTCAAGCCTTTTTTTAATTGCGTCAGGACTATCGTCTTTCCTTTGAATCAACTTCCCTCCACAAACACATTGTTCATTCTTCGGAGGCGGATTGGTTATCAAATTGTAAATCTTACCGCATTTAAGACAAATTCTTCTAGATGAGAGTCTCTTGATAGAAATCTCCTCGGATACATCCAGGAAAACCGCATAATTTATCTTCTTTCCTTTTTCACTAAGCCATTTTTTCAAAAGTGTATATTGCTTAATCGATCTTGGGAAACCATCAAAAAGTATTCCGTCGCGCTCTGGGACCTTTTGTCCAAGATATTCAACTGTGTATTTAAAAACTTCTTCATCTGGTAAAAGTTCGCCCTTTTTGTTGATTATTTCGTCTAACCTTTTTTCTTTTTTTGCTAGCTTCCTCAAAAAACCACCTACTTCAAAGTGAAAAAGTTTAAAGTTTTTTCTCAATAGCTCTCCTTGCGTACCTTTTCCTGAACCCTGGGGACCAATAAGTACTATATTCATCTTTCTTAAAGGATCTCTTAACGCAAAAAGGACTCGTATTTTTTCATAACCAATTGCGCTTCTAAATTCCGTGTTACCTCAAGTATCACTGAAACAACAATTAGTAATCCTGTCCCCCCAATCGCCAAGTTTTGAACTCCCACTGTATTCTGGAAAAAAGAAGGTAAAATTGCAATTAATCCTAAAAAAATCGCCCCCACCAGGGTTATTCTATTTAGAACAAACTTTAAGTAGTTAACAGTTTGGGTGCCAGGTCTAATTCCTGGAATAAAACCGCCTGATTTCTGCAAGTTCTCCGCAATTCTCTCTGGATTAAAAACAATCGATGTATAAAAATAAGTAAAACCTACTACCAAAAGGAAATAGACAATATTATATGAAAATGTACTCGGATTAAAATTTGCTGAGATATTTATTGCTATTTGAGAGATTCTGGAGTCAGGAAAACCTGAAAGAAATTGTGTCAAAAGCGTTGGCAAAAGTACTAAGGATACTGCAAAAATAATTGGAATAACACCAGCTTGATTCAACCTCAAGGGAATATAAGAAGCCGAAAGTCCAATCCTACCTACTCGTCTTGCATAAGAAACTGGAATCTGTCGAGTTGCCTCTTCCATAAAAACTACCAATCCAACAATTACCACAGACAAAATTAAAAATATCAACATCCTCAAAATATCCTCACTTGTAATTACCGCCACCGACTGTCCCAGAAAAATCGGCAAGCGGGCCACAATTCCAGAAAATATTAAGAAAGAGACACCATTTCCAACGCCATATTCGCTAATCAACTCCCCCAACCACACAGCAAGCATTGTCCCGGCAGTCATTGTGGTAACTAACGCAATGATCGGTAACGGGCTTAAAGTTGGAATTATTGCTTGACTTCTTAAAAGAGTATACATGCCAAATGCTTGCAAAATAGCAAGAGGCACTGTCAGAAAGCGAGTATACTGATTGATCCTTTCTTGACCATACTCTCCCTCTTTTGAAAGTTCTCCTAAACTAGGGATAACATAAGTCAAAAGCTGCATGATTATAGAAGCATTGATGTAAGGGTTAAGCCCAAGTGCCATAATAGAGAAATTTGCCAAGGTTCCTCCTGAAAAAACATCAAGAAGCGAAAGTAGGGGACTACCTAGAAAGAGCGCGGCAAGTGAATTCCTATCTATTCCTGCCGCTGGGATATGCGCAACTAACCTAAAAAAAAGTAACACTAAAAGAGTAAAGATTATTTTTTTTCGAAGATCCGGAGATTTTATTAATTTTAAAAAAAATTGAACTATCCGCGTTAGCATACTTAATTTTGAACAACCTTTCCTCCAGCTTTTTCTATCTTCTTAGCTGCGGATTTTGAAATCGGCAAGTATATCAGAAGTTTTTTCTTTATTTCACCATTACCTAAAATCTTCACACCAAATTCTTTAGCCTCTTTATCAACAATTCCCGAATTTATTAATGTTTCAAGATCAACCTTTGAACCTGATGGTAAAAGGTTCAGAACTTCCAAGTTAACAATTATAGGCTTGTCTTTTGCTTTAAACTTTCCCTTTCCGCGTCTTAAGGGGAGTCTTTTGATTAAAGACTTTTTAACTTTGACGCCTTCAAAAATTATCCCAATCTTACCTCTGGCTTTCTGACCTTTTTGCCCACGGCCGACAGTATGCCCTCCTTTACCACTCCCATAACCTCTACCGATCCTTTTTTTACCAGGTTTTACAATCTTAGGCAACTGAATCATAGGACTATTTTTCTAAAGACTTTTTTTTACTTAACTTCGATAAAGTCTCAAGTGCTTTAAGTGTTGCATAAACATTCGAGGTCTTATTTTTAGACCCCAAAATTTTACCCACTGCATCCCTTATTCCCGCAGCTTCCAAAACTACTCTTATTGCCCCACCTGCAATAATTCCACTTCCGGGAGGAGCGGGTTTTAATAAAATTTTGGAAGCGGAGAATTTTTGACGAATTGAGTGAGGGATAGTAGTACCCTTAAGAGGCACCTCAATCATTCTCTTTTTAGCAGCCTGGATTGATTTTCTTATTGCAGCCGAAACTTCAGGAGCCTTAGAAAGTCCAACTCCAACCTTACCTTTTCCATCACCAACAACTACCAAGGCGGAAAATCTAATCGTATTTCCACCTTTAGTTTTTTTAGAAATGCGCTTAACCTCAACAACAGTTTCTTGCAATTCACTCTGATAGAAATTCTGTTGAATCATAATTTTAAAATATCAACCCTCCTTTACGTACACCTTCGGCTAGAGATTTAACCCTCCCGTGATATTTATATCCCCCCCTATCAAACGCCACCTTTTTTATTCCCTTCTTAAGGGCTTTCTTAGCAAGAGATTCGCCCACTTTAAAGGCAATTTCCTTTTTGGTCAGATTTTCATTACCCTTTTTTAAATCTTTAATATTAAAATCGCTTGAGCTTACCATCGTAACACCTCTCTCATCGTCAATGATTTGAGCATAAATGTGTTTATTAGAACGAAAAACTGAAAGCCTTGGGACTTCTTTGGTCCCGAAAATCTTTGCCCTTATCCTCTTTCGCCTCCTTAGTCTTCTTAAAAGTTTTTTTTCAAGTTTCGGTTTTCTTCCCATAAATTTTTAAGCTGGACCTCCTACCGACTTGGCAGCTTTCCCTGGCTTTCTCCTAACCACTTCGTCTTTATACCTTATACCCTTACCTTTATATGGCTCGGGTGGTCTAATCCTTCTTATCTGTGCTACAACCTCGCCAACAAGCTCCTTATCTATCCCTTCCACAGTTATATCGGTTTTTTCTACCTTGAAACTCACTCCTTCAGGTGCTTCTACTACCACTGGGCGAGAAAAACCTACATTAAGTATTAGTTTGTTGGCATTAACCTCACCCCTATAACCAGTCCCTACCATTTCTAAAGTTTTACTAAAGCCAACTGATACGCCTTGTATCATGTTTGAGATTAAAGCTCTAAATGTGCCATGAAGACTTTTTGTTCTTTTGTTTTTTCCTTTTACAGCTACCTTCAAAAAGCCCTCTTTTTTCTCCACACTTATCTCATTAGGCAAAACTTTTTCCAAACTCCCTTTAGGTCCACTCACCCTTATTACATTACCCTCCACTTCTACACTAACCCCTTGAGGGATGGCAATTGGTGTTTTTCCAATTTTACTCATAAAACTTTAATAAACCTCCTTATGAAAAAAATGAAAATTAACTTCATAGAATCTCGGCAATAACCTCTCCACCCACTCTTTTCTTAATTGCTTCCTTAGATGTCATTATTCCTTTGGGAGTGGAGATAATCAAAATGGAAGGTCCCTTCTTTTTCTCCATCTCTTCCACACTCATATACAATCGGAATCCGGGTTTAGAAACTAAGCGAATATCGGTCAAAACAGGCTCTTTTTTACGATAAACAATGTCTAGTGAAAGAGTGTTTCCTTTTTGGGAAATATTCTCAATATATCCCTCCTTTTCCAAAACATCAGCTACCTTTTTAACAAATTTACTTGCAGGTGCTTCAACATTCTTTCTCCTTGCAAGAGCAGCATTTTTTAACCTAATAAGAAAATCACCAACTCTATAATTTGTGACTCCAAACTTTCCGAGTTCACTAGTACCTTCTTTTTTAGACTTTTCCTTTTTTTGAATCTTAACTTTTGCCATATTTTTATAACTACCAACTTGCCTTTCGCACACCAGGAATTTCACCCCGTAAAGCATGCTCCCTAAAACAGATTCTACAAAGACCAAACTTTCTCATATAACCCCTCGCCCTCCCACAGAGGCTACATCTATTTCTGTACCTGATCTTGTACTTTAGCTTTTTTAATTCCCGAACTTCTTTTGCCTTTCTAGCCATAAACCTTATAAAAACCTTTAAAAAGGTTAGCTTGAATATTTTATCTTTTATTTAAAAATATTCCATATGAAACCACAAAAAAATAAGTTCTATCCCAAATCTATTTTTTTTCAAAAGGCATACCCATAAGTTCAAGTAATCTCTTTGATCGGGCAATTTCCTTGGTACTTGTAACTATATTGATCCCTAAACCCCTTTGCCTGAATTCCACATTATTAACCTCGGGAAATACGTCTATTTCGACAAATCCCAAATTATAATTTCCAAATCTATCAAACCCACTTTCTGGCACACCCCTAAAATCCCTAAGTCTTGGTAAAACTATAGAAAAAAGTTTATCCAAAAATGCGTACATCCTTTCGCCTCTTAAAGTTACCCTTAAACCAACAGGCATTCCCTTACGAACCCCAAAACTCGCCACCGACTTTTTTGCGGTACGTACTTCAGGAATTTGACCTGTGATCGCTGCAAGTGCCTTTTTAGCTGAATCCAAAAGCTCCTTGTCTTTTGACGCATCACCAACACCCATATTAATTACCACTTTTACTAGCTTGGGAACCCCCATTTTATTCTCAATTCCAAATTCACTCATTAATGTAGGAACAATTTCTTCTTCGTATTTTCTTTTAAGTCTATTCATGGTTTAATTTTTTTTATTTCTTTAAAGACTTCGTATCGATAATTTTTTCGCACTTTTTACAGTACCTAAACTTTTCACCATCTGATTTCTTAAAGCCAACGCGGGTTTGTTTCTTACAATTTGGGCAAATCAGGGCAATTTTTGAAAAGGGAAGAGGCCTTGGCAATTCATAAATACCTCCTTTTCTTCCTGGCATTCCCTTTACATGCTTTTTATAAACATTAATACCCGGAACAACCACACTTTCCTCTTTAGGAAAAATTCGTTCAATTATCCCTTCACGACCCTTATCTTTACCCTGGACTATTTTTACCTTGTCACCAACTCTAAACTTAAGCATAGGCAAAATTTTTTATTTTTTTTAAACTACCTCCCTTGCAAGGGAGGCAATCTTAGTGTATCCTCTTTCTTTAATCTCGCGGGCAATTGGTCCGAATATTCGCGTTCCTCTGGGTAAACCTTGGGAATCAATAACTACTGCCGCGTTATCATCAAATCTTATATATGTCCCGTCGCTTCTTCTAACCTCTTTTTTAGTCCTCACAATCAAAGCTCTAACCTTTTCTGCGTCTTTGACAACACCATTAGGATCTGCACCATCTACAACACACCTAACAACATCTCCAACGCTTGCGTACTTTCCAACCTTAGGCGGAAAACCAATAACCTTGAGTCTTTTGGCACCTGAATTGTCTGCTGGCTTTAAAATTGTTCCTAACTGAATCATATCTTCAAGAACTTTTACCTTTTGAAACTATTTCTATAATTTTCCATTTCTTTGTCTTGCTGTAAGGCTTTGAATCGGTAAAACGCACAATCTGACCAACTTGAGATCCTAAGTCGTCATGAACATGGTATTTTTTAACTTTTCTTACCTTCTTTTTGTACAGAGGATGAGTCACTACTCTCTCAACCGCAACTGTTGCGGTCTTTTGCATTTTTTTGCTAATAACAATACCTTTAAAAACTCTCATGTTTCCCTCTTAAATTCAAATTCTAAAATCTCTTTCTCTTTAATCAATGTTAAAATCTGAGCCAAATCTCTCCTTAGGTTTTTTACCTTCTTTAAGTTTTTTTCCCTACCAGAGACAATTTCTGCCCTCACCCTTTCAATCTCCAGCCTCTTCTCCTCAGCTAGATTCTTGAGTTCAGGAATTTCTTTTTTTCTTAGTTCTTGCAAATCTTTTTTCTTCATGAGATTAGCAAAAATTTCTAGCTAAATGACATTAACCTGACGACTCCCTTGAAACAAATTTTGTCTTAAATGGCATCTTGGAAGCAGCTTTGGCAAAGGCTTCTTTGGCTAATTCATAATCAATACCAGCAACCTCATAGATTATCCTTCCAGGAGTAATCACGGCAACATATTTTTCAACCTCACCTTTTCCTCCTCCCATTCTCTGTCCTGCAGGCCGAGAGGTAACTGGTTTATCAGGAAAAACCCTAACCCACAATTTTCCACCCTTTTTAAGACTGTGAGTAATCGCTCGCCTTCCAGCTTCAATACTCTTGGCAGAAAGCCAACCTCTACCAACCGCCTTAAGACCATATTCCCCAAAAACCAAAGTTGAACCACGCACTGACTTCCCCCTCATCTTGCCTCTAAAACTTTTTCTAAATTTTGTTTTTTTAGGCTCCAACATTGCTTTTTAGGTACCTTAGAAAAAATTATTCCTCTACCTTTTTATGAATATAAACCTTCACACCGACATATCCTTTCTTTAAAAGAGCAGGTACTTGAGCGTAATCTATATTCTCTCTTAGGGTCTGGGTCGGAACTGAACCTTCCTGATACTTCTCAACCCTCGCTATCTCTGCACCAGCAATTCTACCGGATAAAATTACTTTTACTCCTAAAGCTCCTGCCTGCATAACTTTCTCCATAGCTCTGTGAACTACCCTCTTGTGAGGAAGACGTCTTTCTAACTCAGAGGCGATCCTGCTCGCAACTAAATACGCTGAAAGTTCTGGATTTTTGACTTCACTCACTCTTAAATCAATTTTTAACTCTTTCTCTAATTCTTTAATTCCTTTTTGGCGTAATTTACTAATAACCTCAAGAATGCTTCTTTTCAGCTCTTCTAGACCACTTCCTCCCCTTCCAATAACCATTCCCGGTCTTGACACAGTAAGGTCTATATGGATACTTTTAGGTAGTCTTTCTATTTCTACATTGGTAATCCCAGAAAGTTTAAGTTTCTCCATCAACATCTCTCTTATCTTTATATCTTCAAGAAGGTAATTTTTTAAATTTCTACCTTCGACAAACCAACGAGACTTCCAGGGAGTAAAGCTCCCTACCCTAAATCCTATTGGATTAACCTTCTGTCCCATTTTTTTTAAAAAACAAATAATCTTAAAATAAGCATCTTTCTTAAATTTAGTGCCATATTAGCCCTTTTTTGCTTGCTTTCTTTTTGTAACGGAAATTGCATCTGGCCTTGATTCAGAAACACTTTGCATTTGCTTTCGCGTTGTAAGCACAATTCTTACATGACTCATCCTTCGTTGATAAGGCTTTATCCTAGATCTCGCACCCGCTCTCCACCTTTTTAACCTAGGTCCTTCATTTATCTGAATCTCTTTAAAAACAAGCTGATTCGGATCAACTCCACTTCTTAAAGCATCTGCAATTGCTGATTGAATTACCTTTCTAAGAGGCTCGGCAGCCTTTTTCTTCACAAAACTAAGAACTTCGACAGCCTCTGAAGGGCTTAAATTTTTAACCAATGAAACTATCTGCCTTAACTTCTTTGGCGTTGGGTAGGTATATCTTTGGATTGCCTTAACTTCCATAATATAGGTTATAGAAACTTAAATTTTAAGTTTTTTCAAGAATCCTTTTAACAACTTGCCCATGACCTCGAAATGTTCTCGTGGGAGCAAATTCTCCTAACCGGTGTCCTACCATATCTTCAGTAATAAATACATTCACAAAAACCCTACCATTGTGTACTTCAAAATATTTGCCGACAAACTCCGGCGGAATTTGGCAAGCTCTGTTCCATGTTCTTATTGGTTTTTCTTTTGTTCCAAGACCCGCCCTCACCTTTTTAAGTAGGCGCTCGTCAACATATGGACCTTTTTTCAAACTTCGTGACATAGTTCTTAAACCTGTACACCTTTCTTTCTAGGTGAAACAATTAACTTATCGGAGTACTTTTTCGGTCGCCTTGTTTTACCAACTGCCTTTTTTCCAAATGGAGTCTTAGGAAAAGGCAAGCCCACACCACTTCTTCCTTCACCACCACCATGAGGATGAGCAGCGGGGTGCATAGCAACTCCCCTCACTGTAGGCCTTATCCCCATCCTTCTTTTCCTACCTGCCTTACCCAGTTTCAGTGTTTTTGCCTCAATGTTACCAACCTGACCGATGGTCGCCCAGGCTTTAGGATTGAATCTTCTTATCTCGCCTGAGGGAAGCCTTACAAGCACGTACTCACCTTCTTTTCCTTGAACAACCGCGGAGCTTCCTGCTGACTTGGCTATTTGTCCACCCTTACCGGGCTTTATCTCAATATTGTGTACTTGGGTGCCGGTGGGAATTTTCTCTAACGGCAAAGCGTTGCCAATTTCAATCGGAGCATCTTCGGAAGCAACCACCCTACTACCCTCTTCTAAACCTAAAGGGGCAAGTATATAACTTCTTTCACCATCTTCATACAAGACTCTTGCAATTCTTGCATTTCTATTTGGATCGTATTCAATGGCCTCAACTACACCCCAAACTCCCTTTTTATTTCGTTTGAAATCAATTTCACGCAAAAATCTTTTGCTTCTCCCACCTTTATGTCGCACGGAAATACGACCTTGGGTATCCCTCCCACTTTTTTTTGGCAAAATCGTAAGTAGATTTCTCATTTTTTCTCCTCCTCAAAAAGCTCTATCTTTTCTCCATCTTTTAGAGTGACTATGGCCTTCCTTTTTTTACTAATTACTATCTTTCTTCCCCGAAAGTCCCTCTTCAATTCTCCACCCAAGCTCAAGGTATTAACATCAATAACATTCACTTTAAAAATCTTTTCTACCTCTTTTTTTATCTGGTGTTTGCTCAAATTTTTATCTACCAAAAAAACGTACTTACCAACCTTTGCCAATTTCATTGATTTTTCTGTGATAACCGGAATAATGGATCCCATATTTTTTAATTTTTATTCTTGGATTTAAAAGTTTTCCCTTTTTGGGTTTTCTTTTCTTTGGTAGACACTTTTTTAATTTTAGTTTTCAAGCTTTTCCCAGTTTTATGTGTTTCCTTAGAAAGTGTTAAAATTTTTTTAGTTCTCTTATCTTCAGGACCCTTGCCCCCAGAAAATCCTAAAATAGCGTCCTTCTCAATAAGAACTAGTCCGCCGGAAATAACTTCGTAAGCGTTAAGGCTTCCAAATGGAACTACCTTCAAATTTTCCAAGTTCCTAAAAAATCTAACCACCTTTCTATTCTCTTCTGAAACAACCAGAGTAATTTTATTAGGCCTTTTGCCCTTAAGCTCCTTTTTGATAATCAAATCCAAAAATTTAGCAGCATCTTTGGTTTTTTTAATACTAACAAGTTTATCCACACCCACCAAATTACCTTCTTTGGCTTTTAGTCCTAAAGCTAGCTCCAAAGCCTTACGACGGATATTCTTTGTTAGAGAAAGAATCCTTTTTACACCCTTCGGACCATGGGCAACACCACCACCAACAAATATGGGCGCTTTTACGCTACCATGTCTTGCTCTACCTGTACCTTTTTGCCTCCATATCTTGGCAGTTGAACCTGCGACTTCACCCCTGGATTTAACTTTAGAAGTCCCTGGGTGTAGCCTATCCTCATAAACCCTCTTGGCTTGAGCAAGTAAGTACAAATTTAGGTCTTCAAAAGCTTTTGGTAGGGCAGAACTACCTCTTTTGCCACTTTTTACTTGATAGATATTTATTTTCAACATATTTTAAGCTTGGGATTGAGAATTAATCTCTGCTGATTCATTCTCGTTTTTATTGGTTTCACTCTCCTCCTCTTCCTGAACCACCTGAACTTCTGGAGCTTTTTCTTCAAGTTCTTCAATTTTTCCACTTCCCAATCTTTTTATGATTAAAAGACTGCCCCTCTGCCCTGGTAGCAAACCCGAGATAGCCAAAAGATTCTCCTCCGCTTGTATATCTACAACTACCAAATTCTTAACCGTGACCTTTCTGCCTCCCATCCTTCCAGCCATTTTTTTACCCTTCCAAACCCTACCAGGAGTAGTACCTTGACCTATGGAACCTGGTGCACGCTCACGATCACTTTGTCCATGTGTTCGGGGACCTCCACTAAATCCCCACCTTTTCACAACACCAGCAAACCCTTTTCCTTTGGAAATACCAGTTACCTGAACAACATCTCCTTTCCTAAAGATGTCAGAAACAGCGATAACATCACCAACCTTAAGTTCAGGCTCTTTATCAAGTTTTACTTCCCTTAAAAAACGCGGCGCTACCTTTTTTGACTCAACTACATTTCTAAGATGACCCAAAAGTGGCTTTGAAATATTTTTGATCTTTTTTTCTCCAAAACCCAGTTGAACTGCCCAATAACCATCCCTTGCTGGTTTTTTGACCTGAGTCACAACGCACGAACCCACCTTAACCCAAGTAACAGGTACTCTTGTTGCCCCTATAAAAGTCTGGCTGGATTTTTCCTTTGTCGCTAGAATCGTATCTAACATAACTTTTTCTCAAAAAAAAGAGCGCCCAAGGCGCCCTCTTCTAGGCACATCTTGGATATATCTTTGTGGTTTTTAAGTGTTTTGAACCACCTCCACTTTAGTGGTAAATTATATCAAACCCATACCAAAATTAGCAAGACTAAAAGTCTAGACAACAAAGTTGCACTCTTTGTACTATTAATGATATAAAATAAAACCTATAACTTGCTCACCTAAGCCTAAAATTTTATGAAAGAAAGAAAATCTAATAAAGCACCTATCGCTATCCCGGAAAGAACAAACGAATTCTATGCCGACGAACAAACTAAAAGAGTATACGAAACCGCCCAAAAAGCAGTGCAGACTGCGTCTAAAATCCCTCCAGAAGGCCTAGAGCTTGCGAGAAATCCTATTACCTTTAAACCCGAGTATGAAGAAGAAGGGTTGGCTGTGGTTTTTGCTGTCGGAGGATTTCTTCCTTGTGGGGAAGATGAAAGGGTTATCCAAGTCCCAGATCGTACCTTGAAAGTTTTAGCTGAAATGGGTATCCCTTATCAAATCTCGTAAACCCAACTTTAATCTCGCTACCCTTATAAATACTTTCCAGTAAACCCAATCTAACCCCACTTGATATATTCGTATTTTTTCGTATCATGAGCTTAAAAATGAAAAGGGGTATAGCAACCTTCAGTCTTGATTGGGGTAGAACTCCACAATGGCTTTTTGAGAGAATGCTAAAACTTGCAAGAGAAATAACTTATGTTTTGATAGACGAGTATGGACCTGATGAGTACATAAAACGACTAGCTGATCCTATCTGGTTTCAATCTTTAGGAACGCTACTTGCATTTGACTGGAACGCATCTGGATTGACAACAACTTTAACCGCAGTCCTAAAGGAGGCAATTCGTGGCCAAGAAAAAAACTTGGGCATCTTTATCTGTGGTGGAAAAGGAAAAGCTTCTAGAAAAACACCAAATGAAATCCAGTACTGGGGAGAGAGACTTAATCTTTCTGGAGAAAGGGTAAAAAATTTAATCTACAACTCACGAATGGCAGCCAAGGTTGATAATTCTCTCGTCCAAGATGATTATCAAATTTACCATCACTGCTTTCTTTTTAGTAAAAATGGTTCCTGGAGCGTTATCCAACAAGGAATGAATTTAAAAAATCAAACCGCACGGCGCTATCATTGGCATTCGGAAAATATCAAAGATATCATTGAAGAACCTCACACAGGAATTGCCAGCCAATTGATTCTCCAAAAAACCCTAAACTTAACTTCGTCTAAAAGTTCAAAGAATAGGGAGATTTCCCTTCAACTTGTAAATGCGGGTTTCGCAGCTTTAGTGAAAGATCTAAAAATCTTACGCAAACACTCCAGTAAATTGTCTAAAGTCTATACCTTTAGATACAAATCTGACGAATATTCTTGGATGAAACTTGAGGATATTGAATTTTACTCTCACCCTGTTGAAAATGAAAACTTTTGGGAAAGCAAATATCTTGAAAAAATTCTGCGAAAGCTTTCAGATAAAAAACCTAAAAACTACGAGGAGCTTCTTTCAGAAAGAGGTGTTGGGCCAAAAACTATTCGAGCTTTATCTCTAATTTCAGAATTGATTTACAATGCAAA
Organism: uncultured Gammaproteobacteria bacterium; assembly: GCA_964430475.1. Lineage (GTDB taxonomy): Bacteria > Patescibacteriota > Microgenomatia > UBA8517 > UBA8517 > CAYSEQ01. Next base: position 33,427 of record CAYSEQ010000003.1, read on the forward strand.
ACCTTCTTACGAAGACCCTGCACGCTACTGCTTTGCTCATGGAGGAAAGGACTCAATACCCTATCCTGTAGACAAAACCACTTACGATAAAACTATAAATATACTAGCTGAAATTGTTGGAAAAACAAAGTTGAATTCAATACAAAAAGACAAGATCCTAAAAAGACTCAACTCTAATCTTACATTTTAATTTCTATGGAGACACCAGCCGGAAGGTCAAGATTTGAAAGAGAATCAATAGTGCGACTTGTAGGATCAATAATATCAATTAAACGCTTATGAACCAGCACTTCAAAATGCTCTTGGGCATTTTTAACTCCTCTGGAAGTTGATGGAACAACTGAAATTAATGTCTTTTTAGTTGGAAGAGGAATTGGACCTTTTATTTTTGCACCCGTTGCAATAGCAGTATCAACAATCTTAACGGTTGCTTCATCCACAACTCTATGGTCGTAACCTTTCAATTTAACCCTTAACCTACTCGATCCCATAACTTTCTAAGGTGCAATCTTTTAATCCTAAAAAACCCTCCTTAAGACTTGAAAGTTATTAAGCAATAATTTTGGTAATTACTCCAGCACCAACTGTGTGACCACCCTCACGAATAGCAAATCTCAAACCTTCCTCAACCGCAACAGGTTGTATAAGCTTCACTTTCATCTTTGCATTATCACCAGGCATTACCATTTCTATCCCTTCTGGAAGAGTCACTTCACCAGTGACATCTGCTGTGCGGATATAAAATTGAGGCTTGTAGCCGGTAAAGAAGGGGGTATGCCTTCCTCCTTCCTCCTTACTTAAGATGTAAACCTCAGCATCAAACTCTGTATGAGGAGTAACACTACCGGGTTTTGCTAATACCTGGCCTCTTTCAACCTCATCCTTTTCAATACCCCTTAAGAGTATACCGACATTGTCTCCTGCTTGGGCTTGATCAAGTGTCTTTCTAAACATCTCTATACCTGTAACTACTGTTTTTCGGGTATCCCTTAAACCAACAATTTCTACCTCCTCATTAAGCGATAATATTCCTCTTTCTACCCTACCAGTGACAACAGTTCCCCTTCCCTTAATCGAGAAAACATCCTCAATAGGCATTAAAAATGGCTTCTCTGTTTCGCGTTTGGGCTCAGGTATATACTCATCGACAGTTTTCATTAACTCCAATACCTGTTTTTCAGCTTCAGCATCCCCTTCTAGGGCCTTGAGAGCAGAGACTCTTACAATAGGGGTATCTTCAGAATATTGATATTTCTTAAGAAGATCTCTTATGTCCGCTTCCACAAGTTCTATAATCTCCGGATCATCAACCTGATCAATCTTGTTTAATGCAACAACCAATGCCGGAACATTTACCTGCCTTGCCAAAATAATGTGTTCCCTAGTCTGAGGCATGGGTCCATCCGGCGCTGAAACGACCAGGATTGCTCCATCCATTTGTGCTGCTCCGGTAATCATGTTTTTGATATAGTCAGCATGCCCCGGTGCATCAATATGGGCATAATGCCTTTTGTCAGTCTCGTATTCTACATGGGTAATGTTAATTGTTACTCCTCTTTCCTTTTCTTCGGGAGCATTATCTATCTCATCAAAGCGGTAAGGCCTATTTACTCCACCAGGAAAATTTTTTGCCAGCACAGAGGTTATAGCAGCTGTCAAAGTGGTCTTACCATGATCAACATGACCAATAGTACCTATATTGATATGAGGTTTTGTCCTCTCAAATTTTTTCTTTGTTTCTGCTGCCATTTTTTTAAATCTAATTTAAATCCAAAAAGAGACAAATTTAAACCACGCTTAGCGTGGCTAGTGTGTATTATAGTAAAGGCAAAATTAAGGTGTCAAGACCTAAAGTTTTTTATGTGTTTCTATGAAATGTTACCGTGCCTCTCTGGGATATTAAATTACTAGCTATATTTGGCGGAACTTCTTCATAATGGCTAGGCTCCATATAAAAACTTGCCCTGCCTTGGGAAATTGAACGAAGTCGTGTGGCGTATCCTGCTAGTTCAGCAAGTGGGGCTAATGCTAAAATGACCGTAAGATTTCCCCTCTTTTCTGTCCCTTGGATCTGGGCTCTCTTACTTGACAGATCGCCGATGATATCGCCCATGAATTCTTCTGGTGCAGTCACTTCAAGTTTCATGATAGGCTCAAGGAGCACCATATCAGCTTTTTTTGCCGCCTCCTCAAGTGCTAAAGATCCTGCAATCTTGAATGCTATCTCGGAGGAATCAACTTCATGAAAGCTTCCGTCATAAACAACAACCCTCATATCAGTCATTGGGAAACCCGCCAAAATACCATTTTCCATCTTTTCTCTGACCCCTTTTTCAATGGCAGGAATAAATTCCGCAGGAATGGCACCACCTTTTATTTCACTCTTCCACTCAAAACCCTGCCCCCTACCAAGAGGTTCTATTCTTAAAAAGCAATGTCCATATTGCCCTCTTCCCCCGGTTTGGCGTATATATTTTCCTTCACCAGTAGCAATCTTTTTTATAGTTTCTTTATAAGCAACCTGAGGAGTACCAGTTTTGGCATCGACACCAAATTCTCTCTTCATTCGGTCAACAAGTATCTCAAGTTGGAGTTCTCCCATACCGGAAATAATCGTCTGACCCGTTTCAGGATTTGACTTTATCCTAAATGTAGGATCCTCATCTGAAAGTTTCTGAAGCGCAATACCCATCTTTTCCTGATCCTGTTTAGTTGCAGGCTCGATAGCCAAAGAAATCACGGGTTCAGGAAATGTAGGCGGTTCAAAAAGAATTGGATGGTTTCTATCTGCCAAGGTGTCTCCTGTTGAGGTATCTTTTATACCTACTGCAGCCACAATTTCGCCTGTAAATGCCTCCTCAATCAATTCTCTCTGATCCGCATGAAGAAGTACAAGTTTCCCTATACGCTCAGCTTTTTGTTTACTAAAATTGTAAACAACATCACCTACCTTTACCTTTCCAGAATAAATTCTCAAGTATACTAGCCTTCCCACATGCGGATCCGTAACCACTTTAAAAGCAAGCGCAGAAAAGGGGGCGTTGTTGCTGGGTTCTCTTGTTTCTTTCTCTTGTGTCTGAGGATTTAACCCTTCCACTGGAGGTAAATCTAATGGCGAAGGTAAATACTCGATCACTGCGTCTAAAAGAAGCTGGACAGTTACCATTCGGTTATCCCCACCTAAAATTGGGAAAAATTTGCCCGTAATTACACCCTTTCTTATTGCTCTTTTAAGCTCTACTTCGCTGGGTTCCTTACCCTCCAAATACTTTTGCAACGCTTCATCATCAAACTCAGAAACCTTCTCAATTAACTCAGCTCGGTAAGCTTTTGCCATTTCCAAAACCTCGGCTGGAATTTCTTCTTCTGTCAATTTATTATCGTCAATACCTTTGTAAGTGTAAGCCTTCATTTTCACTAGATCGACAACACCCCTAAGCGCATGTTCTAACCCAATTGGAATTTGAATTGGGGAAGCGTTGGCACCAAGACGCTCCCTTATAGATTTAATACTCCCCTCAAAATCCGCACCTATTAAATTTAATTTATTCAAAGAACAAATCCTTGGAACATGGTATTTATCTGCTTGCCTCCAAACTGTTTCTGATTGACTCTCTACACCAGTCCTACCATCAAAGACCATTATTGCACCATCCAAAACCCTTAATGAACGTTCGACTTCAGCGGTGAAATCAATATGGCCAGGGGTGTCAATGATATTTATCCTATAATGCCCTTGGGCTAGGGGTGAATTTTCTTCTCTAAGATCCCAAAAAGTAGTAATCGCTGCCGAAACAATTGTTATACCTCGTTCCCTTTCCTGTTCCATCCAGTCAGTAACTGTAGTTCCTTCATCAACGCTTCCTAGTTTATAGGTCTTTCCGGTCTCAAAGAGAATTCTTTCTGTAGTCGTGGTCTTTCCAGCATCAATATGAGCAATAATCCCAATATTCCGGATTTTTTCCAATGGAACAATACGGTCTTTTGTAACCGTCATCACCATAGCTGACTTTTTTTTGATCTGCTGTGCCGGCATAATCTAATTCTTTAAAAAAATTATCTTTACACAAAAAAACTTCCTCCTTAAAACCCTTAAAATTTAAAAAGGAAGAAGTGAGATGAATTTTAGCAATTCTAAATTTATTTAGCAAACCCCAAAGAAGATTCACCATGAAACCTTTTTAAGGGTTTAAAACTTCTCAAGTTTTCATGAATTACCACCTAAAATGTGCAAAGGCTTTATTTGCTTCGGCAATTCGTTCTACCTCCTGACGTTTTTTAACTGCTCCTCCTTCTCCTATCGCTGCATCTTTTATCTCCGCCGCAAGTTTTTCCGCAAATGTATGGTATGTAGAACTTGGACGCGCGCGAGCAGCAAAGATAAGCCACCTAATAGCTAAAGATTCTCTTCTCCTACCCTTGACAGGCATAGGAACCTGATACGCTGCACCCCCAACTCTTCTTGGACGAACCTCTTGGGTAGGCTTTATATTTTCAATTGCTTTAACAAAAACCTGAATAGGATCTTTTCCCTCACTTTTAATGATCTCAAAAGCTCGATATACCTCTCTTTGAGCAACAGATTTTTTCCCGTCTCTCATACAACGGTTGATGAGTTTCGCAACCAGTTTATTGTTATAAACTGGATCTGGCTTTATCTCTCTTGGTTTAACTGGTCCTTTCCTTGGCATATATATAAATTCCTAAGTTAAGGGCTGGGGGATTCAGTTGAAGCCCCTCCTACTGAAACCTTACTCTGGATACCTTCCTTACCTTTAGTACCATATTTGCTCCTTGAAGTCTTCCTCCCGACAACACCTGTGGTATCGTATTTACCCCTGACAATAGTGTATTTCACTCCAGGCAAGTCCTTGACTCTTCCACCCCTTACCAAAACAATGGAGTGTTCCGCTAATTCATGCCCTTCTCCAGGAATATAAGCCGTTACCTCCTGTTTATTCGACAGCCTAACCCTTGCAACCTTCCTGAGCGCAGAATTAGGTTTCTTAGGGGTCATAGTTCGAACCTGCAAAACAACCCCTCTTTTAAAGGGTGCTGGAAATTCAGAAAATCTCCTATCTTTGGCACTAAACCAGCGCTTTAGCGCCTTTTTCTTTATCTTTTTCAAGATCTTTTTTCTTCCTTTCCTTACTAATTGAGAAACTGTTGGCATAGTATTAATCAAAAATTAAAAAGGGGAATAGCTTCCCAAGCCTAAAATTCTACTACAATTTTCCTCTCTCGGCAATATCCTTTACACATTAAAATAAAGATTGCAAAATCCCTAGATTATTAAATGTTAATTCTAAATCCCAAAACCTAATTTTTTAAAATTTTAAACAAGTCTTAAATTCCAAACTTAAAATTAAAAATCCTAAAATACCAAACCACAAATATTGGTTTTCTGATACTCCAAATAGAAACCTTTATTCCAAAAAATTATCTAGAAACCAAAACCATTAAAGGCAGGGATTCTTGTTATCAAGAAACTATCATTGGTTATTAATATCTTTTGGAGGTATCATTAAACTACTGGTATTTTTTCTAAGAACATTAAGATTTAACTTCCAAAGAAGCTCTTTCAGGGGTAACTGGTATAAGACGACCTATAATAACATTCTCCTTAAGACCTATAAGTTTATCTTCTTTGCCCAGAAGGGCAGCGGTTGCGAGTACATCTGTTGTTTGCTGAAAAGATGCAGCTGACAGCCAAGACTCTGTAAATAGTGCTCTTCTGGTGATGCCCAGAATTACTTGTTGAGCTGTCGCAGGTTCGCCACCAGCTGCTAACACTTTCTCATTCTCTTCTTCAAAAGTAGCCTTCTCAATAAGTTCACCAGGAAGAAGGGGAGTATCACCAGAGCTTAAGATTCGTACCTCATCGCTCATTTTCCTCACTATCACTTCGAAGTGTTTATCATGAATAGGTATTCCTTGGCTTTCATAAACCTTTTGTACCTCGTTAACCAAGTACTCTTGAGCGCTTCTTAAACCCTTGATTGAAAGAATTTCGCGAATATCAAGGGCGCCTATCGCCAAAGGCGTGCCTACCTCAATTATTTGACCATCCTCAACTGCAAGTTGAATCGTTTTGGGTATGATATATTCTCTTTCTTCCTTTGGTTTTTGTTTCACTGAAACAATAGTGACCTTCCAACCTTCTTCCGTCTCACCAATTCTTACCTTACCAGAAATCTCGGCCAAGGGAGCCATCACTTTTGGTGTCCTTGCTTCAATCAACTCTTCAACTCTCGGCAAACCCTGTGTCACATCTATACCCACAATTCCTGCTGCGTGTTTCGTCTTAAGAGTCAGCTGTGTCCCGGGTTCACCTATCGACTGTGCAGCAATTACACCAACTGGGGTTCCTACCTCTACAAGAGACTTGTTAGAAAGGTCCCAACCATAACACTTAACACAAACACCGTACCTTGTCTTACAAGTCAAGGGTGAATAAACGCTAACTTGCTCCACTCCAGATGCATCAATTTCATTAGCTTTGACTTCATCTATTAAATCTCCCTTGAGTGCAAGAATTTTTTCCTTCCTTCCTTGCTTAATCTTTACATCCTCACTAACAAATCTGCCTGTGATACGAGTTGCAAAAGATTTGGGCCTAGGTTCTCTTTTTATGATAAATCCCTCGTTAGTACCACAATCTTTCATCCTTACAATTACATCGTGAGCAACATCAACAAGTCGCCTTGTAAGATATCCTGCATCGGCAGTTTTCAAGGCTGTATCAGTCAAACCCTTCCTTGATCCTCTGGAAGAAGTCACATATTCAAATACTGGCAACCCCTCCCGGAAATTGGATTTTATTGGTAATTCCACTATTTTGCCCAAAGGATCCACTACCAAACCTCTCATCGCTGCGAGCTGTTTGACCTGATCTCTTGAAGTTCTCCCAACACCTGCATCAATTGCAATCCTAATAGGGTTACTAGAATCCAAAAGACTCCAGGTCTTGTCAGTTAATTCCTCGGCAATTTCTATCCAAACCTCCTGAGTAAGCCTTCTTTTTTCTTCGTTAGTTATCAGCCCCTGTGCGTAATTTTCCTCAATCTCGGCAATCTTTGCATTTGCTTGTCTTATCAATTTTTCTTTCTCTGGATGAACCTTTGCGTCAAAAATTCCAAAAGAAACTCCTGACACTGTCCCACCAAAAAATCCAAGATCTTTTATTGCATCGATCATTTCTACTACTTTTTCTCTCGGAACAGTGGTAAATGCTTCGGTAAATAATTTTTTGATTTTTGAGGACGTGATAGATTCATTTACAAAACCAAAACTTTCAGGTAAAACCTCATTAAAAATAATCCTGCCCACTGTAGTTTCAACAAGACTGCCATTGACTCGTAGCGTAATTTTTTGCCTTAAATCGATCTTCCCGACCTGATAAGCAAGAATTGCCTCTTTAGTGTCAGAAAAGATGCTTTTCGATGGTTCAATCCTTGAATCCTCACTGGTTAGATAATAAATTCCTAGCGCCATTTCTTTACTTGAAGGAGTGGTGATTGGTGAACCATCTGCAGGTCTTAAAAGATTATGCCGAGGAAGCATCAATTCTTTTGCCTCTTTAATTGCCTTTTTAGAAAGAGGAACATGCACAGCCATTTGATCGCCATCAAAATCTGCATTAAACCCACTACAAACAGCTGGGTGAATCCTAATTGCAGATCCTTCAATAAGGATGGGGTAAAAGGCTTGGATACCTAATTTGTGAAGCGTGGGTGCACGATTCAGAAGGACTGGATGATCCTTCGTTATTTCCTCTAGAATATCAAACACTTCTGGTGGGCGATGCTCTAGCATATTCTTAGCACTTTTGACATTAGGAGCAATTCCTCTGACTATCATTTCTCTAAGAACAAAGGGTTTAAACATCTCAAGTGCCATATCCTTTGGCAAACCACATTGGTTGAGCTTAAGCTCAGGACCGACGATAATGACTGACCGACCGGAATAATCCACTCTTTTTCCTAAGAGATTCTGTCTAAATCTACCCTGTTTACCGCGAAGCATATCGGAAAGTGATCTTAACGGCTGTCTTCCTCTACCTCTCCGGGTTGCCTTCCTTTGAGATGCATCGATAAGAGAATCCACAGATTCTTGCAACATTCTCTTTTCATTTCTTAGAATTATTTCAGGAGCACCTAACTCAATAAGGTGTTTTAAACGATTATTTCTATTGATTACTCTTCTATAAAGATCATTCAGATCGCTAGTCGCAAACCTTCCCCCTGAAAGTTGGACCATCGGACGAAGGTCAGGTGGAAGAACAGGAAGAACCCTCAGTACAAACCAGGAAGGGTTAATTTTGGCCCTTCTTAAACCATCAACCAATTTCAATCTTTTGGTTAACTTGACATAACGATTACTATCCCCTTTTGTCGCCTCAAGCTCTTTACGAAGACTAGCTGCAAGTTCCTCAAGGTTAATCTTTTCAATGGCTGCAAGGACTGCCTCAGCACCCATCTTCGCCTCAAAAAAGTCTGAAGCCTTGTGGGTAGTTAACTCTTCGTACTCCTCTTCCGAAAGTATTGACAAAGGCTTCAAGCCCCTTACCAAGTTATTAAGGTTTTCAAAAAGTTGAAGAGTCCTTTCGATACTTGCCTTTTCTTCTTCACTAAGCGCAGTCTCCTTTTTCCTCAACTCAAGTTCAATCTCAGAAATAGCAAGTGTGGCTTGCTCTTTGTCTTTAATCTTTCCTAGAATTTTTTTCTTGTCCTCTTCGGATTTTTCCCGAAGTGCTTTCCTTCTTTCGGCAAAGGTCTTTCTTATTTCTTCTTCCCTTTGAGCCAAAGCCTGCTCGAGTTGCTTGAGCGCGTTCTTCTTTCCATTCTTATCAACCGATAAAACCAGATAGCGTGCAAAGTAAATTACTTGTTCTATAGCTCGAGGTGCTACATCGAGAAGCAAAGAAATTTTTGAAGGCGCACCCTTGAAAAACCACACATGAACAACAGGGGAAGCTAATTTTATATGGCCCATTCTTTCACGACGAACCCTACTTTGCGTCACCTCTACGCCACACTTATCACAGATAACTCCTTTATAACGTATTCTCTTATACTTTCCACAATAACATTCCCAATCCTTTGTAGGTCCAAAAATTCTTTCATCAAAAAGTCCATCTTTTTCCGGTTTAAGAGTCCTATAATTAATGGTTTCGGGTTTTGTTACCTCACCACGCGACCAGCGGACTATCTCTTCCGGAGAAGCCAGCCTTATTATCAAACTTTTAAAATCTGTAAGATCTTTTAATCCTGCCAAAGGTTCCATAAATTTTATTTCTACAAAGAAATTAACTTCTAATCTTATTCTATTACCTCTTCAACCTCCATTGGTCCTTTCTCTTCTAACAATTCTGATGTTGCCACAACCTTAGCACCTGATGCCTCGGCAAGTTCTTCTGCTTCCGGACCCTCTTCAACTTCTTCTTTCGCATAAACTCCACCTTTTGCCTCAATCGCCAATCCCAACGAATTTAACTCTCTTACCAAAACCTTAAAGCTTTCAGGGACAGTTGCTTCAGGTATGTCATTTCCTTTCACTATTGCCTCAAATGCCCTTGCTCTTCCCACAACATCGTCTGACTTTAAGGTAAGCATTTCCTGGAGTGTATAAGCTGCTCTATGTGCTTCGAGTGCCCAAACTTCCATCTCGCCAAGCCTTTGTCCACCCATTTGTGCTTTACCACCAAGGGGTTGCTGAGTTACTAAAGAATAAGGACCTGTAGAGCGAGCATGAGTTTTGTCTTCAACCATATGTTTAAGTTTTAGAATATAACCCACACCAACAACAGAATCTTCCTTAAAAGGCTCCCCTGTCTTCCCGTCGTAAAGCCTCGCTTTTCCAGTCACAGGGAGCCCTGCCTTCTTAAGTTCACCAACAATAACTTCCTCTGGAACTTTGGTAAAAACAGGAACTGCACATTTTAACCCACTTTTAGAAAGCGCCCAACCCAGGTGTGTTTCTAGAAGCTGTCCCAGATTCATTCTTGCAAGAACACTCAAGGGTGAAATAATAACATCAACTGGGGTGCCGTCCTCCAAGTAAGGCATATCGGAGATAGGCATTATTTTTGCTATAACTCCCTTATTCCCATGACGTCCTGCAATCTTATCTCCTACTGTAATCTTCCTAATCTGAGCTACCTTTACAATTATCCTCTTAATCACTCCGGGACCTAACTCGTCTCCTTTTTCCCTATCCAAAATCTGAACATCCACAACAATCCCCCTTTCTCCATGAGGAACTCTCAAGGAAGTATCTCTAACCTCCCTCGCCTTTTCTCCAAAAATCGCTCTTAAAAGTCTTTCTTCAGGAGTTAATTCTGTCTCACCTTTTGGTGCAATCTTCCCAACCAAAATGTCATTCGGACCCACCTCTGCACCAATCACCACAATGCCATCCTCTGCTAAATTAGCAAGATCAGTCTCTGCTACATTTGGAATATCCCTGGTAAGCTCTTCGGGTCCGAGCTTCGTATCAACTACATCTGCCTCATACTCCTCAATATGAATCGAAGTAAGAAGGTCTTCCTTAACCAGGCGGTCGGAAACTAAGATTGCATCTTCAAACCCATACCCCTCAAAAGAAATATAAGCGACAAGTAGATTTCTACCCAAAGCTAATTCCCCTTTATCAATTGCTGGCCCATCAGCAAGGACATCTCCTTCTTTAACCTTCTGACCTACTGAAACTATTACTCTTTGGTTGTAGCATGTAGAGTTTGAGGTTCGTTTAAACTTAGTTAAATAATAAATTTCTTGATCACCGTTCTCGCTAATCTCAACTTCCTCTGAGTTGTTAATCTTATTTATCTGACTTTCATCCAACTTTCTTTTTAACTTCACAATTACCTTCTCGCTGTCAGCATAAATTACTTCCCCTTCATGGCGTGCCTTAACAAACCTACCCATCGCTTGAGCAACTTCAGTTTCCATCCCCGTGCCAACGATTGGCGCCTCAGGAGAAATAAGCGGCACTGCTTGACACTGCATGTTAGCTCCCATCAAAGCCCTATTACCCTCGTCGTGTGAAAGGAAGGGTATAAGAGAGGTTGAAGAACCAACGACCTGGCGAGGCGTTACATCCACTAAATCCACTAGTTCCACAGGACCCTCAGTTACCAACCCTTTATATCTGAAAGGGACTCTTTTCTCTAAAATATATCCCCAAGCATCGGTGGCAACATTTGAGGTAGTAATATGATATTCCTCTTCATCATCCGCAGTAAGATAAACAATTTCATCGGTAATTTTAACCCTAACTTTTTTCTCATCTTTAACCTTAACTACTTTTCTGTAAGGTGTCTCAATAAATCCGTACTCGTTAACCCTTGCATAGAGAGCAAGATATGTTACTAGTCCAATATTTGGACCTTCTGGCGTTCTTACCGGATCAATCCTTCCGTATTGGGAGGAATTAACATCACGAATAGAAAACGAGGCTCTTTCCCGGCTTATTCCCCCCTGTCCCAAAACCGAAACTCTTCTTAAGTTATCAATTTCAGATAAGGGATTGGTATCATCCAGTATTTGAGATAACTGGCTTGAACGGAAAAATTCATTCAACGCTGCAATTAATGGTCGGGCGTTAATAAGGGTTGCAGGCATCACTTTGTCCTCAGGAGAAATTAGACTCATCTTTTCCTTAATCGATCTTTCTAGTCTTAAAAGTCCCACCCTAAAGGCATTAGTGGCAACTAGTTCTCCAACTCTTCTTAAGCGTCTATTCGCCAAATGGTCAATGTCATCAACACTTCCTTCCCCATTCTGAAGCTTGATGAGATATAAAAGTGTCTCAACAATATCATTTTTAGTAAGAACCCAATTTGCCTTTTCATTTGGGATATTTATCTTTAAGCGTTTGTTAATTTTAAATCTACCCACCTTTCCAAGATCGTAACGGCGGGGATCAAAGAAAAGGTTCTTAAGTAAATTTTCAGCATTCTCTAAGATTGCTGGTTCACCCGGGCGCATTTTTCTATAAATCTCAATAATAGCCTCCTCTCTAGTTTTTGTTGGATCTTTCTCTAGGGTTGCCGAAATGTACTTATGATATTGATCTTTATCAACACCCTCAAACAAGGCCAATATTTCCTCGTCACTTTCTATACCGACAGCCCTAAGAAGAATAGTGGCTAGAACCTTTCTTCTCCTGTCTATACGTGCAGAAATCACGTCATTTCTTTCAACCTCAAATTCCAGCCATGAACCCCGCAGTGGCCTAATCTCGGATTTATAAAGCATCCTACCACTTGAGGCGTCAAGATCTCCAGAAAAATAAACACCAGGGCTTCGGACAATCTGATTTACAACTACCCTTTCCACCCCGTTTACGATAAATGTGCCACGAGGGGTCATCTGGGGTATATCACCCAAAAAGACTTCCTGGGTTACTTTCTCGCCAGTTCTTTTATTTATAAGGGTGGCAGTAATTTTCAAGGGAACTGAATAGGTTAAACCTTTTTGTGAAGCAATACGCGGATTGATCTTTGCTACGTCTAATTCAGGATTTTCTAAAATAAGCTGCCAGTTTTTACCAGTAAAGTCATCAATAGGATTAATTTCTGAAATCTCTTCTGAGATCCCTTCCCTAATAAACCAATCCCAAGATTCCTTTTGAACACTAGATAAGTCCAATTTTGGAAGAAACTTTTCCTCTTTTTCGAAGCAAATCCTATCGGTTTTAGGCGACATTGGGTATGTTTTTTAAATTCAAAGTCCCAGATCTTGTCTGGGACAAAAAAATTTAACGTACTTTTGTACGCCTATGCTGGATTATAGCTTAGAAAATCAAGTTGTCAAGATCCTTGTAGAAACTATGTACATTTTTAGTTACTTACTAAATTTTTAATTCCAAATTCTAGACAAACTACAAATAAATTAAAAGTTTAAAGTTAAAAGTTGAAAATTAAAGTTCAAAGTTCGAAATTAAAAAATTCTAATTAATAAGTAAGAATTTAGAATTTGGAATTTAAAAAATTTTGTTGTTTGTCATTTGTAATTTGTTATTTGTTTGTGTTTTGTTATTTGTGATTTGTAATTGTTTAGAATTTAGGATTTGGAATTTTTCTAGGGTTTAGCTTGTCTGCCACCTAGGCAGAAATTTAGGATTTCTTAATTATTAACCATTAATAGTTGTTTGGAATTTGTGTTTTGGAATTTGTTTGTGTTTTGTGTTTTGTTATTTGTGATTTGAATTTTTTAGGATTTAGAATTTGGAATTTAAAAAATTGACTTAAGACAAAACATTAATCATTTTCCTAGATATTTTCTTACATTTTCATTGTGCTCTTCTAATGTCTTTGCGTAGTGAACATTTCCTTGAGGATCATGCAAATAATATAAGTAGTCTGTTTCGATGGGTGATACTACCGCTTCAATTGAAGAAAGGCCGGGATTTGTAATAGGGTTAGGAGGAAGTCCTGGGTACTTGTAAGTATTATATTGAGAATCCACCTTTAAATCTTCGCGTATCAAAATTGGCCACCAATTCTCACAATCTTTGCTCTCTACCTTACACTTTATACTTGCCACTGCATACTGTACTGTAGCATCCGCCTGAAGTGGCATCCCAATCTCTAATCTTTTAAGAAGGATTCCTGCAACTACACGCCTTTCTTCGTCTTCACGCGCCTCTCTTTCTACAATCGAGGCAAGAATCACCAAATCTCTAAACGAAAGCCGTGAAGCTGATATTTTGTCTTCTAGTCCCTGTACCTTTTTGGTGAAATTATTCTTTAGCGTAGAAACAACTAAAGATGCATCCGCTTCTCTTGAAAAAAGATAAGTGTCTGGAAAAAGAAAACCCTCGGAATCCTCCGTTAATGCTAAAAAATCTTGTCTAAATTTATCTTCCTCTTCAGCTTCTTTTGAAAGTCCCTTTATCAAACGCTCGACCACTTCTTCTCTTCTTAATCCTTCAGGAATAGTCACCCAAACATCTCTCGGACCTTTTACTAGTTGATCCACAATCTCTATCAAGGAAAGATTAGGAGAAAGAGAATATCTGCCTGCTTGGATCTTTCCAGATAAACCCTTTAATTGCACATAAAATTTAAATACTTTCGGGTTTCTTATCAAGCCTTTCTTATAAAGTTCTTGGGCTATATTCTCTGCGGTTTGTCCTTTGAGTATTAAGAAATCAAGTCTTTGACTACTTGTCTTAGATACAGCTTCACTCTCGTTTTTCCACCAGAAATAAGTGCTAAAAGTTCCAACTAAAATAAAGGCAAGGAAAGTTATCAAAAAAAATATAGATTTTTTCATCTTGTTGATTTATTGAAACAATTTTACCTTATGATTTTAAGGATCGTTGACAAGGCGAAATGTTTCTAAAAATTTAAAAAAGTTTTAAATTAAACAAACTTAGGCCTCAATAAAACTATTGACTTTTATCTAAAGTTTAGTGTGAAGTCAAAAAATAAAAATTAATTATACTTCTTCAATAAGAGCTCTACGGTAAGTTTTTGTTTTGGGATTATAAATATAAATTCTTCCGCAAGAATGAGTTACTTTAAAGGTGCCATCTTTCCTTTTTTCCCTCTTAGCCTTCGCTAAAGGCTGGCCATCTGCCACACATCTCCCTTGAGAAATTAGCCACGCCTGAATTGGTGCAATGACATTTTTAAACATCTTTTCTTTTAGTATAACATAAATTGAAAACTTCCAAACTATCAGCCTTTCCTTTTTTTAGCTAACTTTTCGTCCAAATACGATTGAAGAATCAATGCTGCAGAATAAGCGTCCTCAAACTTCTTCCTTTTTTTTCTCCTTATACCAGCCTTGATTGAAAGCTGCCTTGCTTCATAGGAAGTCAAAGTCTCGTCTTGAAAAACAATCGGAATACGCAATCTCTTTCTAACCTTTTTCCCAAATTCCAGCGTTTCTTTAGCCATCCTAGCTTCAGAAATCCCTAAAACCAACAAGTCTATTTTCTCCAATTGAATGACATTTCGGATTTTTCTTAGCACATCCTCAAAAGAATAAAATCTAAAAACAGTGTAAGGCTGCGCAATTCCAGAATCGCTATCAGCCAAAGCTAGTCCAATTTTCTTTTTTCCAAAATCAACTCCTAATATCTGCATTTGCTTCTGTGGGTCTTGCTAGTCTTGCCCTGACAATTAACCTTTTGGGTTTTCTTGGGTCTCCTGGGGGTGTACAGGTTACCAAAGTTAGGTAGCTATAGCTTGAATTTTGCTCTAGAATTCCCAACTCTGTGGGTAACACTTCAAACATTTCCTCAACTTCATATTGGTAAGTAACCCCATCAAAATCCACATAGATCAAATCACCCTTATCAAGCTTATAAAGAGTTGAGAATATTGAGAGATAATTTTTGGGATTGTAAAAAATTGGTAAAACTGAGTGTCCGAAAATAACTGTATTTCCAATTTCTCCTGGGAAACTTGTACCTGCGTATTGGATAAGGCTTTGTGAAAGATCATCTCCGCCCACCTTGACAATTGCACTTTGAATATTTAACCTAGGAATTGTAATCGAGTAGTATTTCACCGGGATTGAATTAAAATCCTTCTCACTAAGCCCCTCAAACCAGTTCCTTGCTTGGGTATAGTCTTTTTGGGAAAATTTAAAACTAGCCTTATCTGCATCTACCAAAGGACTGATAAGTAAAGGGTAGCGGCGAGCGGACTCCCATTCGTAGGAAAAGATAGGATAAAGACTCGAAAACAATATAACAACACCTGATAATCCCATAATCACCGCACAAATTCTTAGAATAATCTTCTGTGCCATAACCAATTTTGCTATTGATTTTCCGCAGTTAATTCTACCTCAATATTTTTCGCGACATGAGGAAGAGTTTTTAACCTACCGGGAAAGGTAGGCCGAATCCTAATCTCTGCCCTTACAAACCCAGGTACTTCCTTCTCCAATGTCTCCTCCGCTACATCGATATACCGCCCTCTAACCCTTTCTACTACCTTATCAGTATCAACCTTAGGCAGAAGGTTTGCGGAAACTTTTAATTTATACTGATACAAATTATCTTTCATAGTTTTTACATCAAAACTGAAATTCATTTGTTCACTCTTGAGGACAAAACCCTCAGGTAATTTTTCCGAAAGCTTTTCCTGAGAAACTCTGACTAAATCTTCCTTCTTAACAAAAACCCCCTTAACCTTTAAGGTTAAAAGGAGCTTTAAACTAGTAGCTTCATCACCTACCTTATTACTAAATTCTTCGGAAGAAGAAGAAACACTAATTGATTCTTCGATAAAAAATTCATCGCTTGATAATTTTTTCAGAAATTCTTGCTTAGCTTTATCTAAAAGTTCATCTTCCAACTCTTTGCTTAGAAGTTCGCGGTCTTTCTCGGAAACTGCACTTATCTCACGGCTTGAACCGCCACTAAATGCGTTTTCATTTTTTGCTTCAACATCGTTAGTGGAAAAGTTTGCAACACTAAAACTTGTACCCGAGGCAAGATTGTACTGTGCACCAATGTCTTCAGCCGTAACCGGACCTTTTGCAGTTCCTGGCGAACTTGCACTCCCACTAGCAACAGTCAATGTCGTATCGAGTATAAAATCAAGGTCATCCGGACCATGAATAATCGTCCCTGTAGGAAGAGTCAACTCTGGCCCAACCCTATAAAAAGTAACTTCGCCCTTTGCTTTTTCTCCGACGGTTTTTGTACCTGTTGTCTCCCTAGTTCTTTCTCCTGAAACCTCTACTTCCTCAATTCTGCCTCCAACAACCAATGCCTCCGAATTTTGGCTTAAGTCTTGAGTATTACTAACTATTATATCAATCTCCTCCTTCAATGACCGAGGTGCTACATAAATTGTTATTTCAGCTTTAGGATAAAACCACCAGAACAAAAATCCTAAAGCCATAAAAATAAAAAGGGTTAAAAATCCGTAAAAAATGGGTGTTTTTACTGGACCTCTGAAAAGATTTATAGGAAAACTTAGAACTTGCAAAATACCTTCTTTCAACCTTCTCTTTATAGCATTTATTACACCAACCAAATAAGACGAGACCTTGGAATTTGAAACCGAAGTGTCTATTTGGGTTTTTGAGCTTGAAAATTCATCTACTTGAAGATAGTCAGGTGAAGGAGGCAACTGAGAAACCTCTTCTTCTTTTGCTTGGGATACTGACACATCCTTTTCCAAAACAAAACCCATTTCTTGAGGAGAAACTTTTTCTTCCTCCTCATCTTCTTTAGGCTTGGCTGTTTCATCAACCCCCACGGAAGCCTCCTCTGGGAAATTCTCTTTGGCTAAACTTATCGAAGTTGCCTTTCCTATTTCCGCCGCACCAGCAAGTGACACAGCGCTTACCTTATTTATAGGGTCAATAATTTCAACCTTTGGTGTATGAAAAAACTTTAACTTGTCTTGCTCTTCCCACTTTACATTCAAAATCATCTGCCTAGCTTCTTCTAATTCTCCTTCCTTGCCGTTGTAAAGCACAAACCTTGAAGGGAGATCTACACCAACAAAACGCGAAAGGCCCTCTATAAGATCGTCAGCTAAAGATACACTTCTTGCGACATTGCTTGTGCCTACTAAATTTCCAAACTTAAACACAGAGATTTCAATATTGTCTTTATAGACTCCAATTATTACTGCATTAACTGCACCACCTTCCTGACTCTTGATAAAGTGAGCTATAGCTTCAGATATAACAACAAATCCTATAGGAGTAAGGGATAGTTCTGAACATAAAGACTTTACTTTTTCAAGATATTCTTCCTTGATTTGGTCGCCTGAAATCCAAGATGAGGGAAAACCAAAGACAGCCTTTGATGGTTCACGCTCTTGTGGTTTGAACTTTTGAATCGCGGAGGATAATGCGGAATCCGCTGCATCTACCAACTCCGGGTCTTCTTGCCAAGGACAGGAATTACTGCTTGCAATAACCTGCGTACTATTTTCAAAAATCCTCCATATGCCTGCAGTTACCCAACCTGGCTCAATTATTAATGACCAATAATATTCTTCCGAATCTCCGAAAGATTCTTTGGGCAGAAATTTTTTAAAATTCATATCCCTTATTTTTGAGACTAAAAAAATCTATAAACTCCTTTTTAAAATATCCTTTCCTCAAAATCCCAACGGTTAATTCCTGACTACTTCCTACATCCCACTAAATCCAAAATTCAAAAATTCGGATGCTTAAAGATTATTTATAAACTTCCTCTATTTTTCTAAAACGCTATAAATTCTAATAAGCCCACTTCCTACTTTTTCCTGCTTCTTAATTTTAACACGCCCTATCTCAGAAGTACGAGAAACATGAGGTCCTCCACAAAATTCTTTACTGAACGCATTCTCTAAGCTTTCTCCGATAAAATAAACCTTTACCATATCAGCGTATTTCTCATTAAAGGCATGTATGGCTCCAGTTTTTAAAGCCTTGTCTTTAGGCATGATCTGAAAATTGACGGGTAGGTCCTTCTCGATAACATCATTAACCATATCTTCGACTGCCTTAAGCTGGCTATCGCTTAATTTCTCGGGATTAGGAAAATCAAATCTACTTCTTTCTTTAGTTATGTTTTGTCCCATCTGGATAACATGCTCACCCAGTATCTTTCTTAAAGAGGCTAATAAAAGATGCGTTGCTGTGTGGAGCTTGATTGTCTCAGGTGAATTATCAGCAAGTCCTCCTTTAAATACTCCCGCTGAGGTTGTACGACTTAAATCCCTATGTTTTTGAAATTCTCTCTCAAACTCCTTTTCGTCTAATCTCAAACCCTTTTTTTGGGCTAATTCCTTGGTAACCTCAAACGGAAAACCATAAGTCTGGTATAGGTCAAAGGCAATCTTAGCATCAATCTCTTTTTTTTCTTCAATAATTTTTAGACCATACTCAAGGCTCCTACTGAATTTCAAAAGTTCCTCCTCTAAGACATTTTCTACCTCTTTTCTAAAAATTCCACTATCAGGAAGTATTTCTTGATAAGTCCTTATTACTTCGTCCCCAAGGTCCTTTAGCTGAGGTATGGAGACTATTCCCTGTCCAAGCTGATAAAACTTGACTGCACTTCTCCTTATCAGCCTTCGCAACACATAGCCATGTAATTTATTTGAAGGAAGTACCTTGTTTGCTATTAAAAAAACACTCGCTCGTATATGATCCGCTATTACCCTAAACTCTGGTTTGTTCTTCTCATACTCTAAACCGGTCAGTTTTTCAATCTCCAACAAAAGATTTTTGAAAAGATCAGTCTTAAAAACATCCGGATCATCGTTAGTAGCTGCAGTAATCCTTTCCAAACCCCCTCCAAAATCAACATTTTTTTGAGGCAGTTCTTGCAACCTACCCTCAACCTTCTTATATTGAATAAAAACGGAGTTTCCTATTTCCAAAAATCTTCCACAGTTACAGTTAGGATGGCAAGGACGAGAGGCGTTTTCCGAATTCTCATGAATCTTTTTTTTAGCATCAGGGTCAAAATCGTAAAAAACTTCTGAATCTGGACCACCTATTTCTCCAATAGGCATTTCATCGGGTGTCCCGCTCCTACTCCACCAATTTTTCTCCACTCCATAATAAAAAATCCTTTCTTTGGGAATGCCTATCTTTTTCCAAATATGAGTTGATTCTTCATCTCTGGGAACATTTTTATCACCTTTAAAAACAGTCACCCACAACCTTTCCTTGGGTAAACCTAACTTTTGGGTCAAAAATTCAAAAAACCAGACCAACTGTTCCTTCTTGAAATAGTCACCAAAACTCCAATTGCCAAGCATTTCAAAAAAAGTAAGATGGTGAGTATCACCAACCTCTTCTATATCAACAGTACGTATACATGGCTGGGAGTTAACAAGTCTTTTTTTGCCCGAAGGGTGAGGTTCACCCATAAGGTAGGGGACTAGGGGTTGCATTCCTGAAGAAATAAAAAGGGTTGTAGGATCATCTTCCAAGACTAAAGGGGCGGGGGCTATTTCAATATGATTTCTGGGAAATTCCTTAAAAAACTCTATGAATTTAGTTCTAACTTTTCTTGACTCCATATTGAATTGAATTATAGCGTTGATAGAAGTTTGAATCCAGATTAAAAACTCAAGAAAGATCCAAGTACGAGTTTCCTGCAAGAGGTATTTATTAAAGAAAACTTAACCCTTTTCAGGCTCATTAGTTCGGGAGCTGCCTACATTTACCTCACCTTCACCCAATTTCTCCATCTTTTTATTTTTACCAAAAAGCTCTAAAATCCCAGTGATCTTTTCTGGTCTTATCAATCCTCCTCCCAGGATAGCGTCTTCTAAGATGCTATTTAATCTTTTTAAGGTACGTCTTAAATCAAGAATTATTAAAACAACCTGCACTCCCACTATCACAAGAAGAATCGTTAAAGAGACTATAACTACTGCAAGTAACTTTTGTAGTCCATCCATATTTCCTTATTTTATGCTTGTCCAAGTTTATACTAAAATTTCTTAAAGACTTACCTAACTTTTTAAATTTGGTTCTATCTTACGTCTAACAACAGTCTCTTTTCCAGCCCTAGATTTAGCCAACACCACGATCTCATAAGTTTTTTCTGAAATCTCGATTTCAGCTTCAAACCTACCATCCTCTCCAACTAATGTTGGCTGGTTATTTATAAGAACAGCAGCATCAGGATCAGTTTTCCCCTTGACGATAAGCACCTTTCCAAATACTTTCTGATTTTCTGTAGGGGACTCTATCAAAAGTTCAGGCGGTTTTATAAAATTAAAATATTCATAAATCAAATAACCTACAATAAACAAGCCAGCCAAAACTACTCCCAAAATAAAACTTAACCTTGGAGTCCAAACAAACTTTTCGGGAATCTCCACTTTGGGATTTATCTTAACTTCCCTCGGGGGATAGTCTCTTCTTAAAAGGGCGAGAAGAAAAGACTCGTTAAGTTTAAGGATGGACGAAAGACTCTTGACAAAACCCACGACTACTGGATATTCTGGCAACTTTCCCCAGTCTCCTTTTTCTAAGGCTTCAATGAACTCTTTTTTAATCTTAGTTTCTTTCTCAAGCCTCTCCCTGGAAAGTTTCTTTTTGACACGTGCTTCCTTGATTATTCCACCAATAGACTTCATAAATAGGACAAACTCAACAAAGTGGATAAATATTATTAAAATACTCGTTCATACATAAATCTTTTTAAATTAAAAGGTTATTCTACTCTAATCCACTTGACCCTGGCTTATGTTTTTACTAAAAACCTCCTCTGGATTTCTAATTAGAACATCTCTGTGTTTGGAGGGTTTGGAAGGATCTTGTGGCCCAACCACACCTGCCTCCTCTAATTGATCCAAAATTCTGGCAGCCCGGGCGTAACCTATTGAAAGTCTTCTTTGAAGAAGTGTTGCTGATGCTTTCTCATATTGACAAACCAGCTCAACTGCCTTTCTAAAAAGTTCATCAACCTCCATACTCACTCCTTGGATTGTCAAACCTCCGGATTCGGCTTCAACTGTAATTTCTGGAGCATATTGCGGAGTCATTCCCTGACCTCTTAAGAAAGTAACCAAGGCATTTACATCCTTGTCGCTCACATAAGCACCTTGTATTCTCAAAGGCTTTGCTGCATCCGGGGGAAGATAAAGCATGTCACCTCGCCCTAGAAGTTTTTCTGCACCTTGCATATCTAAAATCACCCTTGAATCAACTTGGGATGGAACTGCAAACGCGATTCTACATGGGATATTTGCCTTAATTAAACCTGTAATCACCTCAACGGAGGGGCGTTGAGTAGAAAGTACCATATGAATCCCCACAGCTCTACTCATCTGAGCTATCTTGGTTATCGCGTCCTCAACTTTGACAGGTGAAAAAAGCATAACCTCGGCCAACTCGTCAATTATCAAAACTATATAGGGGAGAGTTTGAAATCCGCTCACTTCGTTGTAGGTTTGAATGTTTCTTACGCCTGCTTGCGCAAAAAGCTTATAACGTCTTTCCATCTCCTCTTGAATCCAATTAAGTGCTGAAATGACCTTCTTGGGATCAACAATCACTGGTGTTAAAAGATGAGGAATATCATTATAGTTAGTAAGTTCCACTCTTTTGGGATCAACAAGTATAAATTTAACCTCCGAGGGACTTGCCCTAAAAAGCATAGAACAAAGAAAGGTGTTTATACAAACGCTTTTGCCAGAACCTGTTTGACCAGCAATAAGCACATGAGGCATTCGAGATAAATCAGCAACAACAGGTTTCCCAGAAACATCTAAACCCAACGCAACAGCAAGCTTACTGGGATTTTTCTTCATGGTGTCAGACTCCAACATTTTCTTTAAAGGAACAAACTCCGGACTTCTATTGGGAAGTTCTATTCCAACCAAGGAACGTCCTGGAATGGGGGCTTCAATTCTAATCGTTCCAGTGGGCGCAGCCAAAGCAAGGGCAAGATTTCTCTCTAAACCTGTGATTTTTGAAAGCTTAGTCCCAAGACCAACCTGGAGGGCATACTGCGTAACTGCTGGACCTAGATTTACTTCAACAACTTTAGCGGTAATACCGAAACTTTCTAGCGTCTGTTCAATGTTTGCAGCATTCTCTTTGATATCGCCCCTATCTGCTTTTCCTATTTCTCCTTCTGAAAGCAGTTCCAATGGCGGATATTTCCAGATTTTTTCCTCACCCGGAACATTACTTATCAACTTATCTTGCACCAGTAAATCCTGAGTAGTTTTAATTTTTGAAGAATCTTGTATCTCAGTGTTTTTCAAAGAAGCTGTGGATTTAACTCCTTCTCCTATAACGTTGAGAGGGGTCTTACCAAAAATATCGAGCTTCTTTTTCACACCTCCCTCCCTCACGATAAATTGCCTATAAAATCTAACTAAAAACTCCAAAATCTGATCAAGAGAGGTATTAAAAAGAATCAGTACTCCCACCAAGGTTGTACTTCCAAGAACAATGTACGCACCAATAGGAGTTACCAGGACTGATATTCCTTCGAATGCTTTGTCCCCTAAGAACCCAGATCTTGTCAAGGAAACAAAAGAGACAAAAAAAAGTAAGCTCCCAATCACTACATTAGGTTGCCCTAATGGGGTCTTAAATCTAGAGACTAGAAACGCAAATGAAATAAAAATAAAGGGTAAAAAAATACTAGCCCAGGAAAATAGACTAAACAAAATCTCGTTTATCCTATTAAGAAGAAGCCCCCTTCTTGAAAAAGAAATTAGTACCAATCCTGCTAACAAAAAGAAGGTAATTTGGACAATAGAAAAGACGGTGGCTGTTTTGAGCTTAGGTCGAAACGCTCGTTTATCTTTTAACCTCTTTCTTCTACTTTTCATTTTGGTACAGGCGAAATCATTATAACAATTTTAATCCTAATAAAAGCAAATTTGTATAAAAAAAACTTTGTCGGGTTTATAAAAACTAGCCAGATTTCAAAAATTTAGTCAGAAAAACTAAAATCTCCTATAAAGGTCCTGGAAATTTTGCCAGCGTTTCAATTCCTTCCGCCTTGACTCTAAGATTGCTAGATAAGACCTCCACTCCAAGATGATCAAGGTGGCGAATATTTACTATTAATAGCTTGTATCTCGGATCAATGTTTTTTCTCCAACGATTAACTTGAGGGCTTCAAAATAATCTCTTAACTCGTCCAGGTTCTTAAACACATACTTCCTTAAGACCTTATAGCCCAAAATAGTTTCTTAAAAATCTTTCTTTGGCTTTTGATTCATCAAAATTCTGGGGTCCTTCAAAAGCCTTTCTTGTAACCTCCAATAAAGTACCTTCCTTTTTTGAAGTCCTCTACCTATTTTGCCTTTGTATATTCTTTCGTCCCAACTGTTTGTGAAGATTCCCAACCACTTCTTGACTCTGAAAGGTTCTCTTCCTCGGACATAATATTAATTTACATAGGAATCAAAACTTACACCTCAACTACTAAAGGTAACACCATGGGTCTTCGTCTTGTTTTCTCATAAAAATAGCGTTCTAAAAAATCTATCGCAATATCTTTCGCGCTTCTTTTATTTAAACTCTTTTTACTTTTGAGCCTTTTTTCAAGATTCCTACTTGAAGATATCAACAAATCCTTCATTTTTTTAGAATAAACAAATCCCCGGCTAATAATCTCAGGCTTGGCAATTAGTTTTCCCCTTATCCTATCTACTTGTATAAGAACAATAACAATTCCATCCTGAGAAAGTTTCTGTCTATCTCTAAGAACTACATTCCCCACATCTCCTATACCCAAGCCATCTACTAAAACATCCCTCACTGGAATCTCTCCCCTGTAAATACCATTTCCACTTTCAAATTCAATTACCCCACCTGCCAGAGGCTCGAAAACGTTCTCACCATCAAACCCCATTTTTACCATCAAATCACGATAAGCCCTCATGTGCCTTATAGTACCTCCAATAGGAATAAAATATTTTGGTCTTACTATACTTGCAAGCATCGAGATATCTTCTTGACTTCCGTGCCCTGATACATGAAGATCCTCTTGTGTATCGTAGTAATGAACCTCACAGTTGAGTTCAAATAACCTATCAACCACAAAATCAACATTATCTTTTGTGCCGGGAGGAGCTGGATCACCGGAAAAAATTACCACATCTTTTTCTTCTATTCTTACCAAGTCGTGCTCTCCCAGCGCAACCCTATACAAAGCACTGCCTACCTGACCGTAACTTCCAGAAACTATATACATCCTTTCCTCTTTGGGTAACTTCCTTAATCGCTTAGGATTAACTAGCATTTGTTTTGAATAATGTAAATAACTAAGATCACTTGCAATCAAAGCCTTGCTCTCAACTGATCTGCCAATAAAAGAAACATATCTACCAAGCCTCTCAGCAATATTCAAAGCTTGTTGCACTCTTGATATATTTGAAGAAATAGTAGTAAAAAAAACTTGTCCACTTGTCCTCCTCACAATATCCTCAATTGTTTTCTCAATCTCTCTTTCACTCTTGGTGTAACCTGGAGAAGTAGATCCTAAACAATCTGAGACTAAAGCCAACACACTACCTTGAGCAAGGAGTGCAACCTTTTTAATGTCAAAAGGGCGCCCATCAACCGGTGTCCAATCAAATTTATAATCTGCAATATGGAAAATCATACCCTCTGGTGTGTCTAATGCATATCCCACAGAATCCGGTACTGAATGCGACACTCTGAAAGGAGTAATCCTAAAAGAACCGATATCTAGGGTATCGGTTTCTGGGTTAATAACCCTAACCTCCGCTACCTTCTCCCCATACTCCAAGAACTTATCCTTTATGAAACCGGCAACAAGTTTTGTAGCATAAATAGGTGCACTTACTTCTCGGATTAAAAATGGTAAAGCACCAAAGTGGTCTTCATGACCATGAGTAATAAGAATTCCCTTAAGCTTATGCCTATTTTCGACGATATAAGAAAAATCAGGGATGACCAAATCAACTCCATACATTTCGGATTCCGGAAATCCAACGCCACAATCAACCACAATCAAATCCTCACCATATTCATAAACATACATGTTTTCAGTTACGTCTGTAGTGCCGGAAATTGCAATAAATTTTAATGACATAAAGTAAGCTGATTCCTCATCTTTCAAAGAATACTTAGTTGTTCACCTTCTGTTTTAACCTTCCTATTGACTTCAGCGATGATCTTTGACAGTTTCTTAAAATCTTCGAAAAGCTGCTCTTTTATTTCAACGTTCCTTAAACCTGCTGCTGGGTGATACATGGGTACTATTACCAACTTTCTACCCTGCCAATTTATTTCAAATTTTTTACCATGAACATCAGATATTCTAGAACCTGGCAGGAACTTTCCCATTGAAAATCTCCCTAGGGTAACAATGATCTTAGGACCCACTGTCTTAATAATCTCGTCAAGATAGGGTTGAAAGGCTCTTATCTCGTCGAGTTCTGGATCTCGGTTCCCCGGAGGCCTATAGTGAACAACGTTTGTGATATAAATTTCCTCTCTTCTAATTCCAATTCCAGAAAGAAGTTGATTCAAAAACGCTCCTGCATTTCCGACAAAGGGTTCCCCTTTTTTGTCTTCCCAAAAACCCGGCCCTTCTCCAATAAACATAATATCTGCATCTGGATTCCCAACACCAAAGACTAAATTTGTCGCATTTTCTCTCAAAGGAAGATTTTTGTCTTTCTCCATCCTGTTTCTAAGTGCTTCAAGAATTTTCACTTTTTCTCTAACATCCATAAAAAGTCCTCTAGAAAAATGCTTATTAGCTCTGACTCATAAACTCCTTCAAATTATCAGGCGTAATTTTAAAATTTTGTCCTTGGCCTAATACTATCTTTTTAGCGACCTTTCTCACAATTTTCTCAATAGTCCTCTCCAATGTCCTCATACCAGCATCAAATCCTAACGGCCTAACAATTAACGGCCAAGTGGATTCATCGATAACCAAAGACTCCCTTGGAACTCCTGCCTGATAAAGGATCTTTGGGAGCATATAGTCTTTTGCTATCGTTATTTTTTCTTCATCGGTATACGAAGGCATCTTTATTGGTTCTAGTCTGTCCATCACGGCTGTTGAGATATTATGTGTGTTATTCGCAGTGGCTATAAACAACACCTCGGATAGATCAAAGGGGTAATCAATATAGTGATCGACAAACGACTTGTTTTGTTTAGGGTCTAGAAGTTCCACCAAAACGCCCATGATTGAAGATCTTCCTTGCTCAGTTACCCGATCAATCTCATCAAGCAAAATCACACAGTTTTTTGATCCTGTGGTTCTTAGGGCCTTGATAATCTTCCCAGGTTCTGCTTCGGGGTAAAGTCTTGATTGTCCACGCAGATCCAAAGGATCACCCATACCACCAAAGGGGATTCTTGCAAAATTCCTTCCCATAGCCTCAGCGATCGAGGAGGCTATGGTTGTTTTTCCAGTACCAACCAATCCTACAAAACACAAGATAGGGGCACGGAGCACATCTTCTCCTTCACCTCTTTCTCTTTTTAACTTCATAACAGAAATATACTCAATAATCCTATCTTTTATCTCGGCCAAACCATAATGGTTTTTATCTAAAATTTCTCTAGCTCTTTCCAAATCAAGGACATCTTCGGTTCTTTTGTTCCAGGGCAAAGAAATTACCCATTCTATATATTTATTTATCCTATCAAATTCAGGTAAAAATGTAGGGGATTCGACTAAAAAACTCAGTTGCTCGAGCCTATTTAAAATCCTCTTTTTTAGTTCTTCAGGGATTTCTGCCTGTTCGGTTAATTGAGAAGATTTTGCTAAACTCTCAGATATTTTTGACATAGGGACTTACTTTAACTTTATCACAAATCCTAAAAGTATATTATCTCTAAAGTTCTACAAAAGTCACTTCCTTTTAATCTCGCCCAAAAGTCTACTTCGTGGAAAATGAGGCCCGGCAGTGCGTGGTTTTGAGGAGCTTCTTTTAAAATCTCTGTGTCCTTCTCTTCTTAAACCTCCTTTATGCTTTTTTTGGGCATCAAATCCCGGATCTAAAACCATTGAAAAATTGAGTCTCCCCAATTCATCAACCTCTTTTAACCTTACCTGTACCTTATCACCAACCTTCAAAATCTCTGAAGGATCCTTTACATATCCTTCACTCATATCAGAAACATGAACTAACCCTTCCTTTCCTGGAGCTATTTCAACAAATACCCCAAAAGGCTGAACCCTTTTAACTACACCATCGTAAATCTCACCTGGAACAGGTATCCTAGTAATCGCTTCAATCCTCCGAATGGCCTCTGTTAGCACCTCATGAGTTGTCCCAGAAACATAAACTGTTCCATCCTCATCAATATCAATTTGGGAGCCAGTTTCGTTAAGTATTTTCCTAATAGTCTTACCACCGGGACCTATTAGATCTCCTATCTTCTCAGGGTTTATTCGGATGATTTTTATCTTAGGGGCATACTTTGAAACACTTTCTCTAGGCTTATCAAGAGTCTTAAGCATCACATCAAGAATTTTCAAACGCGCATCTTTTGCTCTTTCCAAAGCTTCTTTAAGAATAGGAAGAGTGAGTCTTTGCGTTTTAACATCAAGCTGGAGAGCGGTTATACCCTCCTTACTCCCAGCAACTTTAAAGTCCATATCTCCATTCGCATCTTCAACACCCACGATATCCGTAAGAATCACATGTCTAGCATTCTCCACAACCAAACCCATTGCAATCCCAGCAATCGGAGCTTTTATTGGAACTCCAGCATCCATGAGAGAAAGCGTTGACCCACATACCGAAGCCATGCTTGTTGAACCATTAGAACTTAATATCTCCGTGACAACACGAATCGTATAAGGAAACTCTTCCTCCTCAGGAATAACTGGAAGTAATGCCCTCTCTGCTAACGCACCATGTCCTATCTCCCGTCTTGAAGGAAATCCTATCTTACCAGTCTCACCAATTGAATAGGGAGGCATGGAGTAATGATGGATAAAGCGTTTAGTTTCTTCACCCGCTGCGGTTTCAATAAGTTGTTCAAGTGAAGGAGCTCCCAATGTGACTATACTCAAAGCTTGTGTCTGACCTCTTTGGAAAATGGCGGATCCGTGAGTTCGCGGAAGAACGGAAACCTGACAAAAAAGTTCTCTTATGTCCTCAGGCTTTCTAGAATCAGGTCTTTTCCCCAACAAGATTAGATCCCTGACCCTTTTTTTGAGAAGTTTGTCAAAGAATTTAGCCACCTTTTCTTTCTCATCTTCCTCAAAAGACTCCACAACACTTCTTCTTAGTTCATCTAGAGCTTCTAGTCCTTCTTCTTTGCTCGCAAGCTGAGGTATTAAATTATCTATACCTTCTGCAAGTTTTTCTACTTTATTTTGAAGGCTTAAAGGAAAAATTTCCTTTTCAATCTTTTCCTTCTTTGGATTTACTTCACTAGCTAATTCTTTAATAAGAGCAGTAATCTTTTTTGCTTGTTCTTTGGCAAATTCTATACCCCTTAAAATATCCTCCTCGGGAACCTGAAACGCACCTGCTTCTAACATCAAAATTGCATCTTCTTTAGAAGAGACAACAAGATCCAACTTGGAATTCTTAATTTCGGATTCGGTAGGATTAACAATCAGCTCGCTGTCCTTCATTCCAACCCTAACCACCCCCACCGGTCCATCCCAAGGTATGTTTGAAATAGCTAGAGCAGCGCTTGCAGCAACCGTTGAAATAACATCTGGTGAATTTTCAAGATCCACAGACAAAACAGTAATTATAATCTGGACTTCCTTTTTATAATCTTCAGGGAAAAGAGGTCTAATCGACCTATCAATTAGCCTAGCGGAAAGAATTTCCTCATCAGTTGGCCTACCCTCCCTTTTAACCCAACGACTTCCTTTTATTCGACCTCCGGCATAAAGCCTTTCCTGATACTCTACACTCAAGGGAAAATAGCCTAAATCTGTCAGTAAAGGTCTGGAAACAACTGTAGCCAAAACCACACTCTCTCCATACGAGGCAAGCACAGCTGAAGTAGCTTGCTGTGCCAGATGACCTGTAGAAATAGTGAGGGTCCTGCCTCCTAATTCTATAGACTTTTCAATCTTTCTCATCTTTAGTTTTTAGCCTTAAATCAAATACCTACAAAAGGTAATATTTAAACTTGGATAGGCTTCTTCAAGCTAGGCGAATTTGAACTTCCCTTTGAAGAACCATCCTTACTTAAATTCTTTTTTTCACCAAATCACCTGAAGCTATTTCTCTAAACTAAGTTTTTTTATCAAATTAGTATAGCGTTCCTCGCTTTGTTCTTTAAGATAATTTAATAATCTTCTCCTTTTCGCCACCATACTTAAAAGTCCTCTTCTTGAATGAAAGTCCTTCTTATGTTCCTTTAGGTGCTTTACTAGTTTATCTATCTGAGCTGTGAGAAGCGCAATTTGCACCTCAGGAGAACCTGTGTCACCCTTCTCACGGGCAAAATCTCTAATAATTTTTTGTTTCTCCTCTTTAGTTAATGCCATTTAGTAAAAGACTAAGTATAGCGGACAATCGCTAAACCTGGTCTTTAACCTAAGTTTTAGGTAATGATAACACTTTTGCATTAAAAATCAAAATCCAAATAATTTAAATTTTTAGCTAATCGATGTGCCCTTGTAAATTTTGGGCTGAAGCCACTCTTCAGGAGGCTTTTGAGATTCATCTTTCTTACTAGAATCCACGCCTAGCCCTTCTTGGGTTTCTTCTTCTTGTGGTTTTTCTTCCTCTTTTTTTAAAAAAGCATCCCTCTTCTTTATCTCCAAGGGAGGGGTAAAATGTAAAGTCGGAGGCATTTGTGGTAAACCTGAAACAAGGGGGTAAGTTTGCAGGGAAGGAGAGGCAAGTAGTCTTTTTCCACCCAAGCGCAGGAGTTCAGAAACAAGGGCAAATGTTTCTGCAGAAGTCTGGGGAGAAGTAAAGGTCTCAGTGGCAAATTCGATTCCCATTAAGAGGTTTGTTGATATATCCTCATCAAGTCTTAAGTTACTTTGCTTGATAATACCAGCCACCACCTCTGAAATAGATGGCGCGGGTCTTGAAAAAGAAGCGTAGCTTTTTCTTCTTGAAAATTGGATATCCTTAGTCCCAATATGGAGAATATTTGAAGGATTTAATTGTCCTGAAAAAAGGGAAGGGAAATCTGATTCGTCTGTTCCTCCAATAAGAATGACACAGTCCGCAGTTATTCCAGCATACAAAATTTTAACCTGCTCTTTAGTAGGAGGAAGGGCATTCTCTTTAGGAACAACCGTGAGACTAAACTCTCCATTCTCAATATCCCAACTAACTGTTTCAATATCAGTTGCTTTATAATCCACAAATTTAATAACTAAATTTTTATTTCCAATCTCTTGAGAAATTTTATTTACTCCCACCAAACGGTTAAACTCCACAGTAATCGGAGAAGGGCAATAGATATTAGTTTCCTTAATCTCTTTCAGGGCAAGATAAAGAGAAAGTCCTGAAGCAGCCTGGTCAAGATCCAACTTCGTTGGAAGAACAATAAGAATGGATTTCGACCTGTCAACTATTGACCTAAATGAATCTTCCATAAATTTTATTGTTGTTTTTTCTTAAGACGAAAATTCCTAAACCTACTCTATTAAAAATTATTTGCGCAGTGATAGTAGCATATCACCCACCCTGAAATCAAGTTGGGGGGTAAAAAGGATACCACATTCTTCACCTTCCTTAACCTCCGAAACATCAGTCTTACCCTTTCTCAGCGAAAGGATTTTTACCTCGCCCAAGATTGCCTCGCCTCTCTTTAGTGTCAAGACATCCTTAATGTTTATCCTTCCTAAACTAACCTTGCAACCCGCAACTCTTTTCCCTTCAAACACAAATTCTTTAAGAATATTACCAACGCCCAGCACTTCTACCTTTCCCTCTTTTATTAACTCCTCAAGCCTCTCTAAAAGTTCGTAGATAATCTCAAAGCTTTCAATTATCACCATCTCATTTTCTGCTAATTTCGACACTTGACCTGGAACTTTTAAGCCGAAAGAAAAAATCCTTGCCTGGGAAGGCTTGGCTAATAAAACATCTGACTCTGTCACTTCGCCAACACCTGAATTGATAACCGAAACCTCCTTTGGCAAACTCGCTAAAATCGCCTCTAACGATCCAGCGCTGTTGGCTTTTAATATAATAGGAAGTACACTTTTAGAGGTAGGGGTTGTCTTTACACTTTCTTCGAATTCCGTTGGGGTTAAAATAGGTATATTTTTTTTATGTGAAACTAAGCTTCCCACCTTAGGCAAATCCTCAAACCCCAAAATTTTGGCAGGCTCGCCAGGCCCAATTTCTTTAATTGGCCTTTGCCTAAAATCAAAAAGCGCCCTAACTTTCGCCTGTATTCCATCGCTTACAATTTCGTCGCCCACACGAAGTTTTCCATTGCGAACTAAAACGCTCGCCGTTATTCCTTCTCTACCCTTTCCAACCTCAATAATCACAGCTTCAAGCCCGCCTTGAGGATCGCCTTTAATTTCATAAAGTTCAGAAATTAAAAGGATCATCTCAATAATTTCTCTTACCCCTTTACCTTCCTTAGCTGATATAGGAATTAAGGGTACATCTCCACCTCTTCCTTCAAAAAGAACCCCTTCTTTCTCTAATTGGCTTCTGACATTCTCTACAGAAGCGGTTGGTAAATCCACCTTTGTCGCAGCAACTATAAATGGAATTCTTGCCAACCTTATATGTCTTAATGCTTCTATTGTCTGGGGTTTTACTCCGTCGTCTGAAGCCACCACCAAAATTGCTAAATCCGCTACCTTCGCACCACGAGAACGCATATTAGAAAACGCTTCATGTCCGGGAGTATCAATAAAGGTAATCTTCTTACCCTCCTTTTCTATTACTGAAGCTCCGATGCTTTGGGTTATTCCCCCCGCCTCTTTTTGGGCAACATCCGTTTGTCGTATGGCATCCAAAAGGGTCGTTTTACCATGGTCAACATGCCCTAAAACCACCACAATTGGAGGTCGAAGTACTGCAGTAGGGGTTGGTGAATTTGCGTTTTTCATACTGGTAAAACCTCCTTTCCCTCCGGATTCCACAAAAATCATAAAAATTAAACTTAAATAATACTCTCATCTTAAATCTCCTATATTTTGGAATCCTTGCTTTTGGTTGACAGAATAGAACCTTGAACTTCAGATTCTTTCTCCTCAACCTTGGCTTCCTTTTTTTTCTTCTTTTCCTTAGGTACAACCTTTATTTTGATCTTCCAACCAGTAAGCTTTGCGGCGAGCCGAGCATTCTGGCCATCCCTTCCAATAGCAACAGAAAGCTCTTCTTCAGGTGCTTGGACTACCGCAGTTCTTTCCTTTTCATTAAGCTTGACAATTAAATTTTCAGCAGGGGCTAAAGCCACCTTTATGAATTCAGCGGGATCTTCTCTAAACTGAATTACATCCACCCTTTCCTCTCCTAGTTCATTTGTTACTGCCTGGACCCTAATTCCTTTTTGCCCAACACAAGAACCAACTGGATCAACTCCGCTCTGACCTGAAAAAACCGCCATTTTAGTCCTAAGACCAGGCTCCCTAGCAATTGCTTTAATTTCAACAGCACCGGAAGAAAGTTCTGGAACCTCCCTTTCAAAAAGCTTCTTGACAAAATCCTGAGATGCTCTTGAAAGAATTATCACCTTCCCCTTGGCGGTTTCTCTAATTTCTTTCAAGAGGAAGGTAAGCCTTTGGTTAGGGGCTAAATGCTCATTTGGAATTCTTTCTTCCCTCGGCATAACCCCTTCTGCTTTTCCCAAATCTACTCTAACATCAGAACCTTCAAATCTCAAAATCACTCCCGAAATCAGCGATCCCACTCTTCCTAAAAATTCATTCATGACTGCATCCTTCTCAGCCTCCCGAATTTTCTGATGAATTACCTGCTTTGCTACTTGCGCAGCTATCCTTCCAAATCCTGGGGGGGTTACTTCACTTTTCTTGTCCGGTTGGTCTTTTGGCCAAGCAAAGATTCTTGCCTCACCACTAACCGGATCAAGCTCAACCTCAAAATCCATTCCCTCAGTATCTTCACCTTGTTCCCGAGCATCTCTCCTATATGCCGCAATTATTGCTTGCTTTATACTTTCCAAAATTACCTGAGAATCCAAACCACGCTCAGCAGCAACCGCCCTTAATGCTTGTGCAAATTCAGTTCTGGGTTTCTGCATATCTTTATAAAAACTTTAAACTTATTAAAAAAGGTGGGCTTTCATTCCCACCCCCTTCCTCTAAACTTATAACCTCATTGAATTCTACTCCAAAACCCTCAATCAGTCAATAAAAAATTACAGACTTTTTAAAGATCCTCTCCTTTACATCCAAAATAATCTTTAAATTGAAAATTGAAAACTTCTAGGTGATAAATAATAAATGAAAATTCTTTTTTTGAATAGGAATCTAGAAAATTGGAGAATTGTTTAAGAGTTAGGACAGGGAGTAAAATTGGCTTTTTAACTAGTTCTTAGAAAAAGGAAGAATATTACCAAACATTTATCAAAGTCCTTTATCTTGAAGTTCCTCGATCAATTCCCTTTGTTCTTTAGTTAACTTTTCTGGAACTGAAACTATTAATCGTACATATTCATCGCCCCTTCCTCTGCCGTGCAAGATTGGCACACCCTTACCCCTTAGTCTTAACGTCGTCCCACTTTGAGTCCCCGGCCTTATCCTTATCTTCACAGGTCCGTCAATTGTAGGTACCTCAATTTGCCCTCCTAGAACTGCTAAGGAATAGGGGATTGCCACACGAACATAAATATCTTTTCCATCTCTTTCGAAAATCTCGTGCGGTCTTATATTTATCGAAAGAATAAAATCCTCAAACCTTATTCTCTGCCCCTCATCTACTCCTGCCGGAATCTTTATCTTTCTTTTTCTGCCTTCAATCTCAACTTCCTTTTCCACACCTCTAACTGCTTCCATAAAATCAATGGTGATAGAATACCGCGGAACCCTTCGGGTGCGAGAAAAAGGGGATGCTTCGCCAAAAAATTGTTCAAAAATCTCAAAAGGATCTCCGAAGTCAAAACCAGCAAATGGGGATTCACCGCCTGTTGTAGTATAAGTATAAGTAAAAGGCCCCCAACGACCTGTCTGAGTAAAAGGACCAGCACCTCCAAACCCCGACCAAGAAGAAGCCCCTCCTCCTGGGGCAAAGGCTTCGTGGCCAAACCTATCGTAAGCGGCGCGTTTCTCGGGGTCGGATAAAACTTGGTACGCTTCGTTTATCTCTTTAAAACGCTTTTCCGCTACTTCTTTGTCTGCACCCTGGTGTCTATCAGGATGCCATTCTAACGCTTGTTTCCTATAGGCTTTTTTTATCTCTTCTTGGGTAGCATCTTTTGAAACTCCTAAAATGTCGTAGTAATCAGATTTTGCTGCCATATCTTCCTAATTTTTGTAAACAGGTTCAATTTCTAACCTCGCGTTTTCAACTTTCAAGTAAATTTCGTCCTTGGGTTTAACTTTACCTTCCAAGATTAATAAAGATACCTCATCTAAAAGTTCTTGCTCAATAAGTCTTCTTAATGGCCTTGCACCAAATACAGGATCATAACCCTTTTGGGCAAAATATTGTACCACAGCATCATCGTACTTAAGTTTGATATTCTGCTCAGAAAGAAGAAGTCCTGCTTTTTCTAAAGTCTTCCTTGCTATCTCAAGCATTACCTTCTTGGTTAACGGTTTAAAGAAGACAATTTGATCTAGGCGATTTAAGAATTCGGGTTTAAAGGTCTTTGCCAAAAGTTCCTTCATTAAATCCTCCAACTTCTCGCTATCCCTTTCTGAATACTTACTTATCAACTCACTTCCTAAGTTACTTGTCATAATAACTACAGTGTTTCTAAAATCAACAGTAAATCCTTTTGCGTCTGTCAACCTCCCGTCTTCCAATATCTGCAAGAAGAGATTAAAAACCTGGGGATGGGCTTTTTCCACTTCATCAAACAAAACTATGGAGTAGGGATGTCTTCTTACTGCTTCCGTTAGCTGTCCTCCTTCCTCAAACCCCACATATCCAGGAGGGGCACCAATTAACCTTGAAACTGTGTGAGCCTCTTGATACTCACTCATATCAATCCTTATTATTGCATCTTCGTCGTTAAACAGTGCTTCTGCTAAAGCCTTGGCGGTTTCGGTCTTTCCAACCCCGGTTGGACCCAGAAACAAAAAGGACCCTATTGGACGTTTCTCTTCTTTGAGTCCGGCACGCGATCGGCGAATGGCATTGGCAATAAGAACCAAGGCTTTGTCTTGACCAACCACCCTTTCTTTCAAAACTTCTTCCAGTTTAAGAAGTCTTTCTGATTCAGAAGTAAGAAGACGCCCTAAAGGAATTCCTGTAATTCTCGAAACCACCTTAGCAATATCCTCATCACTTACCTCCTCCCGCAAGACTCTTTCCTCTTCTGGAATTTCCTGCCAGCTTTTCTCAAGTTCTGAAAGTTTAGCCTCAAGACTGGGAAGCCTTCCATACTTGATTTCAGCTGCCTTTTCAAGTTGAACTTCTCTTTCTGCTTTTTCAAGTTCAACTTTCAACCTATCTATCTCTGAACGAACTGCGTGAATTTCCTGTATTATCTTTCTTTGAAACTTCCATTTTTCTTCAAATTCTTGAATATCTTTTTTCAGTTTTTGAATATTTTCCCTGACCGACTCCAACCTAACTTTTGCACTTTCTCCCTTTTCCTTCTTCAAAGCAGCTTCCTCAATCTCAAGTTGGGTAAGCCTTCTTTTAAGTTGATCGAGTTCCGAAGGCATACTTTCTGTCTCTATTCTTATGCTAGATGCAGCTTCGTCAATTAGGTCTATCGCCTTATCAGGTAAGAATCTGTCTGTAATATAACGTTGGGAGAGTTTTGCTGCAGCAACTAAAGCATCATCGGTAATCCTTATTCCATGATGAAGCTCGTAGCGTTCTTTTATTCCTCTTAGAATTGCAATTGTATCCTCGAGTGACGGCTCCTCGACTAAAACGGTTTGGAATCTGCGAGCTAAGGCCGCATCTTTTTCGATATATTTTCTATATTCTTCAACGGTAGTTGCCCCAATCATCCTCAAAGTCCCCCTGGCAAGAGAGGGCTTTAGAATATTTGCAGCGTCAATTGCTCCCTCTGCGCCCCCACCGCCAACAAGCATATGAAGCTCGTCGATAAAGATTATATATTTCCCTTCTTCCTCCTCAATTCCCTTGATTACCGCTTTGAGTCGTTCCTCGAATTCTCCCCGAAATTTGGTTCCTGCAACCAAAAGGGCAAAGTCAAGGATAAGAAGTTCGCGATTTTGCAAAGTGGTCGGAACATCCCCACTTGCTATCCTTTGTGCCAAACCTTCAACTATTGCAGTTTTCCCAACTCCCGGATTACCTATTAGAACGGGATTATTCTTGATTCTTCTTGAAAGAATCTGCATAACCCGCCTTATCTCGGTATCCCTTCCGATCACGGGATCGAGTTTCCCCTCTCTTGCCTGATCAGTGAGATTGACCGTATACCTATCGAGCGCCTCCTTGGGGCTTGGTGGTTTAAAAAGTGACTGTAAGTCGTTTTCCATATTATTTTTTGAGATTTATAAATATTTCTTAAATTCTACATTCAAACATGTACTTTTGTAAGGTCTGGGAAAAATATAACATAAAGCTTACTACTAATTTAGCACTCTGTCAATAAGAGTGCTAAATAGGGGCTGCCTACACGGGGAGTCTCTTTTTAAAGCTTGAGGGCTTTTTTGATATCATCCAACCTAAAAGCGATGTCAAAAGTTGAAGAATCACCGACATTAACATAAAGGTGTAAAAGGTTATTCTTTGGCTTGAACAATCCTCCACATACATAAACAACGTTCCTTACTTTCGGTCTA
The DNA here is from genome assembly GCA_964430475.1 of uncultured Gammaproteobacteria bacterium. Classification (GTDB taxonomy): domain Bacteria; phylum Patescibacteriota; class Microgenomatia; order UBA8517; family UBA8517; genus CAYSEQ01. The sequence goes on from CAYSEQ010000003.1 coordinate 70,735, forward strand.
AGTTGCTTTACTTTAACACTCCTTCTAAGCATTTCTCCATCTAAGATTGGCTCTTTATAAATATCCACAAAAAACCTACCTCCTTCTTTCCTAATTAGACTAATTCCAATACTGTAGCAATACTTACTATTCTTGACTGAGATCCCATGGATTATAAAGATACCTCTTTTTTCATTAATCCAAATCGGAGGACATCCTGCTCCGATCTTCCAGGATGCCCAGGCAAGATTTTTTGGAAAAGAAAGGTCACCGACTTTCTTAGGTAAAGAGTCTTTGTAGTAAAAGACTAGAAGTTTATGGGTATATTGTTCTGAATCTGGCCTGAATAGAAAATAATCTTCTATTATAGGTGTGATGTTTTTCCCAGGACCGAATGTCTGAATTAAGGTAACAGGAGGAAAGTAAGAATTCCAATCACCGGTAACAGTGGCCAAACCAGGAAATGTTTGAATACCTCTTTTCGCTCGTAGAACAACCGTCAATCCTATTACAATCCTTCCGTCATTATATACAAATGCACGAGGGTCCTCTAAATAAAAACTTTCATACTTAGGCTCCCAGACCACCCTTTTGTGCAAAATTTCGTCCTTGGGATTGATCTCATAGAGAACAATCTTCCCAACATCCGGCTCTCCACGACTACCTTTCTGGGACAGCTCCCTCCCTACAAGGATGATGTTTTCACTACCCCTTTTATGCCAGGCAGCTACATTAAAAAAAGATGCTTCTTTGAGTAAAGGGGTTATTGAAACTATATTCATATTTTCATCTCTTCGACGATTAACCTTGATAAAAGATATGATAGCAAAGACTCAGCACCCTGATTTCGATTTACCCCTTGGGGAGTAAGACCATCAAAACAGCCTCCTGTTTTAGGATTATAAAGAGCCTGGCCTAAAATATTATTACCCAAAAACCACAAAAAAACTTTACGAAGATACTTTCTAAAGAGGGGCTTTTTAGTGAGCTTATAAGCTTCGGAGAGGGCAAAAATCATATGGCATGCCTCTTCAGGCTGCTGATCAAACAGCGACCTTTCTTTGCCTTTTTTATACCATTTACTCTGTCCGATCGGAACAAAAACATCTCCCCAAAAACATTCTTTGCACAAAAACCCCAAAGATTCAATGCCCACGCCTTGACTTTCACTATTACCCGACAATCTTGCATACCTTAGTAAGGAAGCAGGCAGTATGCCATTGGCATAAGTTAGACTATCCTCAAACCACTTCCAACCGGGGATTGAGCTTTTCTTAAAACTCGAGACTAACCTTTTAGCCAAAAATTTTTTTTGAGCTGTGTAATTACTGGGTAAGAGAGAAAGGCGGTACAGACAAAACGCAATTGACCTTAAGTGAGAAAATGACTCCAAACATTTGACAATCGTGTCCACAATTGACTTTGCCCTTTTATTTATGTTTGAGTTCACAAAATAGTTGCTAGCTAGAAGTTCGCACATCGACCAAACAATTCTTCCCTGAGTATCTTCCAAATCCCACTCTTTATTAACACCAGAAGCAAGCTTATTTCCGGCAAAATAATTCAAAAACTTACCATCTTCTTGCTTACTTTTTTCAATAATTTTAAGGAAAAAGGAAGTTTTCTCCCTAAGCTCGCGTTCTTCGATAAACTTGAGTTTAAACAAATAAAGATATGTAACCAGTGCGCGAGTATTATCATCAATCGTATACCCGGATCTCAGGTCTGGTTTAGAGGAACTAGTAAATTGAATCAGTCCAAACTCATCAAGCATTCTTTCAAGATGTTTTTTACTTAAAGGTGGCAAAAAGACTCTCGAATCTGAATTCCGATTGCAGATAAGCCTACAGTACTCATCGGCAACATTATTCCAAAGCATGTTTCTAGTTGCCCTGTAAGCATTCCAGTGCATTTGTTTTAAGTTCTCTTGGTCTGATAATAAATCCAAAAATGCTTGAGTTATCGATTCAGGATTTTAAGGTTTTACTAGTCTACCCACATCTTTTTTTACTAAATATTTTGCCTGTCTAAAGCCTGTGGTATTTACAGCTCTTCCGCTCCCTAATGCATAAGACAAGGTTCCACTTACAGACTGGTCGTGCGCAAGATTACAAATAACGCAAACATCCGAGGCCTGGATAAAAGAAAGTAGTTTCCTTAAAGAAAGATAACGATTAATAAACCTCACATTATTCTTAATACCAAGATCGGAAACTTTTTTCATCAAAAACTTTCTATAACTTTCTCCCTGACTTTGCTTGACAACAGGATGTGTGGCACCTAGAACCACATAAAGAAGATTGGGGTGATGAGCGATAACTTGAGGCAGAGCTTGAATAACATACTCAATACCTTTATTTGGATTAAGTAGACCAAAACTTAAGGCTAAAATCTTTCCACTAAACCCCAAATGCTCCTTGACAAAACCACTTTCCTGAAAAACTACTGGGTGAATTCCATGAGGAATAATGTAAACTTTCTTGCTCGAAACATTTTGATAATTTTTAAGAAGAATTCTTTTAGAATCCTGCGTCATCACTATAACCTTGTCTGCCCTATCAATAATTTCTTGAGTGAGGCAACGAACTTCTTCTTGGGGTTTGGTAAGGATTGTATGAAGCACAGCAATGATAGGCTTTCTAATGTGTTTCAAGAATTCCAATAAATTTTTTCCGAACATACCGCCAAAAATACCGTATTCATGCTGGACAACGACGCAGGCTACACTCTTTCTAGCATTTATTTTCTCAGCCACATCCTTATAATCCTCAACTTTCTCTTGACAAATAGTCCATTCAACTTCTTTTGGATACTTCTTAATAGGAGAAAAAGGGTCTTCTAGCGCGGCAACTTTTATTCTAACCTGATTAAGGGTGATTTTTTGGATGGCATTAACCAAGTCTTGGCTAAAGGTGGCTATCCCGCAACGCCTTGGCGGATAGGTAGTCAAAAAAACTATCTCCAACGCGTTCCCTGCCATAATCTTTTTGTGCACTAAACAAAGAATTAAAGTAAAAATTCCTTCCTTTAGGAATAACTAAAATAGCCAACAAAAGAAGTCTAGTAAAAATAAGAAATTAAGAAGTAATTTAATAAAATTTCCATACAAGTAACCATAAAAAATTTTTTATTATTCAACTACTTCGCCTTCTTCCACATCTTCCCTTTCCTTGCCATCTTTATCCTTCTTTCTTTTTTCCTCATCATCCGAAACCTGAGATTGGGCACTTCCTGGTTGTTGAGCGTACATTGCCTGTCCAATCTGGCTTAAAGTGTCCGATAATTCTTTTGTTGCTGCTTCAATTTCTTCTTTACTTGCCCCTTCCTTTGCAAGAATATCCTTGACATTCTTAATTTTCTCCTCGACCTTATCCTTAATATCCTTGGGGGCCTTCTCTCCGGCATCTTTGAGCGCCTTCTCAGCTGCGGCAAGCATTGCGTCAGCTCTGTTTTTGGCCTCCGCTAGTTCAGCCCTTTTCCTATCTTCTTCTTTGTGACGCTCGGCTTCTTCCTGCATCCTCTTTATTTCTTCTTCAGAAAGGCCTACAGCACCAGTAATCTTGATGTTTTGCGACTTTCCGGTGGCCTTGTCTTTAGCAGTAACCGTCAAAATTCCGTTTGCATCAATATCAAAGGTAACCTCAATCTGAGGAACTCCACGCGGTGCAGGTGGAATACCATCGAGAATAAATCTTCCCAGGCTTTTGTTATCTGCTGCCATTGGCCTTTCGCCTTGAGTAACATGAATCTCGACCTGGGTTTGGTTGTCTGCTGCGGTTGAGAATATCTCTGTCTTTGAGGTAGGAATTGTTGTGTTTCTCGGAATCATAGGTGTTGCAACACCCCCCAGTGTCTCGATTGCCAAAGTCAAAGGGGTAACATCAAGAAGCAAAATATCCTTTACCTCACCTGCCAAAACTCCTGCCTGTATTGCAGCACCAACTGCAACGACCTCGTCAGGGTTTACAGACTTGTTTGGTTCTTTGCCAAAATATTCCTTGACCGTCTCGACAACCTTTGGCATCCTAGTCATTCCTCCTACCAAAATGACTTCGTCAATCTCGTGAGGGTCAAGTTTTGCATCCTTTAAACAAGCCTCCACCGGCTTCATTGTCTTTTGGATTAGGTCTTCAACCAAACTCTCCAGCTTTGCCCGGGTTAATTTCATCGTAAGGTGCAGTGGTTGTCCATCCTTTTGGGTAATATAAGGTTGGTTTATTTCTACCTCTGTTGCTGCTGAAAGCTCGATTTTCGCTTTTTCCGCAGCATCACGAACTCTTTGGAGTGCTTGCTTGTCGGAACGCAAATCCACGGCATATTCTTTCTTAAACTCCTCACAAATCCAATCAACAATCCTTTCGTCAAAATCGTCTCCCCCTAGGTGTGTATCTCCGTTGGTAGCCTTTACCTCAAAAACTCCTTCTCCCAGCTCAAGAATTGAAATATCAAATGTCCCCCCACCTAGGTCGTAAACGGCAATCTTTTGGGCGTTCTTTTTATCAAGCCCATAAGCCAAGGACGCGGCAGTTGGTTCATTTATTATCCTTTCGACTTTGAATCCCGCGATCTCTCCAGCTTGTTTGGTTGCCTGTCTTTGAGCATCGTCAAAATAAGCAGGTACTGTAATGACAGCCCTTTCTACGGTTTCTCCAAGGTAAGCTTCGGCATCCTTTTTCAACTTCATTAGTATCCTTGCAGATATCTCCTGTGGGGTATATTCCTTCCCCTCAACTTCAACGACCGCCATTCTGTCTTTTCCTGCCTTTATGGTGTAGGGGACCATCTTCTTTGTTCTTTCTACCTCAGGATCGTCAATCCTTCGTCCCATGAGTCTTTTTATTGAATAAATAGTATTCTTGGGGTTTAGTATCATCTGCCTTTTGGCAACGTCTCCCACTAGATTCTTTACCGGCTCAACAACTGACGGGGTAATGTTTCTGCCGGTGTCGGAGGCTGGAATCACTTTGGGTTGTCCTGCCTCCATTACAGCAACGACTGAATTAGTCGTACCTAAATCAATTCCAACTATTTTTGACATATTTATTTATAAATCCTAAATACTAATTTCTAAATCCTAAACATACTCTCCTCGAGAAATCTCTTTCTCCAACTCCTTTTCTTTTTCAATCTTTTCAGCGTAGACCTTAACCTTTGCAATCCTTATAACCGGTCCGTCACTATACTTCCAACCCGGCAAAATGGTCTCTGCAATTTGACCGTGCTTTCCTCCGTCAACTGATTCTACCGCTTCGTGCAGCTCTGGATTAAAATCTTCACCTTTTTTGGGATTTATCTCTTCTATTCCTTCCTCTCTTAAAACATTTTTAAACTGATCTATCGCCATTGCTAGACCTTGATCTTTGAGGTGATCTTGAGCAGATTCCAGTATATCCAAAATAGGCAAAAATTTAACTACTAACCTTTGGGAGGCAAATTTAGATAAGATTTCCCGCTCTGCCTCGGTCCTTTTCCTTAAATTATCATAATCTGCCAAAGCTCTAGCAAGCTGATTTTTCAATTCCTCAAGTTTTTCACTTTTTGATTCTGTCTTTACTTTTTTCCTTGTCATCGCTTGCAAGCCTCCTCAATAACATCTCCCAAAAACCTCACGGCTGGAATTACTTTCGGATAAGAAAGTCTTGCTGGTCCTATGACCCCAAGCGCTCCGCGTTTCCCAAAAATCTCAAAATGCGTTGCCACAATTCCAACAGGTCTAAAACCCGGCCAACCCAACTCCTCTCCAAAAATAACTTCAACGGGAGAAGTTCCGGTCATTCTTTCAAATAAAAGTTCATGTATTCTTCTTACCTCCTCAAGTAGTGAGAAGAGTGAAACAGTGGCTTGTAGGTCAGTAAATTCAGGGTTTAAAAAAACATTAGAATATCCAGCATGCCATACTTTTTCTTCACTATCAAGAGCAGCAACAGCCAAAGACTGAGTTATTTTAGAAAGCTCCTGCGTTGCCTCTTCCATAAGTCTGTTGATATCCTCTTTTGCGCTCAAAACATCCTCTTTAACCTTTACCTCTTCAGCAACACTTAGGGTTTTTTCTTCCATCAATTGATCAATATAAAACTTCATCGCTTTCGGAGTAGGCATTCTACCTGCAGAGGTATGAGGCTGTCTTAAATAACCCATCTGAGTAAGCATAGACATTTCATTCCTTATCGTAGCTGGAGAAACACCTAAGTTATATTTTTTTTCCAAAGCCTCAGATCCCACTGGTTCGGCTGTGGCAATATATTCATCAACCAAAGCTTTAAGGATTTGTATTTGTCTTGCAGTTAAGGCGTCACTCATAACTACCCATTAGCAGTAAAATAACATGAGTGCTAATTAATGTCAAGTCCCTTAAGTTAATTGGATGTATCTGTCGGCGGAGGCACGAGAGGCTCTTGCTCCTTTTTGGGAATTGGAGAAACTTTTCTTCGGATAAAGAGGCGTTTTATCAAATTAAAAAAGTTCCAAACTTGTTCTGATCCGAGAATGATTGAAATTCCCAAGTAAGTTATACCTCCGACCAAAGCTACAATCAAGGTTAAAATCATTAAATTTAGAGTATATCTGGTATCCAAAACGAATTTCTCGAATGGAAAGTTTTTGGTAGCGTCAATTGTTGCAATAAACGAAAGCCTTTTAACCCAAACACTTTTATCAAAAAATTTGAGAATAAAAAACATCACCCCTCCTGCAACTAAAGAGGCAAAACCTGATTTAAGGATAGGGGAAAGCATCTTAAAAAGTGAGTGATCGCCTATCCTTTTATTAATTAAGTAAAAAAGTGCTAAAGATTGTATTCCACTGCCGAACGAAAAGCTTGCAGCTAAACCCCAAACATTTATCCCCAAAATTTCTATCAAGATATAATCCATTGCTATTACAAAAATGATTGAAGAAATGGAAACTATTACTGGGGTTTTGGTATCGTGAAGGGCATAAAAAGCTCTTGCCAATAGGCTGGAAACTGATTGAAAAATAATTCCAGGGGCAAAGGCACTCACAACATACCCTGTTTGGACCGTTGCTTCCCAACTAAAAACATCTGTACCATAGATAATTCTTACGATTGGAATTCTTAGAACCATTAACATAGTCGCAATAGGGGTAATGAAAAAACAAACATCGTAAAGAGCTGAGAAAAGAATCTTTTTAAATCTTGCAGGAGAAGCAGTTTCCCTTGCAAGAGTAGGGAGGGCAGCTTTTGCGATTGATGTTCCAAAAAGTCCTACTGGCACTAGTTGAAGAGTATTACCAAAAGTATAGTAGGTGTAGGAGGCAGTCGAAATTAGGGAAGAGAAAAAAAGCTCAGCGGATTTAGAAATTTGTAGAAAAAAAGTCTCTAAAATCCTAGGAAGGGCAAGTTTTGCAATTTTCTTCACCTCCTTTGTTAACGAAAAACTCGGTACAAATCGAAATCCAAGTCTAATCGCAAGGGGAAGCTGAACTAAAAAATGAGCACTCGCACCCAAAACTACCCCAAAGGTGGGAGCAAACAAATTTAGTTTATCTGCGAAAAGAAAAGTACCTAAGATTATACCAAGATTATAAAAAAGTGGGGCCAAGGCTGGTATCAAGAACCTCCGAAGAGACTCCAAAACGCCAGTTAAAACATAGCTTATTACAAAAAATCCCTGGGCAGCAAAAAGTATCTTGGCAATTGTGGCTATTTTCAGTATCTCCTCATCGCTAAATCCAGGAGCTATAAAGTTGTATATAAAATGCGCAAAAGTTGCAAGCATGAAAGCAGTGACTATAAAAATCAAAAGTCCAATATTTGCTACTATCCCCGCTGTCCTCCAAGCTTTATCTTTCCCTCCCACTTTAAGAGTATGAGTAAAGACTGGAATAAAAGCGGATGCAAAGGTTCCAAAAACCAAAACCTCGAAAACAAGATCCGGAAGTCTAAAGGCCGCAAAAAAAAGAGAAAGTTCACTCGGAGAAAAGAAATGTGCAAGTACTCTTTGTCTAACCAATCCCAGAAGCCTCGAGACAACAACCATCAACATGATAATCGAGGCGGCAGAAAGAACAGATTCTTGGGGACGCGTTAATAACTCTTTACTTTTTTTTAAGAAATTTCCAAACATATTATTGCTATTACTTTGTTTTTAAAGTATACTCATAATCTAATTCATGTGAATAGGATCTTTTTTTTGATTGAAAAATATGCCTGTAACTAGAACAGCAAAACGCGCCTTAAGGTCGTCACAGCGCAAGCATCTTGTCAACAAAAGTATTATTTCGCATCTTGAAATTGCTATAAGGCTTGCAAGAAAATCAAAAGGGCTTAACGACATAAAAAAGGCAATCTCATTAGCAGATAAAGCTGCGAAAAAACACGTTATACACAAAAGGAAAGCGGCAAGAATAAAATCGAAGCTTTCAAAACTTTTGTTATCACCCAAAACAAAAAAATCCTCCACCAAAAAAAGGTAGCTTTTTAAAAATCTCTTACTGTGATATATTGATATAGACTTGGCAAAATTTTGACTACATAAATTATAAATACTAAAAATTTAGGGTTTATGAAAATTTAGAGAAAAAATTAATGGCTGCCCGAAAAGACCAAATAAATCTTCTACCAGGCTTGGGTTTTGAGGCAACAACGACAGGCAGAATTCTTGCCTGGCTTCTTTCAACCTTTAGAGTAATTGTGATTATCACAGAAATTATAGTGATGGCCGCGTTTATATCAAGGTTCTGGTTTGATACCAAAGTTACGGATCTTTCAGATGAAATTAAAGAAAAAACAGCAATCTTATCATCGTATTCTAACTTTGAAAAAGAGTTTAAGGATACACAAACAAGATTGAAAATTTTCTCAGATTTTACAAAAGACGAGGACATGCTTCCAAAAACACTAAATACCATCACCTCTTTTCTTCCTACTGACCTTTTTTTGACCTCGCTTTCTTTAAGTGAAAATTCACTAGAACTTTTAGGTTCAACGCCCAATGAAAGAAGTATTCAACAATTTATTACCAATCTTTATTCAACAGAGCAATTTGAGGAGATAAATATCGTTGACTTGCAATCAAACATTAAAACTGAGAATCTTTTAGATTTTAAGATAACAGCAAAACTTAAAAAATAAAAATATGAATCCGGGTTGGAGGTCAAGCTACATAAGATATAAATCTTACTTCCTAAATGTGATGGCGAGATATCGCGAACGTGCAGATGTCAAGGCGTACTTAGAAATTCTACTCTCACTAGCCACAATCTCAATTCTCGCTATTTTTGCATTAAAACCAACTCTGGTGACTATTTCTCAATTAATTAAAGAGATTGAAGCAAAAAAGGAGGCGCTTACTAAGATGAATGAAAAGATTCAAAACTTAAGTAGGGCACAAAATCTTTACGAGAAAGAAAAATCCAAAATTTTACTTCTTTCAAGTGCAATTCCTGAAAAAGCAGCCCCTGAGTTATTTGCACGACAAATTCAGGGTTTGGCTGACAAACATAAGGTAGACGTCCCCTCACTCGGAATTCAGGGTGGTGTAATTTTGGGAGGGCAATCTTTACCAAGAAGCCCAGAAACCTCTCAGTCCAAAGAAAATGTAAATGAATTGAAATTTTCGATTAATGTCGACTCCTCCCTAGAAGGATATATTCGACTTGTTAATTTCCTCACAGACCTCGAAAAGCTAAGGACAGTCAACAAAATTGATTCTTTGAAAATTGCGACCATTACCAAAAATAACCAAAAGTCTTTGTTAATGTCTATAAACGGTAATCTACCATATTACTTTAAACAACAATGATGAAACCAAAAGCACCTAGACTAGTCACGGTTGCGATTCTAACTACTATTACCATTATCTTTTGGGTTTTTTTTGATGTTTATAGAATTTTGACCGCACCTTCAAAAATAGATATAGACCCAAAACTTCTTGAACCCTTTGATCCCTCTTTGGACTTAGATTCACTAGACAAACTCGAAAATAGGTTATTTTTTGAGGAAGGAGAAACCAGCGAATTTCCACTAGAAAAAACACCAACAATTACACCGCCTACCACTCCAACCTCTACCCTGTCAGGACAGTTGAGTGGTTATTTACCTATTGATAAACAAAGTGGTAATAGCTTATTATTAATTTGTACATTCTTTTCTTAACTAATTATGCCGGTTAAAGACAATCAACAAAATTTACCAAATACCCCATTATCAACCAATCCTAAGGGGCAGACAGATTATCCTACCTTCATACCTCACCAAGAAGTTTCCCAAAATGACAAGGAAACTACCCTTGATCCTCAAAACTCCCAAAATACAATGGCGGAAAATCTTGGAACCCCACCAAGCCCTCCATCAAATCCGCCCGGGACATCCGATCCCCAGGATTTTGTAATCTCCCCTCACAACCCAAGAAAAAATTCTGGAAAAAAGATCATCGCGACAATCTTCGGAGTTTTAATTCTCATAGGAGGTATTTCTGCAGGAGTACTACTTGTCCAAAGAAATCAGGAAATAAGAGAAAGGGCTGCCATTCCTACACCACCCTCAAGTGCAAGATGCATAGGAGTAAGAGCTTATGACACTAACTGGAATTTGTTAACTCAAGAGGACCTTTCAAGATTAAGACCTGGGGATAAGGTTTACTTCGCGGTTTCTGGCACTGCTACTTCAGGAACTTTTGATAAAGCTAGATTTACTATTAACGGTGTCCAAAGAAAAGAGGTTACCACAAGGACACCAAATTCCGCCTTAGAATTTTACGACGAATACATCATTCCTCAAGGAATACCAGGAACTAACAACTTTACAGTGAAAGGAGAGATTCATCACACGGAACTAGGTTGGATTTAGAAAATTAATATCAAAAACAAATTTTATGAAAGAATTTTTTAAAACAAAATTCATTACACTCCTTGTTGTTTCTGCGACAATAATTTTAACATTTGTTGCAGTTTTTACAGCCTGGAAATTGTATCAAACAACAAAGCTAAGTCCTGAGGAATCTTTGGGTCAAGAAGGAGTCCCAATATATTCCTGTACGACCATTACTTTTAGTATCTCAACAAACCAACCAACGCCCACAACACCCATAGAACCAACACGACCAATTCCCACACCAACGCCAACTCCTCTGGCGCAAAGAAATACACCAACGCCAACTCCTCTGGCGCAAAGAAATACACCAACGCCAACTCCCTCTATAAGAACCACCACACCCACTCCAACTCCAACTCCCGCTTCACTCCCACAAGCTGGAATTATTTCACCTACACTATCGGCCCTGGGCTTAGGAATTCTGGTAATAGCAACATCGCTTGCTTTGTTAATTTTTTAGAACATTTTTCCTTGAGTTTTTAGAAACCACTTTCCCTCTGACCAAACATTTAATTTTTTAAAACTTAAGTTTTTAACTTTCAAGTACCCAATTTTACAGAGGATGACTTAAAATTTTTTAAAGTTTTCGATTTTTTCAATTTCAAAAGTCATAAAAAACATCTTAATGAAGTAGATACTGTTCCAAAATTTGTTGCTATACTTTCTATAACTATATTGGCTATCATGTACGCTTTAAAGGTTTTTAGAAATCAAATAGGCGAGTTTCTCCTTCTTCTTATTTTTTTTATTTTTTCTTCAATTCTTATGTGGAAAACTTTCAGGATTGACCCCTCCGGAAACATGCAAATTGCTTCAAAGGCTTGGAGCGATTTTTCTGCCACAATACCTCTCATCAGGTCATTTTCTTTTGGTGATAATTTTCCACCCGAATATCCGCTGTTTTCTGGACCAGCTATAAAATACCACTTTGTTTTTTTTGCAATTGTAGGATTTTTAGAAAAAATTGGTTTACCCTTGGATTTGGCTTTAAACCTACCCAGTAGCATTTCATTCTTCCTACTTCTATCTGCCATTTATTTTTTTGGAAAGATGGTTTTTAAAAGTAAAAGGGTGGCAATTCTTTCTGTCGTTCTTTTTCTCTTTAATGGATCTTTAGGATTTCTGGAATTTTTTAAAAAAAATCCGCTATCCTACAAGATTATCTGGGAAATTTTAAAAAACAAGGAGTTTACCTCATTTGGTCCTTGGGATGGAAAGGTAGTTTCTGCATTTTGGAGTCTTAATATCTTTACAAACCAAAGGCACCTTGCCTTTGCCTATGCAAGTTTTCTCTTTCTTATTCTTGCAATCTTTAGGTTTTCTCAAAATCCACGAAGGTTTAGCTCTAAGTATATTCTTCTTATGGGAATCCTTACTGGTTTATTTCCCTTCATCCACCTTGCTGTATTTGGAATGATGCTTGTAACTTTAATCCTTTCATCTTTAGTCTTTCCTAGAATAAGAAGGATGTTAATAATATCAATTGTAATCTCTATTCTTTTAGCAACTCCCCAACTTCTTTACATGGGTTTTGAAAGTAAGGGTGGTTTTTTTAAACCCGGATATCTTATTGAGGAGTTAAATTTTTTCAATTTTGTGAAATATTGGTTTTACAATTTAGGACTAACTTCAATACTTTCACTTTTGGGATTTATACTCCTTGACAAGAACCGTCGTAAGATTTTCATCCCATTTTTAGCTTTTTTTGTGATGGGAAATCTTTTTCAGTTTACCCCTGCAACTATTGACAACCATAAATTTTTTAATCTTACAGTAATAGGGCTGAATTTCCTAACATCCTTTTTTCTCGTCAACCTCTGGAATAAAAAAGTTTGGTTAAGAGCCCTTTTCTTTCCTTCCCTTCTTATCTTAACTTTAACAGGGATCATTGACTTCTTTCCCATCATAAATGACCGATTAGTAACATTAGAAGATGCCACCAACAATAAAACAGTAAGTTTTATTCTTTATAACACTTCCCCTGATTCCTCATTTTTAAACGCTTCTTACATTTTTGACCCTGCAAGTTTAGCCGGAAGAAAAATCTACCTTGGTTGGCACTATTTTCCCTGGTCTTTAGGCTACGATACAACCTTTAGACAAAGACTTATTGAAGAGGTTCTGAACTCCAATGATAAAGCTACAATATGTAATTTCTCAAAATCTGAGAAGATAGACTATCTTGAGGTAAAAAAACCAGCGTCTTTACATCATGTTTTTTATAACTACGATTTCTTTAATTCAAATTTTTTTGAGGTGTTTAGAAACGGGGATAACTTCTTTATTTACGACTTAAAAAAATCCTGTAACTACTAATTCTAAAAACCGCAATCAAACTATTGAAATGATAAAAATACTTAAAGACAAAAGATTTATTTTGATTTTAATCTTTATTTTAGCAGCAATATTTAGGCTTTATGGTTTAAACTGGGACGAAAACAACCACCTTCACCCGGACGAGAGATTTCTTACAATGGTTACAACTTCACTTGAATTTCCCAAAAGTATAAGGGGTTTCCTTGACCCTAAACTTTCAACATTCTCACCCTACAACAAAGGCTACCCCTTTTACGTATACGGGACATTTCCTTTAATAGTTGTTAAATTTTTTTCTTCCTTCATTCACTTAAACGCGATTCCTTACAATAACATAACCTTAGTCGGAAGAACCATCTCTGCGTTTCTTGATTTGGGTACTCTTCTTCTTGTATTTCTAACTGCTTTAAAAATATTCAATAAAGAGATCGCGGTACTAGCTACATTTTTCTATTCCGTCTCTGTCTTTCCTATACAACAATCGCATTTTTTTATAGTCGATTCCTTCCTTGTCTTTTTTTCAACCTTAACAATCCTTTTTATTATCTATCTTCTCAAGAACTTTAAAATAATTTATTCGGCTCTTGCTGGAGTCTTTTTTGGTCTTGCCCTTGCAAGCAAAATTTCAGCCTTAGTTTTACTTCCGACAATAGGACTTTCCTTCGTTTTTCTTTTAGTTTTTAAGAAAGCGAAGGCATCAAAAATTTTTCTTGCGATCTTGGTATTTTTACTTTTTGGTTACATTTCTTTTCGCCTAACTGATACCAAGACATTTTCCAGCTCAAATATCTTCAATCCCAGCCTTAACCAACTATTCGTTAATAATTTAAAACAATTAAAATCTTTTGAGGGTAAAGATACTTTCTACCCACCCGCAATCCAGTGGATTAAGACGAAGCCACTACTTTTCCCATTTAAAAATCTCGTCTTCTGGGGATTAGGTCTTCCGCTTGGTCTTCTAGCCATACTAGGAACTCTTTTCTCTATCAAAGAATTATTTTTAGCTTTTAGAAGCTTTAATAAATTAACCATCAACCAAGCTTTAGAAATCATCATTCTTTCCTTTGTCCTAATTCTTTTTCTCTACCAAGGTATGCAGTTTGCAAAGACTATGCGCTATTTTTACCCTATATATCCTTTTTTAAGTATATTTGCGGCAAGGTTTTTCTATCTCCTAACCAAAAAATTAAAATCACAAGTGGTCTGGGCTCTAAGTTTTCTACTTCTTGTTATTTGGCCGATTTCTTTTATCCAAATATACACTAGGCCCCACACCCGTATCTTAGCGAGCAAGTGGATTTACGAAAATATCCCTCCTGGATCTACTCTTTCTTGTGAATATTGGGACGATTGTCTTCCGCTGTCTTTTGTTAAACAAGACTCAGCAATCTTCTTCAAGACCGAGACATTGCACCTTTTTGAACCTGATACTCCAGAAAAATGGGAGAAAATAAACCGACAACTTGAGAAAATTGATTATTTAATTTTGTCCTCAAATCGTCTCTGGGGTACTATACCTAAGGTTCCAGAAAAATACCCTATCACCTCTGAATTCTACCAAAAACTTTTTGCAGAAGAACTTCAATTTAATAAAGTGGCAGAATTTACTTCTTATCCAACAGTTCCAATTCTTAATTTATCAATAAATGATCTCTCCGCGGAGGAGACTTTCACTGTTTATGACCATCCGAAAGTAATTATTTTTAAAAAAAGATAGGCTATTTCGCCGCCTTGACTATAATATTCACACTTGAATAATTGAAATTTTTACCTTCGTTTAAGCGATCAATCAACTTTATAGGCATCAAAAGAATTTTGGAAAGACTTGAGGTATCCTCGGTATCACCAAATGAGAATCTGTCAAAATCTTTCATTAACCCCAGCTCAACAAGATTCTTTCCCAATCCGTAAAGAATAAAATGCGAAAAAGGAAAGCAAAAATAAGTTGTCTTTATGACCTTTCTAATTCTAAATCCTGCTTTGATTAATTTATTAGTTAAAAGATCTCCATCGTACAAACGGATATGGTCTGCCCAAATTCCTGCAAGCCACCAAATATTTGAGGGGACATGAAAACCAAACACTCTCTCCAATATCCAATTTAAAGGGTCCCATAAAAAGGGGTAGTTCTTGTTTGGCACTGTTACTATCACCAAACCTCCGGGTTTTAATACTCTATAAATTTCAGAAATAGCTTTTTCATCG
The DNA here is from genome assembly GCA_964430475.1 of uncultured Gammaproteobacteria bacterium. GTDB lineage: Bacteria > Patescibacteriota > Microgenomatia > UBA8517 > UBA8517 > CAYSEQ01. Next base: position 86,069 of record CAYSEQ010000003.1, read on the forward strand.
TCTTCAATATGTTCTAAAATCTCGCTTGCTATTATTCTATCGAAAAAAGCGTCTCTAAAGGGAAGGTGGAGAACACTTGATTTTAAAAATTTTACATTCAAACCCCTACTTATCCTTTTGGCTTGTAATAAATATCTATTATCTATGTCTACACCAAAAATCTTTAAGTTCGGCCAGATGGTTTTTAGAACCTTTACATAAAACCCCCTGCCGCATCCTGCGTCCAAAACCTTCTCATCTCCCCTTAAGTCCAAACTCTTAAAAATAATTCTTGCCCGCCTTGCAAAAGCAGGATCGGCTTCTTTCTGAAGCAGTCTTTCAAGCTTAGAAACTTCCTTTCCTCTCAACATGTATTAATTCAACATTTCTCAAACGCCTTTTAAGGTAGTTAAGAAGCGGGAGGTCATCGTCGATAAATAAATCTAATTTAAGCTCTTTTATCATTCTTTCTTTAAATAAATGGGGTTGTTCGTCATTGGAATTTATATAAATTTTTTCAAAAAAACCACCTAAATGATAGAATTTGAACCACTCTCGAGTTCTTTTTTCTAAAAAAGAATATCTAGACGAGACAACGAAGATCTTATATTTCTTGCTCTTATAAAGTTCTTTAATAATTTTAACATTTTCTTCTATTGGTGGTCTAAAAAGGGGGTGGTGGCTCAATACTCTAATCGTTTTTTCAAGCCTAGATGCCGGATACCGATAGGCTAATTTCCTATTTTTGCTGTTCTTTCTTACCAACATCTCCAAAAGAAATTTCGGAACTAAGGGGGGTTTATCAATAATCACCCCATCCAGATCAAATCCTATCCTAATCAATTTTTTCTTTCTTTTCACTAATTCAAGATTATACTTTTTTTACCGATAGTTTCCATTGACACACCTAGACCTTAAAATTTATGATTAAAAGTTATGCTTGGCCAAGACCTTATTAGCATCGCAAAGTGGTGGGTAATGCTTTTTACACTAGGATTAATTTTTATTCCACTAAGCTATCTAATCTTTAAAAAATTTACAGATATTGGATATGCATTCTCCAAAATAATAGCGATTCTTGTGCCCTCTTATGTCTTGTTTCTTCTCTCAGCACTTAAAATTCTTCCTTTTGAAAGATTCTCAATCTTTTCAATCATCTTTGTCTTCCTTCTATTAAACATCAAAATATTACTTAAAAAAAATAGAGAGATTTTTAATGCGCTAAGAAAAAGTATTAAATTTATTATCTTCCAAGAACTTTTCTTCACTCTAGGATTTGTATTTTGGTCGTTTGTAAGAACGCATCAACCTGATATAAACGGCCTTGAAAAATTCATGGACTATGGTTTTATTAACTCAATACTCCGGACGCGTTTTCTTCCTCCTCAAGATATGTGGTTTGCCGGAAAACCTATCAATTATTACTGGTTTGGCCACTTAGTGACTTCCACACTAACAAGGTTATCGGAGATTCCTCAAAGCATTACTTACAATCTTATGCTTGCAACAATCCTTGGATTTACCCTTTCCTGTACTTTCTCAATTGTGACGACACTTATTAAAAACCTAGAAAGCATCAAAAACCCAAAGGCAGTCATTGTAGGGGGCCTTATTTCTTCAATCCTTCTTACCTTCGCAGGAAATTTTCACACTCCTTTATATGCCCTAAAAGAGGGGAAAGAAAAATACTGGTATCCTGATGCTACACGGTTTATCGGTTATCATCCGGAAACCAACGACAAAACCATTCATGAGTTCCCTATTTATTCTTTCGTTGTTTCAGACCTTCATCCTCATCTTCTTAACCTACCCTTTGTGCTTTTGTATATTGCTCTTTTAGCCAATCTCGCACTATATCAACAAGGTACTAGACAATATTTAAAATTTAAATTGCCTAAAAATTTAGTTGTTTTGAACTTAATAAAAGGAACCCCTTCTAAATTTATAAACATTATTTTGGAAACTTTACCATTAGGATTTCTCCTTGGAGTTTTCTTTATGACTAATACTTGGGACTTCGGAAATTACCTTATAGTTACTTTTTTAGTCTTATTAATCTTTTCTATAAGAAAGGTCAACATTCGTTCGCTCTACGAGGTTATTGCCCGAACTATTTTAATAATCTTTATAGGAGTTTTAACTTCGCTACCTTTTCTACTAAATTTCGAGTCAATTGCAAAAGGGATAGGATTCGTCATGGCGAGAACCCCTATATGGCAACTCGCCATTCTTTGGGGCTTTCCCGCAATTTTAACCTTAATCTTTTTATTCACAATTAAAAATTATAGAAATCTAGAAGACATGAATTCATCCGATCTCTTCGTTATATCGCTTTTAATATCCTCTTGGCTTCTCATTCTTCTACCCGAGGTTTTCTATGTTAAAGACATCTACATCGCCTCCTATCACCGTGCAAATACCATGTTTAAGTTAACCTACCAAGCTTTTGTAATGTTTTACCTCTCAAGTGGATATATCTTCGTAAAGACAATTAATGAGCTAAAAGTAAATTTCCTAAAAATTCTGGCAGCGCTGCTTTTTTCAATTCTCAGTTCATCAATACTTTGGTACGCACAATTTGCTATAAACTCCTATTATGGAAAATTAAAAATCTACTATGGACTCGATGGAGAAGGTTGGTTATCTAAAAGATATCCTGATACCTATAATCTTATTTCCTGGTTTAGAGAAAATGTTAAAAATCAGCCGACAATCCTAGAAGCACCCGGGGATTCCTACACCGAATTTAATGTCATTTCTTCTTATACAGGCTTACCTACACCTTCAGGATGGTTTGTACATGAATGGCTCTGGAGAGGATCACCTGAGATTCCAGCAGAAAGGATAAAAGATATCCAACAAATTTACACCTCAAAAGATAAAGAATTAACCAAGAACCTTTTAAAAAAATACAACATTGAGTATGTTATTGTAGGACCTTTTGAATATCAAAAATTTCCTACTCTTGATTTAGATAAATTTTCTCAAATTGGAGAAGTGGTCTTTAGTTCTCAAACAACTAGCGTATACAAAATTTTGTTTTAATTAGCTACATTCTCCCTCATTTAAAAAGCAATTCACCCATCTGTGTATTTCATCCCAATTTTCATTTTTCGGAATAAATACATACAAATTATCGTATTTTGGAGACTCAGGAGGATTCACCAAAAGATTTTCTGGCAAAACCTGAGATGAAATTCTATCTCCGGTCTCAAATATTAGTCTGGCAAGAATAGCAGCAGAAGAAGGATTTAAATCTGTCTCAACCATCTGGAGTATAATTTCTTTTAAACCTAAGATTTTTTTAGGCGAAAGCAATATCTGTCTTGAAAGCACTTTCTTTTTAATCGCCATTATTACCTTCTGTTGGCGTGCAGCTCTAGCAAAATCTGTACCTTCCTCACCTTCAGCATTTCTTGAACGCACAAATTTTAGAGCTTTTTCTCCATCCATAAATTGCAAACCAGCATTAAAAACTACAGTCTCGTAGCGACACTTAAATTCAGGATCTCCTCCACATAAATCGTTTTCTTTCCCTTCAATGGGATATTTTTTATCAACAAAATCCCTCTCAACATTCACTTCTATACCACCTAGCGCATTTATAATCTCCTTAAAACCTGAAAAATCAACCACGATTCCATAGTGTATAGGCTGACCAACAATCTCCTCAACTGTCGCTTTAGCCAATAAAAGCCCTCCGTTTTTTTGTCTTTGATTTCCCCAATAATAGACACTATTTAGCTTTGTTCTAAGATCAGGTAGCCAAATATCTCTTGGTATGGATATAAGCGCTAGTGAGGGTTTATTATGTTGTACTGAAACAAAAATGATCGTATCTGTTAAATCCGGAGCTTCATGTCCTTTCCCACCTTTCCCCAAAATCAAAAGGTTAGTTCTACCATCGAAAGACTTAATTTTGGACATGGGTCTAAAAACAAAATCCCTGGCAAGACCCAAGTAAAAGCCGACTTCGGTTTTTTTGATTACATTTCCTGTAAACACAACAAGAAGGTAAAAAACTATCAAAAATGACCCAATAATCATTCCTCGCAAGAACCAGATATGCTTTAGAATTTTTCTTTTTAATCTAGAAAAAACTAGTCGAGTCTTTAAAGAGATTTTAAACATAAAAAAACCTTGCTTATACGATTTTACATTTAGCCTCAAGAGAGTGTTAAAATTATAACTCAGGATCTTTTTAAGGAAATAGACAATTTTCCTTGTTCAAATTTCTCTATGAACACCTTTAGAAACAAACAGGCCTCTTCATCTAATTCTAGCAACTTCTTACTAAAAGGGCTTAACAAGCAGCAAAAAGAGGCGGTTATCTATCCAGGAGGTCTACTTCTCGTCTTGGCAGGTGCTGGAAGTGGAAAAACAAAAGTCCTGACTCACAGAGTTGCCTGGCTTCTTTCCCAAAAGAAAGTTCGTCCTGAAAATCTTTTACTCTTGACCTTTACGAATAAAGCAGCAGGCGAAATGCAGGAAAGAATACTCCATTTAACCAAGGAAGCTCCTAATTTTAGCGGAACCTTCCATTCTTTCTGTGTAAAAATACTCAGACAAGACGGAGAAAAAATTGGCATCCCCAGACATTTCCTTATCTACGATGAAGAAGACACTAAAGAAGTAATCAAAGAGGCTATTTCTAAATTGAACCTCCCATTAGAAAGATACAACCCCTCCAGTGTTCTTTCTCAAATTACAGAGGCTAAAAATCAAATACTTACACCATTACAATACGCTGAAGTCATTAATAATGAATGGCAAGAAAAGATATTCAAAATTTGGCTTGAATATGAAAGGCTTCTGAGAGCTGTCAACGCCTTGGATTTTGACGACCTTTTACTTAAAACATCACAACTTTTCGATTCAAATCCCAAAACCCTAGAAAAGTGGCAAAATATTCTAACTCATGTCTTTGTCGACGAATGGCAAGATACCAATAAGGTACAGTATCAAATTGTTAAAAGATTAGTCTTTAATAACAAAAACTTAACAGTAGTAGGTGATGCCTCTCAAAGCATATACTCGTGGAGGGGCGCTGACTTTAGAAACTTAACCTACCTCGTAAACGATTTTCCGGAAATAAAAATAATCAATCTAGAACAAAACTATCGCTCAACACAGATAATCCTTGATGCAGCAAATTCTGTAATCAAAAAAAATACCCAACATCCAATCCTTTATCTTTGGACTAACAAAAAGGGAGGAGAAAAAATAAAGATCTATCGTGCGAATAGCGAGTTAGACGAAGCAAATTTTGTAATTAATGAAATCAGGAGATTAAAGGATTACGAGATGCTAAATTACACTAATATAGCAGTGCTTTATCGCACAAATGCACAATCGCGTGTACTCGAGGAGGCTTTTCTTCATGCAGGAATTCCCTATACATTAGTCGGTGGAATTAAGTTCTACTCTCGCAAAGAAATCAAAGATGTCATCTCCTACATAAGACTCCTTGTCAACCCTCAAGATTTGGTCTCGAAAAAAAGAGTGGAAAAATTAGGTATCAAAAAATTTAGAAAATTTAAAGACCTAGAAAAAGAACTGCCCGAAAATTGGAAGGAGAAATTAAATACCCTAGAGATTATGGATAAAGTCTTACAAAAAACAGATTATTTATCAAAATACCAAAAAGAAACTGAAGAAAACCTAGCAAGGCTTGAAAATATAAAAGAATTAAGAAGTGTTGCAACCGAATTTCCAAATATAGTCGAATTTCTAGAAAATGTCGCTTTGATCGAAGCAGAGCAAGACGAATCTGGAAAGATCCATAACCGGGACAACATCTATATTAAATCTCAAGATGAAAGAGTGTCTCTTATGACGCTTCATGCAGCAAAAGGCTTAGAATTCTCTGTTGTTTTTATCGTGGGTATGGAAGAAGGTCTTTTTCCACACTCCAGAAGTACTTTTGATATAAATGGATTGGAGGAAGAAAGAAGGCTAGCTTACGTTGGTATAACTAGAGCAAAAGACCGTCTTTATCTAACTTATTCCTCTCGTCGTCTATTCTTTGGACAACGCACATCCAACCCTCCCAGCAGGTTCATAATTGACATCCCGGAGGAACTTCTCGAGAGTGTAGAGAATGCGTCCTTTAACATAGGGCAAGCCCTTGGTGAGACTATAGATGAATCCGAGGACATAGTAAATTTTTAGATAATAAAAATATCGACTTTGACGATAGGGCAACAATGTTTTTTAAAGTGTAAATTAATAGGTTATAATCTTAAACTATAATTCGTGTCACAAAGAAAGGATATTCAATTCATCAACCAAATTGCTCAACATCCTCTCCAAACCTGGGAATGGGCAGAATTTAGAAAAGCTTGGGGTAATGAAGTCATATGGACAAAATACGGAATTTTAACAATTCATAAAATATTTAGTGCAAATTTCAGGATTGGGATTTTTGTCAAAGGACCTAAACCTACACAAAGGATGCTTAACGATCTTAAGGAATTAGCCAAAAAGCAAAACCTCATCTTCATTAAATTAGAACCCAACTTATATTTTAAGCCCCACCTAAAATCTGAAAAAACATCACCTAAATTCCAACTTATTGAATTATTAAAAAAGAATGGGTGTGTTGAGGGAAAAAACTTATTCACACCCACTACTTTCATAATTGATTTAGAGAAAGATGAGGATGAAATTTTTAAAAACTTCCACCACAAAACTCGATATAACATCCGTCTAGCCCAAAAATACGGAGTAAAAGTTATTGAAGACAACTCAAATAAAGCATTTGAAAAATATCTAAGTCTAACTAAGGAAACTATCCAAAGACAAGGATTTTATGCTCACAGCGAAAGATATCACCGTCTAATGTGGGAATATCTTCATAAAATACCAGTTTCTGAAAATAGAAAGCCAATTGCACATCTTCTAACTGCAATTTACAAGAAAGAAATTATTACGACATGGATAGTTTTTGTTTGGAAGAGGCATCTTTACTACCCTTATGGCGCATCGTCTAATAAATATAAAAATGTTATGGCAAATAACCTTATGATGTGGGAGGCAATCCTGTTTGGAAAAAGATTGGGCTTAAAAATATTTGATTTATGGGGAAGAGAAGAAGGAAAGGGTTTCACGCGTTTTAAAGAAGGTTACAATCCTGAGGTAGTTGAATTTCTGGGCTCATGGGATCTAGTAATAAATAAACCCATGTACAAACTCTACCGTTTAGGAGAACAAATTCGTTGGCCAATACTTAGATTAAAAAGCAAATTAGTAAAACCTCGTTTTTAAACTAGCTACCTATACCTAATAATTAAAATTTTTAAGTTTTTTATGAAAGACCTTCGCCAAACTCTAGAATATGCAAGGTTTATGTCTTCACTTGGATGGATGGTTGAAAGAAAAAGCGGAGTAAATTATTTTATTAGAAAATTTCCTTTAATTGGATCCTTTATAAAGATTCAACGACCGAATTCTTTAGTTTTTCCTTATATTGAAAGATTAACCCATAAATACAAAGCCTTCCAGGTAGTAGTTGAGCCTAAATCTAGTTATTATCCTTTTATTTTTAGGCTTAAAAGTAAGGGTTTTCGGCAAAGCTCTAATCCCTTTTTACCGTCAAAAACCCTGATTATAGATTTAACAAAATCTGAAAGACAGTTACTCTCCGAAATGCATTATAAAACTCGTTACAACATTAAAAAGTCTCTGCAAAACTCCAGGCTTAAAATCCAAATTTCAGACAACATTCAGCAATTCGCAAAATTTTGGCAAAGTTGTGCATTAAGACAAAGAGGGATGTTTCTCCAACAGAAACACGAAATTATCAAACTCCACGAAGCTTTCGGTAAAAAAGCACACATCATTCTCTGCCTTGAGAGGTACTCTCAAGAGTTGCTATCAGGAATTTTGCTTCTGCAAGCAAAAAGTACTGCGTATTATATGTATGCAGCTGCAAGCAAATTTGGCAAAAAACTCTTTGCACCGACTCTCAATACCTGGGAGGCAATAAGGTTAGCCAAGCGTCTCGGTTGTAAATTCTTTGACTTTGAGGGAATCTATGACGAGAGATTTCCTTTAAATTCTTGGAAAGGTTTTACCCGTTTTAAAAAATCCTTTGGCGGAAAAGAAATTGAATATCCTGGAGCGTTTGTAAAGTACTACAATCCATTAAAATACCTAATGCTAAGAAACTGCAAAAATTAACTTAAAAATAGATTTTCATAATCTTAAAAAAATCCTTCGTAAAAACAAGGAATATCATCATTGTTTATCCATCCTACAAAAAAGACTAAATTCGCATCTTTCGCATAAAATATTTCCTGAACACTCAAAAGTAGATTCTTCTATTTCTCTTCTTAATTCATAAATACTATCAACTGCCCTCTTAAGATCTTCTGTAGTTCTTTGGGTTGTAAATTTTTCTTGAGTGTCTAAAAAATAAAGGGAGAGTTTCACATCCTTAGGAAGTTTCTTAAATGGCTCTTCGGGTATTGAAGTAGCAGCCAAGGCATAAAATGTTAGTTGCAAATTTTGATCCACTTCACGCTGAGTAGGAATAGTTGCACCAGTTTTATAATCAATAATCTCTAGAGTTCCATTAGGATATTGATCTACTCTATCCATTACACCACTTATCAACAAGGGTTTTTCGCCTTTCTTCCTGGGTAAGGGAAGAGTAAATTTTTGCTCCATAAGGACAGGGAGATTTTTCGGGTCAAAGCCTACTTTTAGGAACCCCAAAAGGTAGATTTTGGCTTTTTCAAAAAATTTTTTCTCATGACTTTTACTGGTGAAACCCACTCTTATCCAATTCTCTTCCAAAAGTTTTAATATCAAATCCTCCGAGGGCCTAGATCCATTTTTCACAAAAGTGTAAAAATCTTTAATAGTTTCGTGTATTGATGTACCAAAACTCTGAGATGCAGAAGGAGGGGTTGGTATCCTGTAAATATACTTTAATTTAAAATGTAAAGGGCAGGTTTGAAAGGCTTCAATTTGTGAATAAGATAGGTAGTCTATGTGAATGGGTTGATTGGTAGACCTTAAACTATCCTCCTTAATTTTTTCGGCTGGTTTATAGTCTAAAAACGACAACTGCTTACCTTTCTCTTGAACTATTTCTCTTGAAATAGCCTCCTCTCCCAATGCTTCAAAAATAAATGGAGAGAGTCTTCTTTCTCTTTTTCCTTCACCATAATAATTTGCTGCAGTCAGGTAAAGCCTATCCATCGCCCTAGTCATACCAACATAAAAAAGTCTTCTTTCCTCCTGAATGTGGTAATCTCCTTTAGGTAAAATTTCCTTAATCAACTCTTCAGGTATTGGGATCTGTTCTGATCTCTCGGTTGTTGGAAACCTTTGCACAACAAGGTTGACCAAGAAAACAACAGGGAATTCTAGCCCTTTACTAGAATGAACGGTTAGTATATTAACAGCATTTTCTTTAGTCCAATCAAGATCCACGGACAACGGTGATTCTCCTAACTCACTTGATAAATCAATCCAATCGACAACCGCAGGAACTGTAGCATCTTCATGTTCAATCTCATAGGTTTTTAATTTATCGAAGAACTTAGAAATATTTAAGGCTTTCTTTTCGGCACTTGGCGTATCTGGATTTAAAAGTTTTTCTAAAAGTCCAGTGTCCTGTAAAAAATAATATAAAATTTGGCCTGCACTTTCTTTCCTTGAATACTCAAGGTGTTTTTTGATAATCTTCAATATTTTTTTAACCTTCAATCTTGTTTCTTCGGAAACGAAAATGTCGTCTATTTTTTCTAAAGCGTCAAAGAGAGAAAGGTTTTGTTTTCTTGCGTAGTTACTCAACCTAATAAGATCTTTGGCAGGGATGTTGAAATGTTCGATAGATAAAAGCTTGTATAAAGATACAGAATCTTCATAGTCGTAAAGCACTTTTAAATAAGAAATTAGATCCACTATCTCAGGCTGTCTAAAAAGTCTACCTGGACCTAAAAATTGGTAGGGTATAGCATTCCTCTGAAACGCCCTTATAAAGGGGTCAGAATGGTTATTTGCTCGCACAAGAACTGCAATATCTTTCCACTGGTAACCTTCCTCGTTAACCAAATCCTTTATTTTTCTCGCTACTTCTTCCGCTTCGTTTTCTATCCTGTCACTGTGAATAAATTTAACTTCTGACTTGACATCCTTTCTTTGGGCAATGAGCCTTTTTTCTATATTTTCAATTACTTCGAGCCTATCAGGATTGTTGTGCTGAATTAATTTATAAGCCTTATCTAGAATTTCTTGGGAGGACCGATAATTTTTAACTAATGTCACAACCTTGGCATTAGGAAAGTTCTTACGGAAATAAAGTGCGTTTGATACAGCTGCACCCCTAAAACGATAGATGCTCTGATCATCATCTAATACCACTGTAATGTTCTCTTCCTTCCCTGCAAGTAGTTTAATCAGTTCATTTTGGGCAATGTTAGTATCCTGAAATTCATCAACCAAAATATACTTAAAAAGTCTTTGGTATTCTTTCAAGACATTAGGCCTTTCTCTAAAAAGCTTTAGCGTTTTAACAATTAAATCCCCATAATCTAAGACTCCCTCTTTTATCTTTAACTCATCGTACTTTCTATAAGCCCTTGCAAGCTCACTCCATTTCTCAATTTCGATCTCCTCGTATTTCTCTTTGGTACTTTTAGAATTTTTCAAACTTTCCACCCAATGAAGATATTCATAAGGTGTAATATCTTCATCCTGAAGTCTACTGAAATGTTGTAGTATCCCTGAAACAAACTTGGTTGGATTACCTAAGGGTCTAAAATAATTAAGGTCAAATTCAAAAAGGTTTTTTCTTACAAATTGAATCGTTTCTGCTTCAGTCATTAACTTATAACGGGGATCAAGTCCTATGTGTAGTGCCTCTGATCGCAAAATTCTATCGCCGAATGAATGGAATGTAGAAATCCACATTTGGGTGTAACCGTAAGGCAAGGCAACATCTACTCTCTCTTCCATTTCTCGGGCTGCCTTTTCAGTAAAGGTGAGAGCCAATATTTCAGAAGGAGTGGCTAAAGAATTCGCAATCAAGTACTTTATTCTCTCGGTAACTACTGTAGTTTTTCCTGTTCCTGCTCCTGCCACTATTAAAAGTGGACCTTTCTTATGGGTTACCGCCTCAAGCTGCTCTTTATTTAACTTTTTCTCTAAAGAAAAATCACCGACCATACTCTTCCGATTATATCAGCAATATCCCTTTAAGCCTGGACGACAATGTTTTACTTTTTAACCAGTCCAAAAATAGAAATGCTTGGGTGTTATTGACTTGCAATAAGATTAACAAAAATCTTCGACCAGAAAATTTAATAGAATTGAAAAATTTTTAAAGTTAACTTTTATTGCACAAAATCTAGATCTATTTTAAAATTTCTAATTCAAATCAATTTTTATTCTTTAGGACGTCCCTGTCCTAAACTCCGAGTTGAAGTTATCTTTTGACCGAGTTGGGTAAATGAAGACACTACCACACTCATCATGTTGTAAGCATTATCAATATGTCTATTTAACACCCTTAAGTTTTCTTCTACTCTTGCATAATCTTTTTGGACTGCCTTAAGTGACAAAAGAATTTCTTTAGCTTTTGCTTCAATCTTCTGTCCTTCAAAACCCATTAGTATAGCCTTAATATAAGCATAAAAGGTTGTGGGGGATACAGGGAGGACTCTCTTTTTCTCTGCAAAATCAAAAAGTTCGGGATTATTTACAATTTCATAATAAACCGCTTCGCTTGGAACATACATCAAGGCATAATCAATAGTTCCCTCTTCAGTTAAGATATATTTTTGCGAAATAGAAGTTATGTGGTTTTTTACAGCCCTTTCAAATTCTTTCTCTAAACTTTTTTTATCCCTTTCATTTCCTGCGGCAAGCATTTTTCTAAAGGACTCCATTGGAAATTTGGCATCAATAGGAATGAGTCCAGCAGAGGTTCTAATTGCAGCGTCAACCTTACTTCCGTTTCTAAAGGTGTACTGAAGATTAAACGATTGCTTGGGGAGAAATTGCTTCAAAATTTCTCTCAATACTTGCTCTCCTACACTCCCTCTTATTTTTGGAGATTGTAAAAATTCTTGCAATTCTTTAATACCTCTTCCAATCTCACTAAATTCTCCAATGTTTTTTTGCACTTGCGAAATTACTTGGGCAGCGCTATCTAACCTGGCATTGAGAGACTGAGTATTCTTTTGTAAAGAATCTAAAAGGACTTTTCTATCCTCCCTTGAAGAATCTTTAAGCATCTTAATTACTTCAATAAGTTCAGGAGGTGTTCTTTGCCTCTGCAAGAGTAAGTAGGCTAAGATAACAAAACCCATTATTAAAACTACAATAATTAATAAATCCATACTTACAACCCAAATTAACTTTTAAAACTTGTACTCTCCAAGTTTAGTATTCTATTGTACCACCTTGTTTAAGTTAAAATAAAAGAATGAGAAAGATTAAAACCTTAGAAAAACGAATTAAGGGACGCAAAAACTATTTTCCCACACTTATCATCACCATCTTTTTTTGGTATTTATTAACCCTGACAATCTTTTTCCTAGATCCCGAAACTCCTGGTGCAATTTTTTTATTCTTTATACTAGTATTTTTCGCAATACTTTTTACAACTTCACTTATTTTTAACAATACAAGAAGGGGGGTTCTATTAAGTATAGGTTCGTTAACTTTTCTAATTTTTCGCTACCTTGGAATAGGCAACCTTCTCAATCTTTTGATAATCTGTGGTGTTTTAATAAGCCTTGAGATATTCTTTTCAAGACACTCATAAAAAGGACTATCCTGTAATAAAATTTATCGGGCACGGACAGATAGATAAATACTTAAGAGTTATAAACTTCTAATTTGTATCTAAAATCTAAAATCTTTATGAACATCGGATTTTAACCTTTTTTGAAATTTAGTAGCCGGGTTATTTTTGAAGTTTAACTCATGGATTTGAGTTTATTTGAGATGAGAGAAGGTGTGTCAATGTCATCAAAAACAAACAATTAGTTGACACTAAATTACTCTAAGTTATATACTTCAAATGGCCTACTTCAATCGACTAAACTGCCTTTTTTAGAATAAAGATGAGAATGTCTAATAAAGATATAAATCCTTCTTTAAAAAAACAAATAGGCGAAATGTTTGCCCAAGCGATAGCCGATTTGAGAGATGTAAATGAGGCTAAAACTTTTCTTAACGACTTTTTCAATGAAAGTGAACTTGATATATTTGCCAAAAGATTAGCTGTGGCGTATTGGCTTAAAAAGAAAAGAAGTTATGGTAATATCATAGAAAATCTAAAAGTCTCAAGTGCAACCATTGCTCTTATACAATCAATGCTCAACCGTCCTGGCTTCAAACTAGCTCTCAAGAAGATTGAGGCAGAGGAGTGGGCTAATCAATGGGCAGAAAAAATTAAAAAGTTCATCAAATAATCTAAAAAAATTATAAACCTCGTTTAAGAAAAATCTCAGGTTTTAAGGTTATAATATAAGTTAATAATTTCAAGCTTCAACACTGAAAGAAAATGGCAAGAAAAAATTTTTATATAACGACCACCTTACCTTATGTCAACTCCGAACCTCACATCGGTTTTGCCTTAGAGATTGTCCAGGCAGACACAATTGCAAGATATCAAAGGCTTTTGGGAAACAATGTATTTTTCAACTTTGGAACTGACGAGCATGGACAAAAAATTTACAATAAGGCAAAAGAAGAAAGAAAAAATCCACAAACATATGTTGACGAATATGCACAAAAATTTGCCAAGTTGAAGGAGGTATTAAATCTTTCTAACAACAGTTTTATCAGAACAACCGATCCTCATCACAAAAAAGCAGCACAGGAGTTATGGAAGATTTGTCTTAAGAATGGCTTTATTAAAAAGGGGATCTATAAGGCAAAATATTGTGTAGGGTGTGAGTTGGAAAAACAAGACTCCGAACTTATTAATGGAAATTGTCCGATACATCCAAAGTTAAAAATAGAGCTTTTCGAGGAAGAAAATTACTTCTTTAAGTTTTCTAAATTTCAAAAAAGGCTCCTAGCGCTCTATAAAAAATATCCGGATTTCGTAATACCAAAGCATAGGCTAACTGAAATAAAAAATTTTGTAAAATCTGGGCTCCAGGATTTTAGTGTTTCACGCCTTAAAGAAAAACTACCCTGGGGTGTTGCGGTTCCCGACGATGACAAACATGTAATGTATGTCTGGTTTGATGCCCTCACAAATTACATTTCATGCTTAGGATGGCCAGAAAATAAAAAGAGGTTTCAAAAGTTTTGGGGCACAATAAGAAATCCCAAAGCTATACAGATTGCCGGAAAGGACAACTTAAGACAACAATCAGCTATGTGGCAAGCAATACTTATGGCAGCCAACCTTCCCACATCACGCCAGATCTTCATTCATGGATTCATCACATCAAAAGGCGAAAAAATGAGCAAAAGTTTAGGCAATGTTATTGATCCTTTTGACTATGTAAAAAGATTTGGTACAGACGCTTTAAGATACTACCTTCTGGCAAAAATTAGTCCGACTGAAGACAGCGATTTTACCGAAGAAAAGTTTAGAGAGGCTTACAATGCAGATCTGGCAAATGGTTTAGGCAACCTAGTTGCAAGAGTAAGTAGTATGGCAGAAAAGTCAGATTTCGAAGCCCCTCCACCAAATACACTTTCATTCACTAAAGAGGTTGCTCTAAACATTGGTAAATATCGATTTGATAAAGCCTTAAATATTATATGGCTTCAAATAAAAAGGGCGGATATATTTATCAACAAACGCGGGGTTTGGAACCTTGAAGGTTCTCAAAGAAAAGCAGCACTAGCAAATCTTGTAGGACGGATAAGGCAAATAGCCTATGATCTAAAACCTTTTCTTCCCAAAACATCCGAAAAAATTGATTTACAATTTAAAGGACCGAAAATAAAATTGGGGGAACCCCTTTTCCCCCGTTTAAAGTGACACAATATTAGTCTAATGATCAGAAAACTTATCCTTAAACACGAAAGAAAAATCTTAAGGTGTCTGGAGATTTTGCCAGGATTTGTATCATGGAATCTGATACTTTTCCCTTATTGGGGAATCTTGATAATCCCAGAGGTAGTTGCCTACTTTATCCTAGCCTTCAACATTTACTGGTTCTACCAATCTCTAAGTGTGGCATTAACTACTATTATTTCTCACCTTAGAATTCAAGCTTCAACAAGATATGATTGGCTGGGAGATTTGAAATCTTTTCCTGACTGGCACAAAGTCCACCACCTTATAGTGATAACCACATACAAAGAACCACTTCACATTCTCGAGAGGACATTGAATTCAATAGCCAAGCAAAATTTTCCTAAAAAACAAATTTCTGTTCTTTTGGCAACAGAAGAAGCAGAACCAGAAGAAGATAGAATTCCGAAAGTGCGTTTACTTAAAAAGAAGTTTGCTAATAAATTCGCAAATTTTTTTGTCACTGTCCATAAACTTCTTCCAGGAGAAGTCAGAGGTAAAGCTTCTAATGAAAGATATGCTACAATCTGGGCGAAAGAAGTCTTAACCAACACATTAAATCTAGACATAAACTATATTTTAGTGACATCCTGCGATGCAGACCACAATTATCACCCTAATCATCTAGCAGCACTTACTTACAAATTTCTAGATAATCCCAAAAGACATCTCTGTTTTTGGCAGCCCGCTATTCTTTTTTACAATAACATCTGGGAACTTCCTGCGATAACCCGTGTCCCCAATACCCTCATGTCTATTTGGAATTTATCACAGCTACCAAGACGCGACAGGTTAGTCAATGCCCAAAACTACTCAGTTTCACTAAAGCTTTTAGATGAAGTTGGTTATTGGGATCCTGATAAAATTCCAGAAGATTGGGGAATATTCTTTAAAGCTTATTACAAAAAAGGTGGTCGAGTGGAAGTTGAACCCATCTACCTACCAGTTTATGCTGACGCTGCACAATCGACATCGTTTTTTAAAACAATTAAAAACCAGTACGAACAAATCAAGCGTTGGGCGTGGGGAGCAAGTGATGACCCATGGATTATCAAGAATTATTTTTTGACAGAAGGGATACCTTTCTTAGACAAGACGATGAGACTGGCTCATGTTATCTGGGCACACTTTTTGTGGCCAGTTAATTGGTTTATCGTTACAATTGGACTTACCCTGCCCACACTCCTGAATCCATCTTTTGGAAGGACTACATTAGGTTACACTGTACCTAAACTGTCCTCTTTTGTCCTGACCTTAGCCCTTTCCTTCTTGGTGATAATGCTAATTTTCGATAGAATCTACAAACCTCAAAGACCAGAAAATTTCCCTCTTTGGAGATCCCTTCTTATACCCCTGGAGTTTATTCTAATGCCTGTAACTGGATTTTTATTTAATGCGCTACCGGGACTTGACGCACATACGCGTCTTATGCTTGGTAAATATATTGAATATCGCGTAACGGAAAAGGTATAAAGCAGAATTTTTATGGAACTTGCCTTTCTTTATAATATCCGCCATAACTACCCCGATCCTCAAAACCCTTCTACATTTCTTGAAGCAGACTACGATGATAAGGAAACAATCCGGAGCATGACAAGACATCTCCAAATCCTAGGTTTTAATGTACACCCCATCGAGGCAGATGAAAGAGCTTATTTTAAACTTTTCAAGCTTAGAAAGAAGTTAGATCTGGTTTTCAATTATTCCTTAGGGGTCAATGGAAAAGATGGATATTGTCATATACCAGCAATTTGTGAGATGTTAAAAATTCCTTACACAGGTTCTTCCCCGAAGGTTCAAGCAACTATTATGTATAAGGCTAGTACCAAAGATATCCTTAGAGCTTATAACATTCCAACATTACCCTATCAACTTTTCTCCTCTCCAAATGAAGAGTTAAAACCCTATTTAAAATTCCCTCTTATTGTAAAACCCGTTGCCAGAGGTTCTTCCGCAGGAATTACAAACAAAAGCGTGGTGAAAAGCAAAAAAGAGCTTCAAAGACAAATCATCATGATCATTAAGGTTTTTAAAGAGGAAGCACTTGTTGAGCCATTCTTAGAAGGGCGGGAATTCTCGCTGGGTTTAATTGGAAACCCTCCGAGAGTTCTCCCGATAATCGAATCTGACCATTCGGTCTTGCCAAGAGGTTTTGTACCAATTGATTCCTTGGAGGTAAAATGGCATTTTGAGGAAAAAGGTAAAAAAAATAATCTAGTCTGCCCAGCAAATATCAATAGTTTTTTGATTAAAAAACTAGAAAATATTGCTATAAAAACTTGGGAAGCACTAGGGGTCCGGGATTATTGTCGAATTGATATCCGCTGTGATTCAAAAGAACACCCATTCGTACTTGAGGTCAACTCGCCCCCAGGACTTATCCCACCTGATGTTTCCAAAAGTTCTTATCTACCTCTTGCAGCAAGAGTAGCTGGAATAGACTACGATACTCTTTTAAAAGAAATCATTACAACCGCACTAAAAAGATACAATAAAATTTGAACTCAAAAATTACTCAGAGTGCGCTTTTTTACCTTTTTGTTCAAGAATTATAAACACATGGAAACTTTGGTAAACGAAGACATCCCTAGGTAAAGATTTTTCAAAGAAACTTTTAAGTTTCTCATACCCTGTTTCTGCAATTAATCCGTAATTCCTAACAAACCTTCTCGTATATTCATCAATGACAAAACTCGGCTTGTCAAGTGCATATAAAAGAATAGTGTCTGCGGTTTCAGGACCTATGCCGTGTATCTTTAAAAGCTCTTTTCTTAGAATATCCGTCTCAACCTTCAATAATCTCCTTATTCCACCATATCTTTTAATTACAAAAGAAGAAAATACATGGAGTCTTTGAGACTTTGCGTGATAAAATCCGGCAGGCCTTATCAATTTTTTTAATTTATCCAGGTTTTTCAAAAACGCTACTTTTTCCAATGAAAGTAACCCTCCTTTCTTCAAACTGTCCAACGCCCTCTCCACATTATTCCAACTTGTTCTTTGAGTTAAAATTGCTCCAAAAGCAATGACCTCTCTCTGCCTGTCCGTCTTCCTCTCAGAGCACCAATATGGCCAGTAAATTTTCGGGTCTTTATATTTTTTTAAAAGTTGGTAATACAACTTAAGAATGTTTGAGGACATAAAGACCTGACATTTAAACTAATCTCTAAATATTTTATTTAACAAAAAGAACTGGCGCGTTGATTTCTCTATAAGTTTTAGGGTCTTGCAAAACATTAATTTTCCATCCGCTCTCTAATATAATTTTGAACTCCTAACCATATACCTTCCCCTTCTTTTGAAATTAATATAAACTGTCCATCTAAACTTTTAGTGGAAACAAGAACATTGCTAGTATTAATACTTATGTAGTTTATCTTATACTCTCCGGGGTTACCTAAAATCTCGTATAAATCTTTAACCGCCTTTAGATCTAAATCCGTCTTAACCATTTTTACAAGGACACCAAACATCTCATCTAATTTTTCTATGACCCCTAAGCTAAGGAGTTTATCCTTTATTCCTAAAAGGACCGCTTTTTGACGTTCTCCTCTTGCAAAATCTCCTCCATGTTGTTGGGAACTTCGCGAGCGGACAAATTTTAGGGCTGTTTCTCCATCCATTCTAGTTAGTCCCTTTTCAAAGTGGATGTGTTCATAACGACATTCAAACTGGTGATGAAGTTCTGTATCTGAATACAAACTCTGAATCCTTAGAATTTCTCCTTGGGATTTACCACAAGTGTCATTTTCCTTACCCTTTATTGGATAAAAGTAATCATCAAAGGTAACAGGTACATCCACCTCTATACCTCCTAGGATATCGATGATTTCTTTAAATCCGCTAAAATCAACTGCTATAAAATAATCAATTGAAAGGCCAGTAACATCCTCAACCACTTTTTTGGCTAAATTTCCTCCTCCAAATTCACCTTTATACTGAGGCTCTTTTAATGGGTAAAGCGGGTCGTTCAAGCCTATAGCGTAAGCATGATTTATCTTAAATTTCTGCGAAATATCGCTTCTTATAGGGATATCAACCCAAATGTCTCGGGGAATAGAAATTATATTTACCTTCTTTCTAGAATCCAAGTTAATTATCAGCATTGCATCAGAAAGAGTCCCTCCTTCATGGCCTTCACCACCATAACCTAGGAGCAAAATATTAAAGGATCTTTTTAGAAAATTTTTTTGATTATTTTCAAGCTTTACTTCCTCACGATACTCAGCCACAGGAACTTTGAAGAACTTCAAAACCATATAGCTTGATATGAAACCCAATAAGAATAATCCCAAAAATAATATTGTTGAGATTAGGCTTCTTTTTAGAACATTCATTTTAAAACCTCCCGGCTATTTAAGCTTAGCGGGAACAACCAAGTTTTTAAATAAGGTATTTATTATTTTAATCCTAAATGTTAGAATGCATTCCGATAGGGATTTTCTTTTGACTTAAAAGCTTATATAACTTCCAGATTGAAAAAGATTCTCTGGAAATAAGCTTTTCCGCAAGCGTTTCTGCTTTAAGGATAAGTCTTCAAGAAAACCCAATAAGGAAAAATGGGTAGATTCTTAAAAGCTGGAGTTAGCGAAGTTAAATCCATTTTACCAAAAAAATAGTAAGGGGGTGAATTAAGTGAATAAAAAATTATACATTGGGAATCTGCCATATGCAGTGACAAATGACCAACTAAGAGAGCATTTCAGCCAAGCAGGTTCAATTATCGACGCGGTGGTAATAAAAGATAAGCGCTTCGGAAAATCAAAAGGTTTTGGATTCGTAGAATACGATACTGAGGAAGACGCCAAAAAAGCAATAGAGATGTTCAACGGGAAGGATTTTAATGGTAGAAAAATAATTGTAAACGAAGCTCGGCCAAAAACTGATAGGTAATTTAGGTAAAATATCTTCTTTCTTAATCAAATCGGCTTTCTCTTGCGGAACGGGATTGTGTGGATATGGGTGATAGCAAAAAATAGATAAATTAGAATCTAACACAACCTTCCCCAACAATCACAATTTCAACCTAAAAATGCTTTCATTTAAAGCATCCCTTAAAAAAAATTTTTTGGAAGGTACAAAAACAAAATCCCCAGAAAAAGCGAAATTATTGAAATAATAAAAGGGAATGCAACAAACCTTAAAAATGGAAGAAGGAAAAGGACTGCAAAAAGACCAATATAAACCAGACCCTGTTTGAAGGTGGAAACCTTAGTTAAAAAAGACAACATCGGCAAAAGTAGAAAAACCAAATCGTGCTCCCAAAAATGAAGGGCAAAAACGGGAATAAAAAAAATTGAAGAAAAAAAAGCAAGCTCTAGAGTAAGATTTTTATATCTTTTTAAGAACATGCCAACGCTAGATAGATAAAGCAATAAATTTACAAGATACGCATGCATTTTTGATAATCCCAAATATTCAAAAAATGAGAACAAACTTACAAGCCATAAAGTGTGTGTCGCATAATAAGGATTCTCTGTTGTTACAAGAAACCTACCATAATTCAAAATCCAATCGCGGCCCAACAAACCAAACGATATTGACAAAGAAATTGCCATCCCCAGGAAAAACCCCTTAAAAAAACTAAATTTATTTTTCGATAAAAAAAATGCAAAAGGGACAAAGATTAGGTATTGAGGTTTGTTAAAAAGAAACGCAGTTAAAAGACCGGCAAGAAAAAATTTTCCCTTCCTAAGGGAATTTAGAATAAAAATAAATACTATGAATAAAAAAATCGTTACTTGCCCATTTACTATCGCATAGATACTGGGTAGGTAAGTAAAACCAATCAAAAGAAATAAACTTGGCAAACTAAAATTAAAAAATTTTGTTAATAAATTTATGGCTAAAAATAAAGACAGAACATTAACGATCGCAAAAACTTTATAACTTGTACTTAATGGCATATAGGTAAAGGGGATAAAAAAAAGAGCCAAAGTAGGTGGATTTCTGAATGGAATAAGTCCTTCAACCCCTCTTTTTTTTATTACATCCTCTTGAAAGGCAGTTTGTACACCAACATCGTAGATGCTAGTTCGGAAATCAGTTTTAATCACCCTGGCGCCAGTTATAAAACCTACAAAATCTGTTCTGGAAATAAGACCTGGGTTGGCTAAAAAAAGTACAAAGATAAGAAGTGAGCTCACAAGAACAATACCAAAGAGACGTAAAACCAAATCCAGAAGTTCCAAAAGCAAAAACAACTGCCTTCCTCTGGATTTAACCATATACCTTGATTATACTTTAGGCAACCTTCAAAAGTTTTTAAAAATTTTTACTCTAAATAATCCTGAAGTTTTTTTCTCCTACTGGGGTGTTTTAACTTACGCAAAGCCTTGGCTTCAATCTGACGAATCCTTTCTCTTGTTACTCCAAATACCCTACCTACTTCCTCTAGGGTCATGGGTTTATTCCCTTCAAGACCAAAGCGTAGCTTTAAAACATTTGCTTCCCTCTCGGATAGGGTTGATAAAACCTCATCAAGGTGATCTTTTAAAAGCTGCTTTGAGGCAGCATCGACTGGAGAAAGTTGGCTCTCATCCGGAATAAAATCGCCCAAAAAACTTTCTTGGTCCTCTCCGACTGGTGCTTCTAAAGAAGTTACTTCCTGGGCGATTTTAAAGATTTCTCTGACCCTATCAGGATCCAAATCTGCCTGCTCTGCTATTTCCTCAGGCGTGGGTTCACGCCCAAGCTCCTGCATCAATCGTCTACTTATTCTATAAAGTTTATTAATAGTTTCAACCATATGGACAGGTATTCTTATGGTGCGAGCCTGGTCAGCAATTGCCCGGGTTATTGCCTGTCTAATCCACCAAGTGGCATAGGTTGAAAACTTAAATCCCTTTCTCCAATCGTATTTCTCTACCGCCCTAATTAAACCTTGATTTCCCTCCTGAATAAGGTCTAGCAATGACAAACCTCTACCAATATATTTTTTGGCTATAGAAACCACCAGTCTTAAATTAGCCTGTATTAATTTATCCTTACCAGTTTTATCTCCCTTTTCGAACCTTTTGGCAAGCTCCACTTCCTCTTCAGCACTCAATAATGGAACCTTTCCTATTTCCCTTAAATACTGCCTAACAGGATCGGTGGATTCCGCAGCTCCAAGTTTTGAAAGGATCTCAATTTCTCTTTCTAATTTTTCCTTAGCCTTCTCATCGCTTTCTTCACTCTCCGCCTCTACAGATTCAAAAACATCAATTCCCTCTGCTAATAATTTCTCATACAAATCATCAAGTTCAGTAAGTCTTTCTTCCGCGTCGGGAAAAACTTCCAATATCTCATCTTGGGTCAAAAAACCCTGATTCCTTCCTCTTTTTATAAGCTCAGCGACTTCTTTTCTTACCATAGTTTCTTTAAGCTAACACTAGCTTCTTCTAAAGGATTATACCCTTAAAGTTCTTATCCTCAAGTATTGAAAGTTTTTTAAGGATCTTATTAAACTTTTTCTCCGCCTCAATAACTTTTTCTTTTTTACCTTTTGCCTCCAGCTTTTTTATTTTATAAGCTAAACTTTTTAGACGCGTCTTAAGTGTTAAAATCTTAAGCTCCCGACCGATAACTTTGAGTTCTTTCTCTAAGCTTTCGGGTGTTTCTTCATCCACTCCGGGAATCCGTTTTAAAACCATATCTACAAAACTATCTACAAGCTCTTTCGGCAACTGGCTCGCGAATAAGGAAGGGTCAAAGCTTTTGTGTAAACTAATAAATTTCTTAAACTCTTCCAAAATCCTCGAAGCAATGTGGGTGGTAATGAGAGAGGAAGTCTGTTTTTTGGTAAGAATTTTCGGTTTATATCTAAAAGCTATTGATAAGAACCGCTCTTCAAGAATTTCTCGGCGCGATTTCCGTATAGGCTTTTCTTCCTCATTAACCTTCAAAGCAGACCTTTTAATAAATTCTCCCTTATTCATTTCTTCAACAACCGCTTCCAATGACACTCCAAGTTTTCTTGCAAACTTTTCTATATAATGCGATTGAACGATTTTATTCTCTATTCCGGAAAGAATAGGGATTAATTCCCTACTTATCTTTGCCTTATCGTATCCTGTGGTATTGGGGTATTTTCTAAAGACTGAATCAATCACAAAATCCCAAGCACTTTTCGTATTTTTAATAGCTTTAAATAAGAATTTGGGATTTTTACGAGCTAATTCATCAGGATCTTTATAGTCTCCCAATTCTGCCACCCTAACCTCTAAACCCAGAGTCTCGGCTATCAACACACCTTTTCTTGCTGCCTGGTTACCGGCTAAATCTGTATCCAAAGCAAGAATGATCTTTTCTGTAAATCGACTCAAAAGCCTTGCCTGGTCCTCCGTTAAACTTGAACCTTTAATAGCAACTACATTTTTTAAACCAACCTGCCAACAAGAAAGAGCATCAAGTTCACCTTCAACAACAACGGCAATTTTTTCTTTTTTAATTTCAGATTTGTTTAAATTTAGAGCGTATAAAACTTTTGACTTTGAGTATATAGGTGTTTCAGGGGTATTTATATACTTTGCCAAATCTTTACCCTCATCAACCGGAAGAATCCTGCCTGAAAAGCCAACTATGTTTCCTCTATGGTCATAAAGTGGAAAGACGACCCTTCCCCTAAATCTATCTATAAACTGTCCATTTTTTATTATAAAAAGGCCCACTTTCTCAATGTCACTAACTGAATGTCTTTTCTTTTCGACAAGAAATCTTTTGAGTGCAAGAGACTGCATTGGTGAGAAGCCTAAACCAAAAGTCCTTATTGTTACAATGTTAAGACCTCTAACCTTGTTTAAATACTCCAATGCGGATTTGCCTACTGGGTGGTTAAGTAAAATCCAAGAATAAAAGTAAGCTGCATCTTTGTTCAACTGATAGAGTCTTTCTTTATCTTCTATCCTATTAAACAATGGTGCTTTAAGTTTTACTCCTACCTTTTCGGCAAGATACTTTAATACCTCATAAAACTCCATACCTTCATACTTTTGCAGGAAGGAAAAGACATCGCCAACCTCGCCACATCCAAAACATTTAAAAATTTGAAGTTCGGGTGAAACCATAAACGAAGGGGTTTTCTCTACATGAAATGGGCAAAGAGCCTTATAATTTTTTCCAGCTTTTTTAAGCTCAAGGTACTCGGAAATAAGAGAGACTATATCAATTTTTTGCTTGACCTCATCTATCTGATCAGACATTTTAGTTTAAGATCTCCACTCCTTCTCCTGAATGAAGAATTTTTAAGATCCAACTAATTATACCAGACGTACCCGAAGATATACTGAAATCCTAAATAGGAAGGCGGTAGATAACAGCCGTATCATCCTCATAAATTTCTTGCCATCCATCCATCTTGAGGATTTCGAGAAAATCAAACCTGCTTTTTCTCCAGCCAAACCTAGAAAGATAATCTTCTACTTTCTCAAAAAAATTATTTAAGGGAAAACTTCTTGGTCTACTCCACAGGACAATCTTTATATTAAATTTTTCAAATACATCTTTATAATCTACATTTCCAGACAGGATATCATTATATGTATCGAAGGAAGACTCCAACTCATTAGGTAAGGCTGAAGAATTTCTCCAAGAAGGCATCCTCCCATCTACAAAAACCTTTCTTTTATCAAGCTTCCAAATCAAGTATCCACCCCAGCCGTATTCAGAGAAAACCTCGCCCTCCATTTTACTCGCATTCAAAAATTCAACCGCTTTTACAGGATAGAAACCTCCTTCGAAACTTAAATACTTTGCCTCTTCAAAATCTATTAGCACCTGCAAGAATGCAACTAACAAAGAAAAAATTACGATAACCTTGTAAAAAATCTCAAATCTTTTAACGCCATACCTTTTACTTTTAGCATCAATCCAAAGAAATGACAGACCCTCATTTGAAACCCTCTGAGAAACAACAGCCCATATTGGAAGCTGCCTTCTTGAAACAATTGTTTGGAAAAGGAAAATCAAAAAAATGACCTTCTCCTCCAAAAAAAATTTATTCCTGTAAGTGATAAAAAGACCTAAAGAAAGTCCAATTAAAGATATCATTGCAAGGTTAGGCATTGTAATTACAGGCATCCATTCTGCAATCTTGAAACGAAGCCTGGTATCAAAAATGGTAGAGAAAACCTCCCTCCAAATTCCCGAGCCGTAAGGGTTTACAAAACAAACTAAGGTTGATAAAAAGGCAAGTCCATAGTCGATTGGTTTTATTTTCCTTTCCCTTATACTTTTCAAAACAATAAAGAGCCATAAAGTAAGATTACCAAGCAAGAAACTTCCGTGAAGATTCGCCCAGATTAAGAAAAAAATAGGAAGTAAAAACTTAGTTTTCTCCCACATTTTTCTTTCTAAAAGTATGAAAATCAAAACTGAAATAAGTAGCCAACTTAAAACCTGCACCCTGATGCCAAAAAAACTAAAGAATACGGATATTAAAAGAGAAAGAGGAAAATTCAGTAAGATGCCTAAAGATTTAAATAAAGGATTATAAAACTCCTTACCTTCTAATACGAGAGGCTTAATTTTATCCAAAAGAAATTTCTTAGTAGCAAAAAAACTTATCAGAAGTGTCAAAACCACTAAAAGAGCATAAAAAAAAGCCAGCCATTTATATCCGAGTTTGGAGTAGATAAGATAGAAGAAGAGAGATTGTAACCAAGCGTGGTCTACCCAAGGAAAACTTGACATCGTATAGCTAAAGGGGTCTGTCTTGGGAATTTCCTGGTTTAGATAAATTTCTCCTGCCTTGAGTCTCCAACCAAAATCCGGATCTATAAATATTGTCCCTTTGATCCAAAATAAAAAAAGGACGATTATTAAAGGGAGCAAATCTTTAATTTCTAAGTTATTTTTTATAATTCCCACTTTAGATTAAACCTAAAAATTTCTCTCGTTAATTTTTGAAGATTATTTTACGCATATAAGGACAAAATTATAAAATATGAATAAATTAAATAAACGAATAATCCTAATCCAAAACCCCTAAAAATCAACTCCAAGGTAAGAGCGCCTTAAAAGGGCTATAAATTTTTGTTAACTAAAGGCAAAAACTCCATAACAAGGATTTTCCGAAGATTCAAATTAAAATTCATTTAAAATTTCAAAAGTAAGCTTAGGAATTACAGGCGGTGGGGGAGGGATTCGAACCCTCGTGGGAATTTCTTCCCGCAACGCTCTCCAGGCGTGCCGATTAGTCCTCTCTCGCACCCCACC
>CAYSEQ010000004.1:0-68412 GCA_964430475.1 uncultured Gammaproteobacteria bacterium
CCAATGCTTAATGTTAATCCACTACCTTCTCCAACACCGACACCAACTCCAACATTATCTCCTACCGAGTTTGGAGTTATGCCTGGCCCCAACACTATTAGGCCTCAAGGACTTAATGTAAATATAAAAAGTAAGTTCAATGTTAATTATTATAGGCCTTTGGCTATCTACTTGAGTGGCTCAAACGCATGGGATTCTGTTTCAAATCCTTGCGAGGAGTGTAATAATGCGGTTAGTCAGGGGTTGAAGCTCATCTTAACCGTTAAATGGAGTGGGGATTCTAGGGTTCCGAGTGAACCTCCTTCAGATGTTAATTTGTATAAGGATGCGCTAAGGCGAGTAGTTGAATATTATCGTGATAACCTTGCAGTTGTCGTAGTGGAGAATGAAGTAACTTCTGAATTATTTTATGTTTGTGATAATTCAAACCCTCTACAGTACGATTGTATTCAGGGCCCAACAATTCAAGAAAGGTATCTAAATGAGCTTAACGCCGCTTGTGAGGTAGTAACTGCAGTCAATAGTCAGTTTGGTAAAGATATAAAATGCTCAAACGATGGGATGCCGCATTTAACTGTTCTGGCTTTGACCTGGAACGACTATTTAGAAAGAGGATTATTACAAGAAGCGTGTGATTTTGCTGTCAGATCTTTCTATACAGCAGAAGTACCTAATCCAGACCCTAATACTTTTATATATTGCACCGATCCGTCTCGTATGCAAACTGTCCATTCTGAAAGGATTCAGAGAGGTAAGAGATTTATCGATGCTTATAAAAATTCTCTCTCTGACTACACTAACTTCCATCTCTACGCGAGGGATCCAGCTACCTTAAGGGAAGTAGCCGATTATTTAAGAAGAAATATCCCAGCCAAACAATTAATGAGTAATGAGATGGGGCAACATTGGGTTATATATGCTCCGCCAGGAGGGACAATTAATGATGTAACAGATGAAGGTTGGTTAACTTTAGCTGAACAAGTTGAGCCTATTTTACAATCAAGTGTAGATGAACAGCTTGCCTATAACGTTTGGTTTAGTCAAACAGTCGCACAATCCTTTTCGCTACTTGATACCTATTCTCCTTTCGATCAAGATCCGACCTCTCTTAATTATAGTGGACAGAACTTCGTTTCTTTTATGAATAACTATTATGCTGTTACACCTATACCAACGGTGACTACCCCAACCCCATCTCCTTGTACTTTTACAAGAGCCTATTGGGATTCACCTTCAAATCCAATCAATCAAGGGACACCAGTAAACCTGGTTGTTGAAGGAACAAACTGTAATGGAAGAGAGGTTTCATTTGAGGTGAGGGAAAATGATTCACTCTTTGAAGGAGGATTTGATGAACCTGCAAACACCCAACCTGCCAATGCCACATTTGTAGGAAATACTGCCACAACAACTTGGATTGCTGAATCCCAAAATGATTGTGGAGGACTTTGTAACCCACCTGAATACTTCTTCAATGCAACCCTTGTTGGTACATCAACAACCATTAGATCCTCTGACCCAATGCTTAATGTTAATCCACTACCTTCTCCAACACCGACACCAACTCCAGTACCAAGTCCAACACCGACTTCTGTTTTAACACCAACAGCAACACCTACGCTTAGGCCTACTATCTCACCTACTTCTACACCTACGCCATCTCCAACACCTAAGCCTACCAATACACCGACACCCACTCCGACGTTGACACCAACACCAACGCCTCGACCTACCAATACTCCTACTCCAACTCCCCGTCCAACGTTAGTGAGTCCAACACCGACAAACCCCCTTACGCCCACTTCGACACCAACACAAGCGCCATCTCCGACTCCCACTCCAATTCCTTGTAGACTTATTTCAGCTTCCTGGGTTGGTTCAACCAGGGTTATGGAGGGAACGCAGGTGTCGCTCAGTATCACTACTTCTGGCAATTGCTTTGGAAGAAGTGTTGAATATCAAGTTTGGGAAGATGATGGTATCTTGGGAAGAGATCAGGTTAGAGTAAATCCACAAAGCTCTCAAATCGTAGGAGGTAGTAGCAGTACAACCTGGGTAGCTGAGTATCAGCCTGATGGGCTTTTTGGCATTGCAGATCCACCTGAGTATTACTTTGAGGCAAGACTTAATGGCGAAACCTCATTTATAGTCTCTTCCCCTCCGCTTATGGAAGTAGAGGCAAATCCCAATAACCTGGTAATTGTTTCACTTCCTATTGTTGAAGTAACTGATAAGTCGGCAAATATTTCCTGGTACACAAATTTGTCTTCAACTAGTCAAATTGTCTATGGAATTCCAGGGAAAAGACAAAAATCTTCTCCTGAACTTGATGTCTCCTTACCCACTACTTATCACAGCGTCAGTATTGACAATTTAAAGCCCTGTGCAACTTACGAGTATGTTATGAAATCGCGTGCAGGTAATATTACTGTAGAGTCTCCTTCTTATACCTTCACAACGCTTGGATGTCGAGGAGGATCTAAAGTAATTAATCAGTCAAGTTCGTTAATCTCTACCAGTGAGGGTGGTTCAGTAACACTTGAACTTGGTTCGAGTGTTACATTGGAAGTACCTCCTAACTATTCTGACAGGGTTGAAGACTCTAGCTTCCAAATTAAACAACTTGAAGCAGAAAGTGTTTTCTCTAGCGCACCTACTCCTAGTGGGTATGTTGGAATTAAAAAATATGTTTTCAATATCAGTGTGTTAAGTGATATTTCAGAGAATTTAGAGGAATTTTTACATCCACTTAAGATTTCATTAAATTATTCTGATGAAGATTTAGGTGGAAATATAGAAGAGGTTCATCTTGGAATGTTTAAATATGATAGCGATAACTTAGGTTGGGAAAGGCTACCCGATTGTGAACAGGACATTCAATCAAATATCTTGTCTTGCCAGACTCAAAAACTTTCAGATTTTGCAGTTTTAGGTATTGCCATTACTCCTACTCCAACTCCAGGAGGAACTGGTGGTGGAGGGGGAGGAGGCGGTGGAGAAGTTTCTCAACCCTCAGCACCTGGCCCTTCTAGGGGAGATCTTAATTCTGATGGTAAAGTGAATATCTTTGATTTAAGTATTTTACTAAGTAATTTTGGAAAATCCGGTAAAGGAGACTTGAATTCCGACGGTAAGGTTAACATATTCGATTTAAGTATTCTACTGAGCAATTTTGGAAAATAAAATTTTCCTTGCTTATTTTTTAATCAAGATGTAAAATTCATTTTTAAGCAAAGGGTAGTATGATTTTAGAACCATATCTAAACACAACCTGGTTCTTCTCAGAAGCTTGGGATATTGACTAGTTACATCCCTTGAAGCTCCCCTTTGCATAACAAAACCTAATAAATAAGTAAGTGTTGTAAAGTAGTTGAAAGGATGACTTATGACCCAAGATGAAATCAGAGTTTTAGTTGAAGATTTAAAAAATCAACGTGCTCTCCTTGAGAAAAAGGAGGAAAGGTTAAAGAGATTAGAAGGCGAGCTCTTAGAGAAACTTTCTCAGGTTTCCAAGATAACTGTTGAGGAAGCCAAAAAGATGCTTCTTAGGGAGTTAGATTCTCAACTTAGAGAAGAAAAGGCCAGAAGGATTAGAGCCTTTGAGGAGAGGTTAAAGCAAGATTCAAAGGAGCTTGCTAAAGAGATTTTGGTGGATGCGATGAAGCATGGTGCAACTTCTTACGTTGCTGAGTATACAGTTTCTTCGATAACTGTTGATAACGAGGAGGTGAAGGGACGAATAATAGGTCAAGGCGGGAGGAATATTAGAGCGTTTGAGAAGGTAGCTCAAGTTGAAATTGAAATTGACGAGACGAATGAAGTCAGGATTTCATGCTTTGATCCTGTCCGTAGAGAAATAGCAAAAAGAGCTTTAGAAATCTTAATCAAAGATACTCGTATTCAGCCATCTCGGATTGAAGAAGTAGTTAATCAAGTAAGGCCCCAGATGGAAGATATTCTACTTGAAGAGGGTAAAAAAATTGCAGAAGAATGCGGCGTTTATAATCTTCCCACAGAGGTTCTAAAACTTATTGGGCGTTATAAATTTAGGACTTCATATGGTCAGAATCTTGCCCTTCATACTATAGAGGAAACAAAAATAGGAGTAGCTATTGCTTATGAGATAGGAGCAAATGTTGATATTGTGAGATTGGGTTGTTTATTACACGATATAGGGAAGGTTGTAACGACTGAGGAAGGAACGCATGTCCAAGTTGGTGTGTCTGTTCTAAAAAGGTATGGATTTCCGAAAGAGGTAGTAAATGCAGTGGCTGAACACCATGAGGATGTTCCATTCTCCTCTATTGAGAGTGTGATTGTTTGGATTGCAGATGCAATTTCTGGTTCAAGACCTGGTGCTCGCTATGAGCCTCACGAGGCTTATGTTAAAAGAATGGAAAAAATTGAAGAGATTGCTAAGAGTTTTGAGGGAGTTGAGCAGGCGTATGCATTTCAGGCAGGTAGGGATGTTAGGGTAATTGTAAAGCCAGAAATGGTGAATGATGACCAGTTAGTGATTTTAGCTAGAGAAATTACCAAAAGATTAGAAAAGGAGGCGGAGTATACCGGGCAAATTACGGTAACAGTAATTAGAGAAGTACGTGCGAGCGAAACGACAAGAGCAAAATAGTCCAATAAATCTTGACAAATTCCAATAACTATATTAATCTAATATTATCAATGACTAAAAGAGAGATTATAGACTTAGTAGCAAGAAAAGCACATCTAACCAAAAGAGCTGCACTGGAAGCGGTTGATGTGTTTTTAAATGAAATCGGGAGAACCTTATCAAAAGGTGAAAAGGTTGTTCTTTCGGGTTTTGGTACTTTTAGGGTCATAAATATGAAGGGCAAGACGGTTAAAATCCCAAATACTGATAAAATGGTGACCATAAAATCCCATCGTTCCCCACGTTTTACTCCCGGAAAAAGATTAAAAAGACAAGTTACTCGTTAGTTTTTTACCTTCAGGATACTTAAAGTATTTTGTTTTTTTGGCTTATTTTAGTTATGTTTAGGATTTGATTTTTTCTGGTGTTATACTTTTATTAATGAAAAAAGATATAGAAAAGGTAATTATCGTTGATAGGCTGACTAAAAATTTTGAGGTTGTGGAAAAGGAAAAAGGTTTAATAGGAAGTGTGAAGAGATTGTTTTCACCTAAAAAGAAAATCATAAAAGCATTAAAAGGCATTTCCTTAAGCCTTGAAGAAGGAGAATTGGTTGGTTTTATCGGTCCAAATGGTGCAGGTAAAACGACTACCCTTAAGATTTTATCAGGCCTTCTTTATCCTACAAGTGGGTTTGTTCAGGTGTTAGGTTATAATCCTTGGGAAAGGAAGGCTGAGTTTCTTAAAAGTATCTCTTTGGTGATGGGACAAAAAAATCAGTTATGGTGGGATTTACCTGCAATAGAAACCTTGGAATTAAATAAGGCAATTTATGAAATCCCCACAAAAGAATATCAAGAAACCCTTGACAATCTTGTGTCTTTGTTGGAAGTTGAAAAAATCCTCAAGATTCCAGTAAGACATCTTTCTTTGGGACAACGTATGCGCTTGGAGTTGTTAGCAGCACTTATTCACAATCCTAAAATTCTTTTTCTTGACGAACCAAGCATAGGACTTGATGTGGTAGCCCAACAAGAGGTAAGAGATTTTATCTTTGAATACAATAGGCTTAATAAGGCAACAATTCTACTTACCTCACATAATATGGGAGATCTTGTCAATTTAGTGAAACGTGTGATTGTTATTGATAAGGGCGAAATCTTTTTCGATGGAGAATTAAATAACTTAGTAGAGAAGTTCGCTAAGGAAAGAGTGATCAATGTCTATTTTACTAAAGATGTTGATTTCAAAAAATTGGGAGAAATTGGCAAAGTACAAAGTTTTGATTACCCCAAAGCCTCTATTTTAGTTCCAAGGGAAGCTTCTTCGGTCGCGGCTGCAGAGCTTCTACAAAATTTTCCAGTCGCGGATTTGACTATTGAAGAAGAACCAATTGAGAAAGTTATAAGGAGAGTTTTTAAAAGAAAACTCTTAGGACATAGGACACGAATCTAAAATACACAACCATTAGTAAAAATTTTTTAAAAGTTTTATCAAGAATGACTAAATATTGGCAAATTTTCAAAATTTCATTTCAACAAGAGTTTGTTTACAGGCTAAACTTCATAATGTGGAGATTTAGAAATGTGATGCAAATATTTTTTACTTTCTTTTTATGGAACGCAGTTTTTTCTGATAGTCAAAGATTCGTTTTTGGCTACAACCGCGCGAGTATTTTAACTTACATTTTCGGACTCATCGTTGTTAGATCAATAGTATTGTCTATTCGGTCAATCGATGTTGCGGGGGAAATTGCGAGGGGAGACCTGACGAACATTCTTCTTAAACCCATTAGTTACTTTAGATATTGGTTGATTCGGGATATATCAAGTAAAGCTCTGAATTTGATTTTTGCTACTGTGGAAATAGCCTTCCTTTTTTTAATTTTAAGGCCTGAGTTCTTTTTTCAAAGGAATTTTATCTACATCGTCTTTTTCATTTTGGCTATTATTATTGCAATAGTGCTTTATTTTTTATTGGTATTCTTATTTAGTATGCCAACATTTTGGTTTCCACATCAGGCCTGGGGTTTTATGTTTTTACTGTTTATTTTTTCAGATCTTTTAGGAGGTGGAGTATTTCCAATAGACATTTTGCCTGGGTATTTACAAAAAATCATTTATTTTTCCCCTTTTCCTTATCTTCTTTATGTTCCAATCGGAATTTATCTTGGGAAGTTTGAATTCTTTTTGACATTGCGGTTTTTGATAGTTTCCCTTTTTTGGGTGGGTTTTTTAACTTTGCTTAATGAAAGAATTTGGAGAAAAGGATTAGAAATTTATAGAGCAGAAGGAAGGTAAGTTAATCGTAATTTCTAATATGAAAAGGATAATTTTTTATCTTAATTTATGGGTTGTGATGGGAAAGAACGCCTTTTTAACTGTCTTAAGCGATAAATTCAGCTTATTTATTTTTCTTTTTGGAAAAGTAATTAGATTTATTCTTTTTTTTATTTTCTTATTTTTTCTAGTCAAGGGGACAAATACATTAGCTGGCTACAATGTCAACCAGAGTTTATTTTTTCTTTTAACCTTTAACCTTATTGATGTTATTTCACAGTTTCTTTTTAGAGAGGTCTATAGATTTCGATCTATGGTTGTATCCGGAAGTTTTGATTTTGTTTTAATAAAACCCGTCAATGCCTTATTCCGTGTACTTTTAAGTGGTCCGGACTTTATCGATTTTGTGACAATTCCACCGCTTTTAATTGCTACTTGGTATATAGGCAATTTACTTAATCCATCTTTCTTACAAATAATTTTTTATGGACTTCTTGTAGTCAATGGGCTTTTAATCGCAACAGCATTTCATATAGCGGTTTTAGCTTTAGGAATTATAACTTTAGAAATTGATCATACGATTATGATATATCGGGATATTATCTCTTTGGGTAGAGTTCCAATTGATGTCTATAAAGAACCCCTTAAAAGTATTTTAACTTTTCTAATTCCTGTTGCGATTATGGTTTCTTTACCAGCAAAGGTTATGATGGGATTGATTACTCCGTATGGAATTATTGTATCGTTTGTGATAGCGGGTTTATTCATCTATCTTTCACTAAGATTTTGGAATTATGCTCTAAAATTTTATACCAGTGCATCAAGTTGAGATCCTCTTTTGAATTTTGTAATGGCAAGAATTCGAAAAAATTTTTTAATCTTAAGACGGCTTAAGTTATTAGAGGAATAATTTGTTTAATAATAGGTAAACTTTAGTTAAACAAAGTTTAAACTCCTAAAGACATTAGGTAGTGAAAGGCTTTTAGAAAATTTTGTATAATCAGAATCATCTTACTGAGACAATCTTTATGAAGGAAAAATTATTAGTTGTTTGTGGTCCAACAGCCATAGGTAAAACAGATGTTGCTCTTTATTTGAGTAAAGTCTTTAATGGCGAAATAATCTCAGCTGATTCTAGACAAGTTTATAAAATGATGGATATTGGTACAGGGAAGGGATTGAGTAAGAATTCTAAGTTTGAATTTCGGAGTCCGAAATTGGGAGGGTTTTACGATGTAGAAGGAGTGAAAATTTGGGGTTACGACCTAGCTGACCCATGCGAAGATTTCAGTGTAGCAAAGTATAAAGAGTTTGCTGATAAAATTATTTTTGACATCCAGAAAAGAGGAAAACTCCCTATTTTGGTAGGGGGAAGTGGGCTTTATATTAAGGCAGTAGTTGATGGTATTCCTACAATTTCAATACCACCAAATCCTGAGCTTAGAAGATCTTTAGAAGGTAAAACAAAAGAGGAATTATTTGAACTTTTGAAAAAGTTGGATAAGGTTAAAGCTTCTTCAATGAATATTTCAGATAAGGGGAACCTACGGAGGTTAATTAGGGCAATAGAGATTTCTCTTTATAAAAAGGGTAAAAGTGGAAATATTTCTGAAATCTCGAAGTTAAGAAAGACAAAAGAAACTGGTAGAAATGTTTTGTTTATAGGACTTTGTGCATCAAAAACTAGTCTGAAAAGAAGAATTACGAATCGAGTTATATCGAGAATAAAACAAGGAGTTGAAAAAGAGATAAAACGACTTCTTAAATATGGAGTAGGGTGGGATGACCAGTCGATGCAATCTTTGGGTTATAAGGAGTGGAAAGAATATTTTATGGGTTTGCAAACGCGTTCTGAAGTAGTTGAGGAATGGATTAGAG
The DNA here is from genome assembly GCA_964430475.1 of uncultured Gammaproteobacteria bacterium. Taxonomy (GTDB): domain Bacteria; phylum Patescibacteriota; class Microgenomatia; order UBA8517; family UBA8517; genus CAYSEQ01. Next base: position 8,767 of record CAYSEQ010000004.1, read on the forward strand.
ATGAAATCCAATATGCAAAGCGCCAAATGACTTGGTTTAAGAAGGATAGCAGAATCTTATGGTTTGATGTAGATAAGAATGGTTTTTTAAAGGATGTGGAAAGTGTGGTTAGAAAGTGGCATAATATTAGCTAATCTTTGTGAATATGATACAAAAGATTGAAATCTCTCATAAAAGTATTTTTTTTACAATATTTTTCCTCATTTTTTTGTGGTTTATATACTTGATTCGGGAAATCCTCTTGCAGTTTTTCGTTGCATTACTAATCATGGCGATATTGAATCCTACCGTGGATAAATTGGCTCGTCGCAAAATTCCAAGAGGGGCAATAGTCTTGGGAATGTATGTTATTTTTTTTGTTATTGTAAGTTTTGCAGTTAGTGCGGTCGTACCGCCTTTACTTGATCAAACAACGAGCTTTGCAAGTAACCTTCCCCATTATATAAGTAATTTAGGTGTCACTCCGATTTTTAGTGAACAAATCATGCAGGAGTTAGTTTCACAACTTGCCCAGCTTCCCTCCCATATTGCAAAGTTTACAATCTCGCTTTTTTCAAACCTCTTAGCAATCGTGGCGGTATTGGTGTTTGCTTTTTATCTTTTGACCCAAAGAGATGTACTTGAGAATCAACTTGGTAATCTCTTAAGCGAGACTAAAAAAAATAAGGTAGTCGGAATAATTGATAAAATTGAAAATAAGCTAGGTAATTGGGCAAGAGGGCAGTTTACCTTGATGCTAGTGGTTGGTTCTGCTAATTATGTGGGCTTGACTCTATTGGGGATTCCGTTTGCACTTCCTCTCTCGATTCTAGCGGGAGTTTTGGAAATCGTCCCATACCTTGGTCCCATTATTGCAGCAATTCCGGCTGTACTAATTGGTTTTGGAATATCCCCAATAACAGGATTTGCAGTTGCAGCTTTGGCGTTTTTAATTCAGCAACTGGAGAATTATTTATTTGTCCCAAAGATTATGCAAAAATCAGCGGGTGTGGATCCTGTAATTACACTACTTTCACTTGCAATTGGTTTTAAGATTGCAGGTGTTGTTGGTCTTCTTGTTTCGATACCTTTGTTTTTAACTTTTGAGGTTTTAGTTAAGGAGTATTTAAGGAGTGTAAGAATAAAATAAATTTCCAAATTTTTGAACCCAGATCATTGATTCTTGCGACTGCTCCTTACATTGTCAAGAAATAAAGTAGGTTATCAGATTATCGACTTGAGTCTTATACCTAATTGAAATAGCAATCCATGCTTAATGAAAAAATGCCAAAAGCTTTGATATTCCAAATTGTTATATAGAACCCCTTCCCAAAAAGCCTATTTTGATTAAGTTATGTAAGTATTATAATTAAGTTGTGAGTGAGACAGCGGAAATTTCTTCACAAGTCAATCAGGAAATAGAAAACAGGGTAAAGGCAGAAATTTTTTCGGGTGAACAATTTAAAAATTACCCTGAAAAGTATAAGGATAAAATTTCAAAAATATTGGCTTATCATACGTTAAAAATAGCAGGTATTTTAGAATTAGATTTAAATGAGATAAATTTTGGTATATCAACGCCGGAAAAAGTGGGGCGGAATAACATAGATAGACCAGCTCTTCATGTTGAATTTGATGGCCAAGGAAATCCGACTTTTTCAGAAGTACTTTTTTCAGCTGGTGAAATAGAAACACACCTGAAATTGTTAAAAATGCCCTTAATGGTTTCTCTTGTTGAACAATTATTAGCATGGAGTGTCGCACACGAGCTACACCACTTAAGGCAATTAAAAGATAATATATCGAAAGTCCTAAAATCAGCCGAGAATTTTCAATATGCTAGTATTTTAGGAGAGTGGTGGAGATATATAAGTGATGAGGGAGAAACTTCGGCAAGAGTGTTTGCTTTGAAATATACGGCAGATAGAGACATTCCCTTGCATGATTTTATTGCTCAAAACAACCGTTTACTTTTCGTGCTTGGCCAGATTGCTTGGGAGGGGTATATGAAAGTAAGGGCGATTCTAAAAAAAGAAAGTGTAAGAGAAACTTCCTAATGTCTCCCTTCCGGATTTGCTAAGAAAGAATCGTGAATGTTCTAACAAAAATAATCGTTTTGTTACAGATATTCCGCGAGAGATATGATTCGGCTCTCGAGAGGGTAGCTAAGACAACAGTGGCCTGTATAGCCTTAATTCGTTTTCAGGACTTTGAAACGAGAACAGAAACTTAAGCTACCTTTTGCTTGGGCAAAAGTTGATTTCAATCCTACAGAGAATATTTTTATAAGTTACGATACATTTTAGACATTGGTAAGTAAGTGAGAGGTAAAATTGGTGCTCCAACAAGACTTCTTTATGGATATTGCAGGGAAGTGGGTTTCTAATCTATTAGGATATCAACCATAGGTAAGGTAATTAAAAGAAACAACCTGTTCTACCAAAGATCAGGTAGGATATACCATGGTCCTGGAAGTGAATGGGCACAGAATAAAAGGAGAATAAAAAGACTACGAGTTAAAAGAGCTCCTCATCTTCCAGAACTTGGATATGTTGAGATGGATACAATATTCTCTTTGTGAATGGTATTAGGTACTATGTATACTCAAGTCTTGATGTGCGGGGTAAGTTTGCCTTCTTTCTAATTTACAAGAGCTTAAACAGTAAAAATACGGTTGATTTCTTTAATAAACTTGAAGTTGTATATCCCGAAAGTATTAAGGAGGTACTAACAGACAATGAGCATGAGTTCTTATGAGATTTTGACTCTTACCTTACTAGAAAAGGTATTAAACATATCTTTACTTGTCCAAAATGTCCTAGGATCAACGGTCGTGTTGAAAGATTTCAAAGAACATTACAAGATCAGTTTATCAACCATTACCTTGATACCATCCATAACCTACCCCTATTTAACAAAAAGCTTCTTGACTATATACTTTTCCATAATACTCTAAGAGTACATAAATCTATCGGCTCGATAAGTCCAATGGACTACTTCATTATGAAAGGAGGAATGTCGAAAATGTATGTGAACCATACATCTTGTTGCCAATTTAGGTGATTTGTGATACACTGTTCCTGCTTCGGAGGAAGGACGGTTACCGCGCTTTAGGTTTTCTAAGCGTGGAGGAAAGTCCAGGCTGCAAGCCGGCACTCGACGGAGCGCAAGCTCCGACACGAGCCAAGTTAAAAACTTGGTAAGTGCTAGTGTTCCGCTGGTGAAAACTGGTGGAAACGGATCCTGAAATGACAGGATTCGAGAGCAACAGAGACGAGCTTCTGACTAAACCAAGGAAGCTTTAAAGAAACTTCTTTGGCATGTCAGATGAGTGAAACGGGCAATCCTAGAGGCAGCAATCGTTAACCTCACATTGACAGCCGGGATAGTGAGGGGTTACGAGCACTTGCTTTAAAAAGCAAGGAGGTTGAAGTTATATCAACCTCAGATAGATTACCGTCGCCTTCTTTTTGAAGGTAACAGAACCTGGCTTACTCTCCTTCGAAGCCTTTTTCTAATTTCCATTTATTATCCTCCAAAATCAATTTAGAGGAAGTAAAAATGTTTTCCTTCTTTTCTTCTAGACTTCGTACAAGTTGTAATTTTTGTTATATAATGAATTCATAACTGCCCATGCAATTATCCAGTGAGACTCTCAAAAAAATTATAGTAGGATCTGGTTTTGTTTCTGAGTCAGATTTTGATAGTGCAGCTAAGACTGCCCAGGAAGTTGGCAAGGAAGTAGTTGATGTTTTGGTTTTTAGGGGTTTGATTAATGAAGATACAATCTCCAAGTTGATTTCTGAGTATTATGGTGTACCCTTTGCAGATATTAAACATGCCTCGATTGATTCTAAGATACTCTCTTTTATTCCGGAAAAAATGGCTCGGGTATATAGGATTGTCCCATTTGATAAGGAAAAAGATACTCTTAAGCTTGCAATGGAAGACCCTGAAGACTTCGAGGCTTTGGAGTTTGCTAGAAGGCACACTGGTTTATCGATTGAACCCTATTATGCAAGTAGAGCCGATATTAACAAGGCACTTGGACAATATAAAAAGGGGATAAGAGACGATTTCGCAAAAATAATAGAGGAGAATCTCAAGAAAGTAGTGCCGAAGGACGAAGAGGATTTAGCCAAAGCTGCTGAAGAAGTACCTATAGTAAAAATTTTGGATACTATTATCGGGTTTGCCGTTGCAGAAAGGGCTTCGGATATTCATATTGAAACACAGGAAAAAGATGTAGTCGTTAGATACAGGGTAGATGGAATACTTCGGGATGTTGTAAAGTTTCCAAGGGGAATTGAATCTGCTTTGGTTGCTAGGATTAAGATACTTTCTAATCTAAAGATTGATGAACACAGAATCCCCCAGGATGGACGTCATAAATTTAATATGGATGATCAAACAATCTCTTTAAGGATTTCAATAATCCCTGGATTTTATGGTGAGAATGTAGTAATGAGAATTCTTCAGGAAAGTAACCGTCCATTAAGCCTTGAAGAGTTGGGTTTGACTGGAAAGAATCTTGAGGTAATCCGCTTAAATATCACTAAACCCCACGGTATGATTTTGGTCACAGGTCCAACAGGAAGTGGGAAAACTACTACCTTGTACTCAATTCTTAATATTTTAAACACAATTGAAGTTAAGATTTGCACAATTGAGGATCCAATTGAGTATGGAATAAATAGGGTTACACAAATCCAGGTGAATCCCAAGACCGGATTAGAGTTTGCGACAGGATTAAGGGCACTTCTTAGACATGACCCTGATATTATTATGGTTGGTGAAATTCGGGATAAAGAAACTGCGGAAATCGCAATTCATGCAGCACTAACAGGGCACCTGGTACTTTCCACTCTTCATACTAATACAGCCGCTGGAGCAATTCCTAGATTTTTAGACATGGGAGCGGAGGGTTTTTTACTTGCTTCAACTGTCAATGCAATCATCGGCCAACGATTGGTGAGAAAAATTTGTAGTGCTTGTGTGACTAAATATTCCCCTGATGACTCTATTCGTAAAAAGTTGTCTAAAGATTTAGGTGTAAACTTAGAAGACCAGAAGTTTTATAAAGGAAAAGGTTGCAACCAATGTGGTTTTAAAGGTTATGTTGGAAGAATAGGGATTTATGAGGTTCTTAATATTAGCGAAAAGATAAGAAACCTAATCGTTCAAAGAGCAACTAGCGATGAGATACAGAAGGCAGCGGTTGCAGAAGGGATGGTAACGATGCTTCAGGACGGTTTAGATAAAGTTGCTTCTGGTTTGACCACTATTGAAGAAGTAATTAGAGTGGTTAGGGAGAGATAAGATTGTCTTAAAGATATGCCCCCTTTCAAGTATAAGGTAAAGGACAAAGAAGATAAGATAATTGAGGATGTTGTCCAGGCAGGAAGTAAGAAGGAAGCAGTTGCCTTTCTTAAGGCAGAAGGGTATCAGATTCTGACAATTAAAGCCCTTGAGAAGAAACAAATAACAATTTTTGGGGGTGGAATTTCAGTTGCTGAAAAGGCAGCCTTTTGTAGGTTTCTAGCAACAATGCTCAGGTCAGGTCTTCCCTTAACAGAAGCCATAGATATAATAAGACAAGAAACACGAAGTCCTAAATTGAAAGATGTACTTTTTAACGCAGCATTTCATCTAAGGAAAGGGGGGACGCTTTCTTCAGTTTTTGCCAAGTATAAGGATGAGTTTGATCCTGTTTTTTTAACGATAGTAAAGGCTGGAGAAGAGTCTGGTACACTTGACAAGTCTTTCGACTATCTTGCTAAACAACTTTTGGCCTCCTATGAACTTTCTCAGAAAGTCAAAAGTTCAATGATGTATCCTGCCATTATCATAATAGCGATGATCGCGAACGCTGCAATAATGTTGGGATTTGTGCTTCCCAAGATGAGTCAGGTTTTTCTCTCGCTGAATGTGGAACTTCCCACTGTAACAAAATTTGTCTTGAATGTAGGTAGTAGTGTAGGTGCAAATCTAGCGCTAACTTTTGGAGTATTTTTTTCAATAGTATTTTTAACTATCTTGCTTTTTTTAATTCGTTCAACAAGAACAAAAATTTTCTCCGTGTTTGTCAAACTACCGGTGATTTCAAAGGTGATGGATGAGTTAGATACTGCGCGTTTTGCCAGGACCCTATCAACATTACTAAAAAGTGGTGTGCCTATAATGCTTGCTTTAGATGTTTCTTCAGATGTATTAAAGCAACCTCATCTTAAGAAACAAGCAAAGGAATTTTCAACGCGAGTTGCCAAGGGCGAGAGTTTAAGTGAAATTCTAACGCATCAAAAGCGTTCATTTCCAATAACAATGACACAAACCATAAGAGCTGGGGAAAAGACCGGTAGTCTTGAAGTTGTTTTGGAAGAACTTGCGAACTTTTATGAAATGGAAGTGGACTATAGTCTCAAAAGAGCGACTGCTCTTTTGGAGCCTCTTTTGATGCTTGTAATTGGAATTGCTGTAGGGGCAATGGTTATTATCTTAATAACACCCATTTATAGTATCCTTGGTAGCTTCGAAAGTGGCAAATTCTAGGTATGCCTGTCAAGATTTTAAAGTTTTTCCTTTTGGTCAGTTTTCTTTTTCTAACCCTTATTGCGTCAGTGGCATTCAATGAATTTCGCAAGTCTAGCGATATTGTTTCGGAAAGGAAAACAGAAAAACATCTAGAAGATAAAAAGGTTGAGGATCAATCTCTGGGAAAATATTTTGAAGAAGCATTTAAAAAAAGTGGAAAAGAATTAGACTCTATAAATAAGGAAAACCGTTGTGAAATATTTGGTGAAGAAGTTGGTAAAAATGTAGTTATTTTTGATACAACCTGTAGTTTATCCGAATGAAGGGGTATTTCTGATACAAATGTTTTAAAAGTTTATTTTTCTTCCCTCCAGGAAATAAATTCGTATTCCCCAGTAGTTGGAAAATACGGCGGTGGAGAATATAAGAGGTTTGTGTCGTAATTTACCGTACGATTTTGGAAGCCTGAAATAAGTGTGCCCCCGCTTACAAAATTCCAGTAGGACTTATAATAATTAATAAGTGCGCCATTGATGCTTAGGCTGTTTTTGACAGAACCAACGATCCTGGTGGAACACGAGTTGTTGGTGTACCTATGGCGAATTATTTTGCCCTTTTGTGCCATGAGGACAGCGTCAACTTGGAAGTTGCTTGGGATATCTCTGGCAAAAAAGATATTATTCTGGGATACAAGTCCTAAGACATCGCTTCCATTGTAAGCTCCGTAAGTAATACTATTTGGTATCCATATGTCAACCTCTGATGATTGGATAGGAAAAGAAGCAGCAACCACAGTAATTCTTCCACGAACCCCACCTTCGACCCAGAGATTATCCTCAGCAAAAACAATAGGAGTATCTGCTATAGAATAAGTACCAAGGGTAGTTTCGGAGGTTATAATTTGGTTGAGATTTCTGCAACCTCCCTGGCCTTCGGCTCCGAGTCCCTCTCCAGGTACACTATACCCTCTAATTGACGAAGTTGAATTTACTCTTTTAACTGTAAAGTTTCCATCGTTTGTGAAGATGATGTGATAGCCGCTTCTTCCTGAAGCTGGAAGATAAAGTCCTTCGGTTTGAGCCGCCTGTTTCACATAGGGAAGATCAAATGAAATGCTATCAAAATCAATAGAAGTGACAGGGAACTCCCACAAACCCTGATCTCCTCCACTTCCCCATACGCCCGGTTTTTGTTGGGGAGGTGAACACCCTGTCTCACTTCCACACATATAAGTTTCTCTTGCACTTGTCACAAGTGAAGTATTTGTTCCATCCATTCTTATTCCATTATTGGAATGAACTAGGCCATTAACTGTGATTCCGGAGCCATACCAAGAGCTTGAATTTGATAGAAAGGAGTATCTTGCGAATGAGGGTATTCCATATTGGACTGTGACAACTCTTTTAATATCCGGAAATTGATATGTCCACCCTGTTGATCTTATGGTTACTATTGAAGAACCCTGCGATGGTGGGGTTATCTCCAAGCTGAATTTTCCAACTGGTTTTCCTTGAGGGTCTAGATATTCGTGTTCGTAAGGGCCAGGTTGTCCTGTCCCGTCGGTAAAATCATCTGGATCATGAGCTAGGTGCCAGCGGTAGTAATTTACCCCTGCTTCAGCCACCTGAAGACTACTTTCAAGCCCTAATTGTCTATTTGAGTATTGAAGTTGTAGAGTCAAAACAAACAAAATTCCATAGAGTACGACTAAAAGTGCGCCTGTAACTACTAAAAGGGCTGGGGTGATACTACCTCTTTTATACCTTGGCATACTAGTCTTTATGTTAAATCCTTTCACTTTCAACTACAAGTTTTTAAAGATTATCCTTAAGCATTCTTAGTTGGACATAGGATTCCAGAGTAAAGTTTGTTTCAGGGTCGTTTTCTTGAGTATTTAAGATAAGAAGTACTTTTATTAGTTTAGTATCGGATAAACGAACTGGTTGGGGAAGAGGATTGTTTTGTGTGTCTGCAGGCCAGTCTCCGTTGTAGTAATAAAAAACTGGTGTTGTGGCATTTCTGACATTTTCGCTGAGAACTTTCACCTTTTCATTTGATATAGGATAGGTTGGAGGAAAACCAGTAGGTTCAATTACTCCCTTATAAAGGGTGTTTCCTGAAAGTGTGTAACGCACCCTTTCAGATTGACCATCATAATCAATATCTGAGTAAAAAATAATTTCTTGGTCATTAGCCAACTCAAGAGGGTAAGAGGCGTTGTCTGCATATCTTATATTTCTTAATTCCCTAACCATAAGACTAACTTGGGCATTTGCTTGATCAACATCCAGAAGATTTCTAAATGTAACAAGTCTTCCTCTTGAGGTTATATAGATCAGTGTAAGAATTCCTCCTCCAAGGACAGTGAGGATCACGATAGTGATGAGTACTTCTATCAGAGTAAAGCCTTTATTGCTTGTTTTTAGTTTATCTATCATTTCGCATTTATTGTGGTGAAAGTGTGAATTTTTCTGGTATTTCTGGTACTTCCATAGGTAAGTTAATGTTTGTTGTAAAATCTAGATATCCGGAAACGGTTGCAACAAGGGTATAGTTTTGCTGAGTGAGGTTAGCAAAAAAAACTTGGCCAAAATCAGGATCGGAAGATAAGCCCGTCAGCTTTGTTTGTTCAAATCCGCTCCCAGCATGGGAAAGGGTTGCGGAGACGGAGGCAAGAGGAGTTCCGCTTGTGTCAAAAAAAGCTGCAAGAAACTCTTGGGTTGTGTTTGGGGAAAGTGCGATTGATAAAGTTATACTTGTGTCAGGAAGTAGATTGACTGGCTGAATAGGATTAGTTCCGGATATGTCATATGGACTTGAGGATTCTAGGAACACCCTATAATTATCCCACTCCATATTGTTAAGGATTAAACTTCCCGTGGAGTTTGTAGAAAGATTTTGGTCGTATTTGTAAACAGGTTGCCCAGAACTGTCTGTTCCAATGGTTTTTTCTCCTACAAGTCTAAAATTTACATCTCCCAGGGGTTCAAAATTGTTCTCTCTTCCTTTAAAGGTTTTTATTGTAAGAGTTGAAGTTCTGTCGATGCTAAAGCTAATTTCGGTAAGCTGTCCTTCTATAATTGTTTGGTGGGGTTTGCTAGGATTTGCCACTTCAGTGGTTGAATATGTCCTTTCGGAGCTAAATCCGGATTTGGTAACAGAAATTTGGTAGCATTCCACACAGGTAGGCGCTCCGGGTAAGATGACCCTTCCGTTAATTGAGGTTTGGAGGGTTAAGTTTACCGGTGGATTGGTCGAGGCATTGATAGAAACTGATGCTTGTGGGACAGGATTGCCTTGCGAATCAAAAACTATTATTGACAGCGTTCCTCCGCCAGCAGTAGTTTCTACACCTTTGGGTGCAATGTCTGTTAAGAAAACCACTGGACTATTGCGGGATTTGGCTATTCCTTCCCAGGAGACTTCGACCCTCACTCTTTTATAGTCAGTACCCAAAAGGTCGTTTGGCACAGTGCCATCGAAGGGGTCGTCTATGTAGACGATAGTGGTTCTAACAGTAAAGTTTAGTTTGTTTCTAGAAACATTTTCGATTTGAGGAAGAGGCCCTGGTGGAATTCCACCTATTGTTCCTACCTCATCGTATGGTAAATTCCTGATAAGTTCTATTTTCTCTTGAGCCAAATGCCTTGCGGTGATTCTTGCCCTATTGAAAGAGACTAGGTTATATGAGGTCCCAACAACTGTAAATATTGCTTGAGAAAGGATTGAAAAGATGGCAAGAGAGACAAGAACCCCGATTAGTGATTGACCATTTTTTTTGTTTTTTTTGGGCAGGTGTTGTCGCATTTTTAGGAATTGCTTTATTCTTTAAGTATAGAAGCAATTTGTATCTGTCGCAATTTCCTTAAACCCCGATTCTTAATTGAAGTAAGTTTTAACAAATGTAATAATAAAGGTTAGGTGAAAGTATTAAGTTAGTTAGAAGATAAAAAAATTGTTTTTCCTGTCCATGTTTAGAAAGTCATTTGTCTCACTTTACATAACAAATAAGAAACTGACAATATTGCAACTTTCCTCAAATAAGAAAAAGTGTAAGAAGAAGGCTATAGTAAATCTTCCTGAAGGACTTATCATTAATAATCAGGTTCTAGAACCTTCCTTGTTGGCAAAAATTTTAGAAAAGGCTTGGGTAAATCAGCGTATTCGGGAAAAGGCGGTTGTATTAATCTTGCCTGAGGGGATGTCATTCATTAAAACCTTTGAACTCCCAAAGCTTAAAATTAGCGAGTTGGATGAGGCAGTCCGTTGGCAAGCTCAGGAATATTTCCCCTCAAGCTTATCGGAGTTGATTATTGATTGGAAAATAATTCGTAGAGAAGAAGAGTATTTCAAGGTTCTTGTGGTAGGTGTCGATAGAAAGACTATGGCTGGGTATGTTTCCGCGGTTGAACAAGCAGGTCTTTGGCCCCTTGCTGTGATTACCCCTTCAGTTGCCTTTTCATTCCTGCCTAAAAGTGAAAATGGTGTACTTTTAATATACAGAAATTCCGAGAATGTTTTTGTTTTGATGCAGGGAGAAGAAATTGTTGGGACCTCGGTTTTGCCAGAAGGGGAAGACGAAAAGATACTTAAAACATCGCAGAGGATGCTTAATCATTATAAGGATGTAAAACTGGATGCGATATGGATTGTCGGGAGTAGAGTGAATGATAAGCTGATTGAGGTTTTCAAATCCACTTTTGGCTTGGATGTTAGTATTCCTCGTCCAAGGATTGAAGGGATTAGCGAGGCAGAAATTCAAGATTTTTTTGTTCCTTTTGCCTCACAACTTTCGGAAATTGCAGAGCCTTTAGATCCTACATCTATCAACTTACTACCCAAAAAGTTAGTAGAAAAGTACAAGTTTGAAAGATTAAAGTTGCAGGTTTGGAGTTTAACATTAGCGGTGACTCTTTTTGTCTGGATCCCGTTTTTATTTACCTTAGCTTCTTATTTTTTGATTATTCAAGACATAAATACATTAAAATTTCAACTCTCACAAACTAAGAATTCTCAACCTCAAAGAAGTAGTTTAATAAATGAAATTACGCGAATAAATTCGATTTCCGAAAGAATACTTAAGATAAAGGCATTACAAAAATCGCCTCAAGATATTCTTAGTAAGATCAATAAAGCTACTCCCCAGGGTCTTGTAGTTAATAGTTATGAAATAGATTTTGAAAAAGGGGTAATACAAGTTTCAGGTGTCGCCAGTGATAGAGATGTTTTGATTTCTTTTAAAAATAATCTGGAACTTAATCCAGAATTTACTGGCGTAGATGTACCTATATCCTCTTTCGAGAAAGAAAAGGATATTGAATTTAATATGATATTGACTTTTAATGTTGATTCGAAAGTTTCTAAGGTCAGCTCGTGAATTTCTAAAGGCAAAATTAAATGCTAAAGAAAGATAATTTAAAAAATAAGTCCGAGACTCGGAAAAATCTTGAAAGCTACCTTACGCACATTAAAGAGCTTCCTCCCACACCTGAGACGCATTATGGCGAAGAGCATAAGAAACCACGAAGTAGCATTACTGGTACAGAATACATAAAAGAAAAGGAAGGGGTATCTTCAACAGGGTTAAGGGAGGATGGGTCGAAGGAAGAATTTGTGGATGGGGATTTTACTTTGGTTGAGGAAGAAGAGAAAAGATTGCCAGTCTCGTTAAAGGATGTGATCTTGGGCATTTTGAATGTTATTTCAATTGCTGTTTTGATTTTTGTTCTTATAAAACTGCCTTTAAAAGCAAAAGAGCTAAAAGATTTAAGAATTGAAAGAATCAAAGGTCAAGAAAGCATATCTTACAAGTCTTTTGAGATTGAAGAATATAAATCTAAGGCAGAAGAGTTAGAAGAATTTTTCCTAAACGAAGAAAAAGTAATAGAATTTGTTAACATGGCAAGTAGGCTAGGTAAGGTTAGTTTTGCATCTCAGAAACCCGTTAAGGATATAACAGGAAATTTCGGTTTACCAGTAGTAATCGAGCTTGAAGGCACCAGGGATGATCTAGATACGAAACTTCAAAGTATTGATAATCTGCCTTTTCTATTTAGAGGAGTTAGGGTAGAAATTAGTCCATTAAAAGAGGAAGGTATGATAACATTAAAGTACGGTCTTTTCTTATATGTTGATGAGAATTTGGGAAAAAATCGATAAATTTTATTTAGTCTTGATAGGGATTTTAATACCGGTGGCGGTCTTGATGGCTTTCTCTTTCAAAACTATATTTTCTGCGTTCTTTTTAGCTAGTGACCTAAGTGAAAAAAACATTGGAAGTGAGGTCAAAATTGATAAGGAGAAGTTTGATGAAGCCTATAATTGGATAAAGAGTAAGAAGGTCAGTCCTTAGGAAATAAGGCGGTGAAAAAAGCAAATTACAAGTTGTCTTTCTTAAAATTTAAAGGTAAGGGTTTTACTCTTTTGGAACTTCTTTTGGTGATGGCTATAATCGGAATTTTGGCTACCACTCTTGTGGTTGCTGTGAACCCAGGTAGACAATTGGCTAAGGCTAGAGACGCTCAAAGAGAGACTGATCTTATAGCGATTTTAACAGCAGTGATGCAATACGCATCAGAACACAGCGGAGAGCTACCTGATACAGATGGTGATCCTGATACGAATAATTTTCCAACTGTAGCTACATGTATTGGGACAGATGTTGGTTGTTTTAATCTTGCGGGTGCTGGGGAGCCCGGTGAGACGATTGTGCCGGTTTATCTTGTTGAACTGCCTTCAGATCCCAAAACCGGAAATCCACCTGGAAATACAGGATATAGCATTTATGTGGATACCAATGGCCACCTTCATGCTTCAGCTGTTGGTGAGATAGATAACCCAATTGTAGTTAGTCGTTAGATTTTAATTAAATTTTAAAATGATATAAATGTTCTAGGATATTTGATAAAATACGATAAAATGGTCGATTTAATTAAGAAAAAGCTTAGTAAGTCTTATAAAGAAACCTTAAGAGGTAATTTTGTTGACATCAACGATATTCTAATAGAGTTTAATATAGACAAGAGTAAGTTATTTCCTGTCTGTAGATATCTCTTAGAATCAAGTTCCGATAATATTGTAAACAAATGGCTGACCAAGAAAAAGTATGTTAGGACAGCATTTGTCTTAAGAGCCTTTTCTAAAAGTTATCCCTTGAATGGACTTAAGAAATCTTTGATGATTGATGCTATGGTAAACATTCTGGATGATTTACTTGATGAAAAATTATCTCAGGATGACAAAAAGTTATATGTACTAGAATACCTCAGAGTTTTTTCTAATTTCTTGTCTACCTGTCCTGATAAATATATATTGAAAGCCCTGGGTAAGTATATTAATAGACTCATAACACTCGCTATCGCAGAATTTGAGTTTTTGAATTTTATTTCCAAGGAGAAGAATAGAAGAAAAATTATAGACTTGTCTTTCAAATTGTTGAGTTTAAGAAGTCAAGATATTGACATCTTTGTCCAAATTCCCATGCACCTTGATAAGGGATTAAAAAGCGAGAAACTTCTTAAAAACTTCAGAATTTTTAGAGTAGTTAACCTCCTGAAAAAAGACTTAGCAGATATAGATCACGATAAGCAAAATAACCAGGAAACATTAGTGACCTACATGTTAAAAAGAAAAGATTATGAGTTTAAAGGCTTTATAAGTGATTTAAAGGAGAGATTTAAGATTGAGCACGAGAAAGTTTTAAGCAGATACCAGGATAAGAATGCTAGTGATATTGTTCAAAGGCTGAATAAAATGTTTGAGGAAGAGCTATTAGAGATAGACAATTTAATATTCTAGTCAGAAATGAAAAATGCCTGCCAGTATAGTTCTTATTAATAAAATTACTGTCTTCCTAATTAATGTAATCAGCCTTACTCTCTTAGTAACGATATTATTCTCTAATCTTAATATTATATTAAAAAGAATTTATACCTTGATGATTTTTTTAATGTTGATTTGGGTCGACTTTGCTTTTCTTGCTCGACTTTCAGGTAGTGCAGAGGTTGGATTGTTTTTTATCAGACTAGCCTGGTCAATTACCCCCCTGTTGTTTGTCCTTATTTTTGCCTTCATGGTAAACTTCTTTCAAGTTTACGATAGGTATAAGAGGTTAACAGGATTTCTGTATATTCTCGGAGCCTTATTCCTTTTTATTACTCCATTAACAAATTTGATAATCAAAGATATTTTTTTTCAGCAAGAGATTTTACATATTATGTATGGCAAGTTAGTATGGTTGTTTTTTGGGGCAGTTGCATTTCTTACTTTTTCAAGTTTTGTAGTCTTAGTAAGGCAGTACAGAGTAAATCCCGCTGACCATAAATTGAAAGGTTCAATAGGTTTAATCTTTATAGGGTTGGTAATTTTCTTTGTTGCGAATGCAATTTTCAACATATTTTTCCCCGTGTTTCTTCAAGTCTTTCATCTTTATGAATTTGGTGATTACTCTACAATTGTTTTTTTTAGTCTCCTTTCTTATGCAACTGTAAGACATAATATTTTTGGTTTTAAGGTAGCGTTTACATCCTTTCTTGCTCTTTTTTTAGGTAGTTTCTTAGTGGTTAATGCCTTAATTTTTAGTCCATCCCTTTCACAGAAAATAACAAACGTCATAGTATTTATACTTTATGTGCCTTTTGGTTATCTATTGGTAAGAAGCGTTAAGGTGGAAATTGAGCAAAAGGAAAAGCTCGTACAGTTGAGTGAAAAGCTAAAAGAGCTTGACTCTCAAAAAAATGAGTTTATCTCTATGGCAGCTCACGAATTAAGAAGCCCACTAACTGGTATAAAGGGTTATGTTTCGATGATCTTGGAGGGCGATACTGGAGAAATTCCCAAGAAGGCTAGGGATTTCTTGGTTGATATTAAAAATATCAACGATAGACTAATTAGACTTGTGAACAATATGTTGAATGTAAGTAGGATTGAGGAAGGTAGGATGGTCTATCAGATTGAGAGAGAGCATCTATCAAGATTGGTACAAGCGGTTTTTAATCAATTCAAACCCGAAGCCGAAAGAAAAGGACTGAGGTTTGAACTCACCATAGAGAAGGGAGTAAAAGATTTGGTTGAGGTTGATACTGATAAAATCCAAGAAGTTATAGGTAACCTTTTGAGTAATGCGATTAAGTATACAGAAGAAGGTTTTGTTAAGGTGGCCTTATTACAAAAAGGCAACAATATAGTTTTCGAGGTTAGTGACTCTGGGCCTGGAATTTCTGCCGAGGAACAGAAGAAACTTTTTCAGAAGTTTCATAGGGTTGAGACGAATGTTGGAAAAACAACAGGGACGGGTTTGGGACTTTATATTTCTAGGCTTTTAATAGAAAAATTCAACGGAAAGATTGGCGTTAATTCAAAAGTTGGTGTCGGAAGTACCTTTTGGTTTGAACTACCCTTAGCCAAATAAACAGATTAACCCTTTGACCTTGTTATCACGAAAACAAGCCCAATTAGGCCGGCTAAGGCAAGAAGTGCCGCGAGCCCTGCACGCTTTATAGCAAGGACGAGTTTTTCTCTTGTAGAAAGTACTTTGGGTGCTTCTTCTTGAGGTTGGGGTCTTTCTGGACTTAATGTAGGCGAAGGTGTTGGTATCTCTTCCTCTTCTTTTTCTAAAAACTCTATAGGTTTTACAGTTCCGCGCATCACTACCTTGCCGCTTGGAGTTTTTGTGTCACCTCTTGCCTCAACTGTGACGAATAAGGCAGAGAAAGGAGTTTTGGTTTTGAACTTTCCTTTTCCCAATCCTAAAGTTCCTAATCGTATAGGATCTTTTCCAGCCTCAAGAGGTTGTGCCCAGACAACATAGTTAAAAATAGTATCATCTACTGGATAGATAAGATTCCGACAACTAAAAGGAATTTCAAATTCTAGGTTTTGCATTCTAAGGGAAGCGGCAAAGCATTTATATTTTTCCTGTGTGGTTGATCTTAGTTCAATCGTCCCTTCGGATGCGGAGGTTATCTTTGCAAATAAAAATAACTCTAGGATGAAGCTCAATATTAAAATTGGAATTTTTGCTATTTTCATAGATTTTTAACTCTTTGTGCTTTCATTTTATAAAGGGTGTAAATAAAAAACAAGTTAGTAATTGAAAGTATTGTTAAATTCGCCTAATATTAATTTAATTATGGATTCCTACTCAAATCAGCCTGAAAACTCTTTTCCCGGCGAACAAAAGAAAGTCGTTTTTATTGTTGAAGATGATCCTGTCCTTTTAAAAATGTATACGGAGAAGTTTACTTTTGAAGGATTTAAGGTGTTGAATGCAAGGGATGGCGAAGAAGCTCTAAAGATTGCAACTTCCGAGAAAGTTGATGTAATTTTGCTTGACATAATGCTTCCAAGGATGTCTGGAACTGATTTTTTGGAAAAGTTAAGACAAACCCCCGAGGGGAAGGAGATCCCAGTTGTTGCTCTTACTAATTTGGCTGAGGAAGATGAGAGGCAAAAAGCATTAAAGCTAGGTGTGGAACAGTATCTTGTTAAGGCGATGAAGACACCGGAGGAGGTTGTAGAGACTGTAAAAAATTACCTTTAAATCTTTTCTTGATAAAGATACTTTTGGTATTCTTTTAAAACCCTTTTTGTATTGTAGACATTTGATAGTTCCATTGACGCTCTCATCATTTTTATCCATTCAGTAGGTATTCCATCAGCACCTCTTTTATAAAAGATTGGCGCTATTTCATTTTCCAGGATATCATAAAAGCTTTCTGCTACACGGTTAGGATCTAATACCCACCCTCTTCCCTTCCAGTCGACCTCGTAAGTCCAGCCGTCAAGAACTGTTACATTTAAAACACCATTGGACGCTGCCTTCATTCCGCTTGTCCCACAAGCTTCCTGATTTCCTTTAGGTGTATTTAGCCAGACATCGCTTCCTGATGTAAGGTGATTTGAAAGGGAGATATTGTAATTTGGCACAAAGATAGCGCAGCCCGCAAGGTCGCTTGAAAAGATTTTGATTATTTCTTCTATGATATATTTGGAGTTAGGATCAGCGGTATGGGAATTTCCTGCAAATAAAAGCTGTACTGGCCTTTCCGGATTTTTCAGGATTTTTTTGAGCCTTGCGATATCTTTAAATATAATCATAGGCTGTTTATACTCTGCCAGGCGCCTTGCCCAAGTTATTACGAGTTTGTTGGGATCGTATCCAAAGCCAGTTCTTTTTATTACTGATGAAACAAGTTCTTGCTTTTTGTACATATGTATTTCCCAAATTTGTTGGTTGCTTAGACTTGGATTTCTGAAATCACTATCTTGCCATCTTAGAAGGTTTACTCCATTGGTTATTGGAAAAAAGTCGAAATCTGGCCAGGTTTTTTTTGCAAATTCCGCATGGATCTTGCTAACAGCGGATTGCTTACTGGAGATTTTGAGTGCAAAGAGTGTGGAACTAAAGGTATTTTCGTCGATTAAGCCATCTTTGAAAAGAATATGGTTATCTATTCCCATTTTCTCTGCAAAAAACATGGAGTATTTTTCAATTAAAGATCGTGGGTATTGAGGATTGCCAGCTGGAACAAGGGTATGATTTGTGTAGACTATTTTTTCTTTAGCTTTTGACCATGCCTCTTCAAAGGTAAGTCCGGAATTTTTCATCATATCTAAGACTATTTCCCAAATAAGAAACTCCGGTCTTGCCTCGTTTATATGATAGATTTTAGGTTTAATACCCAATGCATTGAGAAGTTTGATTCCACCAACTCCCAGAAGGATTTGTTGCCGAATTTGGCTTTCGCTATCCCCTTGATACAAGGCGTCCATATCAGAAATCCACTCGCTGGGGTTTCCTTCAACATTGCTTGACAAGAAAAAAAGAATTGTCGTATCAGATAGTCTTACATGATAGGATTTTACACGCACCTTGTTGCTGCCAAGTGTAATTTCAAGGATCAAAGGTTTACCTTGTTGTGTTGTTGGTCTTAAAAATGAGGTATCGTGGTCAAATTCAGAATCCCGAGTTTCTGCTTTTCCTTGTGCTGTTATGTGTTGAAGAAAGTTTTTGCCCTTGTAAAGAATTCCTATCCCCACAAATGGGTAATGTTCAATCGCCGCTTCGTTAATGAGATCACCCGCAAGCACACCCAGACCTCCAGAATAGGTCGGAAGTTCATTGTCAATGGCAAACTCACTACAGAAATAAGCAACTGGATTTTTAACTTCAGGGAGTTTCATTATTTTAAAGTTTGACAAATTTTTTTAAAAATTTCTAGGATTTAAGTTTTATTTTTTGATTTTTTGAATTTATTTAATTTATGCCCGAGATTGTTGACATGGAAGTCCTAACCTATTAAGCTTGAAAGAGAACTGCCATGAATGCTTATGGAGATAGCGGGACTTACCACCTAGTAAGACCTAAAAGGAAACTCAGGATAAAAAGAAATTTTCTTGATTTATACTCTAGATATTTGGGCTTAAGTAAAGAAAAAAAGGTTTTAATTCTTCTTTTTTTGATAGGCATCGCTGGTATTTTTGTAAATTTAGTTCTTTTTTTAAGTAATCAAGAGATTGTTGATCAGGTAATTGAACAAAATTACTCTTCAGGTTTTGAGACGCAGGATGGGACAATAGAAAAAGTTTTAAAAAAAGGAATGGAGTTTGAGGTAAAGTTGGAAGATGGCAAAAGCATAAGTGTCTCTTTAACAGGTTCTACAGATATTAAATGGTGGGATTCTGAGAAGAATTTGGAGCATCAAATTGAACCATTCACTCTTTCTAATTTACAGCCAGGTAGAAAAGTGAAAGTTTCTTATGAAAAGAATGATTTGGACCAGAAAAACCCAATTCCTTTAACCAAATTTATAATTATTTACTGATGACCATTTTTAGAATTTATGTTTAAAAAAATGATTTTAACTAAAAAAAGCCCTTTACTGATATTTTGCTTTGCTTTTTCTGTAATTGTATTTCTTTTTGGAAGTATAAGGGAGGTCAAAGCTGGACGTGCTCACTTACAAGGTAGAGTAGTTAAAAATGATCCCGCATGGCAATGTAAACTAGAGGCGCCCGATGTCTCTCGGTATTATTGGGGTAGTTCAAGGTGCGATCCAAGCTGGTGTTACGCGGGATCAGGTTTTGATATTTTTTGGAGGCAACCTTCGCGAGGGGTAACCTCATGGCAAAGGCTTAATAGTTTAGAGTGTGAGGAAACTAAGCCTAGTTACACTTCTGAAAATACGGGGAGTGAGCCATACGCCGATGCAGATGGGGAAGAAGTCTTTGTACGCATAGTAATGAGTGATCCTAGTGTCAAACTTGAGCATGCGTTTTTTGAAACAACTTATGGCAACAGGGTGCGTTGTATTGAAGGTCATCCGATAGATTTTATTTTTGAAAATCCTGGTCCGGTACAGGAAGTAAAACTTACAATTTATGACAATGGTAATGGTTGTAATTGGAATAATCTTTGGTTTGATCAGCGACTAGGACCTGCAGGTTTATCAAAGGAATGTTTACCAAGTGGTG
The DNA here is from genome assembly GCA_964430475.1 of uncultured Gammaproteobacteria bacterium. Taxonomy (GTDB): domain Bacteria; phylum Patescibacteriota; class Microgenomatia; order UBA8517; family UBA8517; genus CAYSEQ01. The sequence goes on from CAYSEQ010000004.1 coordinate 28,750, forward strand.
ATAAGCTTAAGCTTTCCTGGATTCAACCGCCACAAACAACTAGCTTCTTAGTTAAATTAGACTACGATTACCTTACAAAAAAGCAAGGTCCAAACTATCAACAATTTTGTGTCACAGCACCTTATCCATTTTTTCCGCCCCCGACTATCTCCCAAGAGGTGAACATTTTACCCAACACAAACTATATCGGTTGGGCAGTTGCTTCTGCATGGGGTAATTGTAGTGATCAGTTTGGTGAAAGCGGGCAGGCGGAGGATTTTAGATGTGTTTCAGTACTTCCAAGTTGTACAATTTCGGTTGATGATATAACTATTCCAGCAGGTTCAACAAAAAAGGTACTTCCTTCATTAACTCAAAACAACGGGACTGTCGATGAAGTGGAATTTGAAATATCGAATCCTGATAATGTTTCCGTGTGCGATTCAAGTAGCAGTTCCTGTAGGCAGGGACAAGGAAATTATACCGATAGAACCTCGCCTTTTGACGCCAATATTACCGCTTATTTGCCTGGTAGTACAACTTTGATAATTACTGGCAGGATGCAAGATGAGCCTGGTGGACCATATTCTTGTTCTGACACAGCCCAAATTTCTGTAACCAATACCCTTCCTTGGTGGCAGGTTGTTGGAGGGGATGCGGTCGTAAGCCAAGGGAATCTGGTTTCAAAGTTGCCGAATTTAAATGTTTGCCCTGGTTGCGTATTCATAGCAGATAATCCCCAAGGCCACCCTGGTGTTCCCTCTGCAGGAGGGGAGACAGATTTTGGGGAGGGAAGAATATCAAGTAAAGGTTGGGTTGTTGAGGATTCTCCGTACAGGGGAACTGAACCTTTTAGCTACGAATACTTTGAGAAGAAAATTCCTATTGGTGTAGAGTTAAAAAATCCAGGTAATCAATTTGAGCAGGAAGATGTTGACGATTGCGAAGAATTTGAAGGTTATTGTTGGTTTAAATACGATGGAAGTGATTCCGGAGTTGACCTAACTACTTCTGGGAGAGTTATCGATGCTAAGAAAAAGAAGGTTGTTCTTTTTGTAAAAAACTCGGATTTTGAGATAAAATCCCTTCTAAAGGTCACACGGGGCCTGGGAGGATTTTATGTAATAGTAGAGGGCGATCAAGATAACGGTCCCGCAATAAGAATTGATCCATTAATTGGAGACAATATACTAGATTCAAATCCAGACATCGAAGGAATTTTCTTTACAGAAAGGACATTTTCAACAGGTACTCAAGGAAACGGAGGCGATAATCAACTTTATATAAGAGGATCAGTTTTTGCTAAGAAGTTCCAACTTCAAAGGGATTTGGCTAGAAACTTTACAACTCCAGCAGAAGTCTTTGAATTCGCACCTGACTTAATCCTTAATTGGCCCATCTTCCTCAGCCCCAAAAATATTATCTGGAGAGAGGTTACTCCTTGATTAAGATCCTCAATAAGGTTAGTATAGTTTTAAAAAGTAAAGCGTTTTTAGGTCATGTTTAGGTTTAGGTGTAAGATTTGAAGATAATGAGTCAAGATAACCTTGCAAGAATTAACGATTTTTTGAAATTTGCAGGATTTTCAGGATTTTTAGTTGCTTCGACAATTTTTTTAGGTTGGAGCTATCATATCTTCCGAGGTTTTCTTGGTGTTGGAAAAATTGAGAAGCTTTGGTGGATTTTTCTAGTTGTTTCGCTTTTTTCGCTTGGAGTTTTTATATTTATTTTCAATTTTTTCTTCGGAGGCCTAGGTGGTGCGAGTTTAAGGGAAAAAGGTGAGATTATCTTAAGCATCTTTGCAGTGAAAAGGTAAAAGGGAATTAAAAAAAGCTTACTTAACTAATCTTTATGCTGGCGAAAGTTATTTCAGGGGCAACGCTTGGATTAGGGGCTTGTTTGATAGAGGTGGAGGTGGATATTCCTGGCGAAGGTCTTCCCACTTTTACGATTGTTGGGCTTCCTGACAAAGCTGTAGAGGAATCTAAGGAGAGAGTTCGCTCTGCCCTTAAAAACACCGGGGCTTTGTTCCCTGAAGGAAGAATTACTGTAAATCTTGCTCCTGCAGATTTGCCGAAAGTAGGTCCAAGTTTCGATCTACCAATCGCTTTGGGTATTTTAATTGCTTCTGGACAGGTAGATTCTCATATCTCAGATGCTATCTTTTATGGTGAGTTGTCATTGGATGGAAATTTAAGACACACAAGAGGTATTTTGCCTATAGTTTATTTTGCTCGCGAGAAGGGTTTTAAGAAAGTCTTTATCCCCAAGACCAACGAGAAGGAAGCTTCGGTTGTTTCAGGTATTGATGTTTATCCGGTTGAGAGTCTTCTTGAACTGGTTAGATTTTTTAGGGGTGTAGTAGATATAAAGCCAGTTAGAAAGGTGAGCCTTAAAGAATTACTAAAGTCTCAAGAGGCAGAATTTGATTTTAGTGAGATTGTTGGCCAGGAACATGCAAAAAGAGCTATGGAGATTGCTGCTGCTGGAGGACACAATATCTTTTTAAAAGGTACCCCTGGAAGTGGAAAAACAATGCTTGCCCGAGCCTTGCCGGGGATATTACCGCGGTTAACCGAAGAAGAAGCGTTGGAGGTTACGAAGATTTATTCTATATCCGGAAATTTATCCCACTCTGAAGCAATAGTGACATCTCGGCCTTTTAGAAGCCCCCATCATACAACCAGTAGAATAGGACTTATTGGTGGAGGTTCAAATCCTGCTCCAGGTGAAGTGTCTCTTGCGCATCGAGGAGTACTTTTTTTGGACGAATTTCCGGAGTTCCCAAGACATGTCTTGGAAGCATTACGACAACCTTTGGAGGATGGAGTTGTCACTATTTCAAGGGCGAAAGGTTCTGTAACTTATCCAGCCCAATTTTTACTTGTTGCTGCCAGTAATCCCTGCCCGTGTGGGTATTTTGGTGATCCTAAAAAAGCTTGTAGATGTTTGCCCAGTGCTATCCAGAGGTATCAGAGAAAAATTTCAGGCCCTATTATAGATAGGATAGATATTCATGTCCATGTTCCGGCAGTCGATACGGACAAGCTTGTTAATAATTCACTAAGAGCCGAAACTTCAAAAAAAATACAAACGCGGGTTCAAAAGGCAAGGGATGTCCAGAATGAACGCTATAAAGGAAATAAATTTAAATCAAATAGTGAACTTTCATCAAAATTTATTAGAAAGTTTTGTCCTTTAACTTCTAATTGCCTTGCTTTATTGCGTAGTGCAGTAGCCTCGATGAATTTGACCGCTAGGTCTTACTATAAGGTTATAAAGGTGGCAAGAACAATAGCAGACCTAGAAGGTTCAGACGATATAAGTCCTAATCACATCGCTGAGGCTCTTCAATATAGACCAAAAGATCATGAAATTTAGATGCAAGCTAAATTAAGATTTAAAAAAGAATTTATGAGAACGATGACTGAGAAAAGAAAGCCTCATGTACATTTTATGGGTATAGGAGGTAGTGCCCTAGCAGGGGTAGCGGTTTTAGCAAAAAGGCAGGGATTTGAGGTTAGTGGATGCGATGTCTCATCTCAAACTTACTATACAAAAATTCTTGAGAAGGAAGGGATTAAACCTCTTCAAGGGCATAATAAAGATCATCTTAGGAAGGATGTTGATCTTTTGGCAGTGTCCCCTGCGGTTTTTAATTTAAATCCAAATCATCCTGAAGTGAGACTGGGGGAAGAGCGTAAGATTTTAATAAGCTGGCAGAAATTTGTAGGAGAGTATCTTCAAAGAGGAAAATTTGTAATTGCCATCTCTGGGACACATGGAAAATCAACTACTACGGCCCTGGTAGGATTGGTTCTTGAAGAAGCAGGATTTAAGCCCACGGTTTTGGTTGGTGCAATTGTTCCTGAGTGGAAAAGTGGTGTGCTTTCTGGTCAATCCGAATATTTTGTCTGTGAGGCTGATGAATTTAATCTAAATTTTTTAAATTATTCACCTTCAATTTTGATTATTAATAACATTGAAATGGATCATCCTGAGTTTTTTGAAAGCTACAGAGAGTTTAAGAAAGCCTTTGTGTTATTCTTAAGGAAGCTTACTGGTCCTAAGATTTTAATAGTTAATGAGGAAAGTGAAGGAGTAAGACAACTTTTGTTTTCAGAAAAAAAATGGCTGGCGGAAAATGAGGTTAAGGTAGTGGGTTATTTTTTAAAGAATTCAATTAACTTTCCCTTTTTTAAGGAGTTTGGTGCCGAGATAAAAGATCTATCTCCAAATTTTAGTAAGTTTAAAGCCCGCGAAGGCTCTTCAGAGTATGAATTTGTATTAAAAATTTTGGGAACGCATAACATTGCCAATGCTTTGGGTGTTTTGGCCTGTGCTTACCTTTTAGGTATAAAGTATGACAAGGTCGCCAGAGTTTTTAGAAAGTTTAGGGGTTTGGAAAGGAGATTTAGTTTGGTTGGGAAGACCAAAAAGGTGGAAATTTTTGATGATTATGCGGTTCATCCTACAGCAATTAGGGCCACACTTATTTCGGCAAGGCAAAAATTTCCGAAAAGTAGAATTTGGGCCGTTTTTGAGCCCCATCAGTTTTCGCGTTTGCGACTTTTTTTGGACGAGTTTGCATCTTCTTTAAGTTTAGCTCAGAAAGTGATAGTTACTCGTATTTATGCGGGAAGAGAAAAAAATTTGTTTAATGTTAAAGAGGAAGATTTAGTAAGAAAGATTGGGAGAAAAGCCTTGTTTCTGAGGAATTTTGAAGATGTTAGCAAAATAGTATCAGATAATGTTGAAAAAACTGATAAGGTTATCGTTTTTGGTGCTGGAGATTCTTATAAGCTTTCGCGCATGATTCTTGATAAGGTTAAAGAAAAACAATGCTAAATATGTCAGTTTATAACCTCGGTCCATTGGAACAGGAAATTATGAATTGCGTTTGGGAGCAAAAAGGCGTTACGGTAGGTTATGTGTTTAAATGCTTAAAAAGAAAAAGAAACTTGGCATATACGACAGTGATGACGATTATGGTAAGGCTTATTTCTAAAGGTTTGTTGTATAGGGAAAAGCGCGGCAGGGTCTTTATTTATTTTGCCAAAAAGTCCAAAAAAGAGGTTGCTAAAAAACAAGTCAAAAAGATTTTAAGTTCTTTGATCAATCAATATGGAAAGGAAGCAATCACCGCTTTTACCGACGAACTTAAAAAGTATAAGTGAAGTAAATGCTCAAATTTCTGACAAATAAAGAATTAAAATATCTCCTAAATATTATAGGTATTTCTGTCCTTTTTGTTTTCCTTTACATAACCCTCTTCACAAAGTATATACAGGTGACGATTAGTCATCTTTTGCGACATTGTGGTGTGATAAGCGGACCTTTTTTATCTATCAATTCCTTCAACCATTACCTTCACTATATAGGTTATATCTTGATTGTAGTACTTTTATTGACTGAAGCGATCTTTTTTATAAAAATTTTATTTTCCTATATTAAAACATGGATTTGGTCAAGGATACTTCTTTCTCGCAGGATTTTGCGTACTCCTGATAAATTAGAATCTATCCTGTCAAAAAACTCCATTTCCAAGGATTTGTTTACAGTCGTTGATGTAGATAAGAATGTCGCCCTGACTTTGGGCTGGTTTTCTCCCAAGATTGTACTTTCAGATAAGCTTATTTTTAGACTTTCGCCTCGGGAGTTAGAAGCGGTGGTATTGCATGAATATTACCATTTGAAGGGAAGACATCCATTCCTGATTGTTATATGTGAAATTTTATCTTCAACATTTTTATTGCTTCCTATTTTAAAAGATTTGACGAAGAAACTAAGAAGTATTATGGAAAAAGAGGCAGATAAGTATGTCCTCAATCGACAGAAAACACCGCAATATCTCAACTTGGCTTTAGATAAAATTAGTAGTGAAGAAATGTTTAATGTTTATTCCACTCTTTCTTTTTTAAGTTTAATAGGCGATAAGATTGAAGGATCAAGAAGAAAAGAGTATAACATTAGGAGATCAAGTATAATTTTTTTGATATTATTTATTTTAATATGGATCCTTCTTTTTAGTACCCCTTTTTCTTTAGAAAATCAAAAGGATGGCTTTCTAGTAGAACGAAATCATCATTTAGAATTATCAAATTGTGGTGAGAATCAGTGTCTAGAGGATTGCCTATCTGTCCGATTTTCAATTTTTGATTCTATTAAGAAAGTGGTATTCGAGAATTATATTTCTTAAACAATAAAAAGGGCTTAAGTATTTTTAAATCTTAGGGTTATTTTGTTTTTAGAAAAAAACTTACTTTTATACTTAAGGAATTTGTTACTTGACAAATTTGATAGTTTATTACTACACTTTGTAGTATATTCTTTTAATCATGAGCGATACCAAAAGAGTTAATTTTCTTGAGAAGCTCGTTCCTATTCTGCTTCTTGCAACAATTGCGATGTCTTTTGTGGTTGGTGTTCTTTGGGAAAAGGTTCGGAATTTGGAAAGTGGAGGAACAAGAGTTTCAGGAAGTGGCGCTGGGGAGAAAGTTGGAAATTCTGGGTCGGGAACTGGGAACCAAGCAAACGATAACCAAGCGCAGGTAGGTTTTGAACAATTTGAAAGTGCTAAAGATGCTATTAAGTTAAATGATAAAGACCACATTAGGGGAAATAAAAATGCAAGGATACTTCTTATTGAATACTCAGATTTAGAATGTCCATTCTGTAAGCGTTTTCACCCGACTGCGAAGCAGATCATCGATGAGTACAAAGATCAAGTAGCCTGGGTGTATAGACATTTTCCTTTAGACCAAATTCACCCTAAGGCGGATAAGTTAGCAGAAGCTGTAGAGTGCGCTAGTGAGCTTGGAGGGGAAGATGCTTTTTGGAAATTAACTGACAAAATATTTGAAGTAACACCATCCAATAATGGGCTTAATTTGGATGATTTACCTAAACTTGCCAAGGAAATAGGTCTAGATGAAGAAAGATTCAAAGAGTGTCTTGATAGCGGAAAATATAAAGATCGTGTTGAAGAGGATTACCAAAGTGGGTTAAAAGCGGGAATTCAAGGAACTCCGGGTAATATTTTATTGGATACCAAAACTGGTAAGACAAAACTTATCCCTGGAGCATATCCGTTTGAGACCTTTAAGGCGGAAATAGATAAATTACTCTCGGAAAATTAAAAAAGTAAGTTGATGAATGTTCTTCTTTATAACTTATCCCGTTACTGCTGTTAAACTTGTTCTTTCTATAAAAAAATATTTTGTTTTTTTTATTCTTTTTGCCCTGTTTTTCTTTGCCTTTTTGATTTATATTCCTGTAACTTCTATACCCGGTAATGATTTAAAGTTTCAACTTTCTATTTTGACGATTAAAGACTATTTTGTTTTGGCTGGTTTGTCCATATTAGCTTCGTTATCTTTTACCTTAAACCTCTTTTCTAGCGTTAGGGATTTCAACCTCAGAAATAGTGGTTCCTATTTGATAAGAGGCGGTGGGAGTTTGTCTGGTCTTGTTGCGTCTGTATTTGGGACTGCAAGTTGTGCTTCGTGTATAGGATCAGTTTTTGGATTTTTAGGGACTGGTGGAGTATTTTTTTTAATTAAATATAAAAATCCTATCACTTGGATAGCCTCCTTCATTGTATTGGTAAGTATTTATTTTTCTTCTAAAAGGGTGTTGGGAATTTGTAATGTAAAGGATTTTAAAAAAACCTCTAAAAGTAGGTAGTTCTTACCTAATCTTAAGCTTTTTCTCAGTCTCAAATGTATAATTATTAGTTTGAGGCTTTATGAGGATACTAGTTGTTGAGGATGAATACAAGATTGCAAACTCCATAAAAAGAGGGCTTGAACAAGAAGGGTATGCTATCGATGTTGCGTATGATGGTGAGGAAGCTTATGACCTAATTTTGGGTGAGGAATATGATGTTATCGTGTTGGATCTTCTTCTTCCAAAAATGGACGGCTTGACCTTGTGTAAGAAGATTCGCGAAGAGAAAATTCACACCCCTATTTTGATTCTCACAGCCAAGGGAACATTACAAGATAAGGTGGAAGGTTTGAATTCAGGTGCCGATGATTATTTAGTTAAACCATTTGCCTTTGAGGAGCTTTTGGCAAGAATTCGCGCTTTAATAAGAAGACCAAAAGTGGGAGGTGAAAGTAAACTCAAAGTAAGGGATTTAGAGCTTGATCCGATAGCCTTTGAAGTTAGAAGAAAAGGTAAACTAATTAGCCTTACTCGAAAGGAATTTTCACTTTTGGAATATTTGATGAGAAATGCGGGTAAGATTTTAACTAAGGAGCAAATTATTTCTCATGTTTGGGATTATAATTCAGATGTACTTCCCAATACAGTAGAAGTCTACATAGGTTATCTAAGAAGAAAGATAGAAAAACCATTTTCAGAAAAAGCCTTGATTAAGACTATTAGGGGTTTTGGATATAAGATTGAATAGTTGAAATTTTAAAAATGGTATTCAAAAACGCAAGACTTAAGCTTACACTTTGGTATCTTGTTATCATCATGACGATAAGTGTTTTTTTTAGCATTATTGTCTATCGCGGTTTTACTAAAGAACTGGGGAGAGGATTTAAAATGCAGTCTCTGCGCTTGCCTCCTGAGACACATCTATTTTTGTTTAGAAGATTTGGTTATGAAAATATACTTCCTTTTATAATCTATCCTGAAGAAATTCCACCCAAAGAATACGCTGAAATAATTTCATTTTTAAAGAAACGCTTTGCTATTCAACTACTGATTATCAACTTGGGGATACTAGTTATATCAGGGAGTTTAAGTTATTTCTTAGCTGGAAAGACTCTTCAACCTATTGAAGAGATGGTTGAGAGACAAAAACGTTTTGTAGCGGATGCTTCACATGAATTTAGGACACCCCTTACATCGATGAAAACAGAGATAGAAGTAGCGCTCAGGGACAAAAAACTTACGCTAAACGAAGCCAAGCGCATTTTAGAAAGTAACCTATCTGAGGTGGATAAGTTGAGACATTTTACGGACAGTCTTTTAACACTAAGTCTTTACGAAAGTAATAGTCAAAATCTTTCCGTTGAAAAAGTAGACTTAAAAGATGTTGCTCTTCAAGGTATTGAAAGGAATATCTTATTAGCAAAGAAAAAAAGGATAAGAATAAGAAAGACTCTCGAAAAAGTAATTGTCAAAGGTAGCACTCGAGCCTTGGTCGATTTGTTTTCTGTCCTTATTAACAATGCAATTAAATTTAGCCCAGAAGGAAAAGAGATAAAGGTTTCTGTGAGGAAAACTAAAAATGCTGAAATTAAGGTAATTGATCAAGGTGTTGGGATTGCAGAGGAAGATCTACCCCATATTTTTGATAGGTTTTGGAGAGCGGATCTTTCGAGAAATAAAAAGGAGGGAGACGGATATGGGTTAGGGCTTTCGATAGCCAAGTCCATTGTGGATTCCCATAGAGGCAAAATTGAAGTTATAAGTAAGCTAGGGAAGGGTAGCACTTTTAAGGTGATTCTGCCTTTATAGTTTATCTTAAGCATTTTCTCAGGTTAGTCTGATTATATTAGATAAAAGGAGGTTGCAGTTTTTCAAGGAGGTGAGAATATGCGTAGAGCGTTGCCTACGGCTATAGTTTTCTTAACTTTGGTTTTTTTGATAACCTTTGTCTTTGTTGGTAAAGCTTTGGCGGGCAATAAACTTAAATCTCCCCTATTGATCCAAAAATTGTCAGAGAGATTTGGAGTAGATCAGAAAGAGGTGGAGGAGGTTTTTGACGAAGTTTATAGGGAACATTTGCGAGAAATAAGAAGATTTAAGGAAGATAGACTTAATCAGGCAGTAAAGGATGGTGTAATTACCGAGGATCAAAAAGACGCTATTATTTCAAAAATGGATGAGTTAATTGAGAAAAGGCAGAAGGAAAGAAAAGAACTTGAGGATTGGTTTAAAGAGCAAGGAATCGATATTAAAAAGTTAGGAAAGTATATAGGCTTTAGGCGACATTACAGGACTGGGAAAATGGGTTTATGGCATTGAAATCTAAATGTTTGGAATATTCTCATTAAAAATATAAAAATAAATGAATTTTTCTTTTAAAAAAGTTATCGCGGTTTTTATAACATTAGGTTTTTTGGGATTTTTTATATATTGGGTATCTTTGAGGTTCAATAAGACACCGGAGATCCCAGCGGAGTTAGAAGAGGATGAAGGGGGATTAGAAAATCTACCTCATCCTTTATCTATTCAAGCACTGCGTGAGGGTGAGTATCCTGGAAGTGAGGTAGAAATAGAGCAGGTCCTTTCACCAGGAGTAAACTATAAAAGATTTATTGCTTCATACAAATCAGAAGGTTTAAAAATTTATGGACTATTAACCATTCCAAATACCCAAAGGCCTAAAGACGGTTGGCCTGCGATAATTTTTAACCATGGTTATATCCCTCCCTCCGAATACCGGACAACCGAGCGCTATGTAGCATACCAAGATGCGTTTGCGAGGAATGGTTATGTTACTTTTAAATCTGATTATCGTGGGCATGGAAATTCAGAAGGGGTAGCAACAGGTGGTTATGGTTCTAATGCTTATGTCATTGATGTACTCAATGCCTTATCTTCGATTAAGAGACTAAAAGAATTATCTAGTGATGGATCTTTTGCCCCATTAGTCAATCCAGAAAAAATAGGCATGTGGGGACATTCGATGGGTGGTGCAATTACTCTTAAGGTTATGGTGACTACAAAGGATGTAAAAGCTGGTGTGATTTGGGCCGGGGTTGTTGGTTCATATGAGGACCTTCTTAATAATTGGAGAAGAAGAACTACTGTATCCGTTACACCTTTTTCTCAGGCAAGAAGATGGAGAGAAGAGTTGGTACAAAAGTATGGCGACCCTTCACAGAATCCGGAATTTTGGAATTCTATTTCACCAACGAGTTTTTTGTCGGATATCTCTGGTCCATTACAACTACATCATTCCCCTAATGATACCCATGTTCCTTACGAGTTTTCTTTAAAACTTGAAAATTTGATGAAAAATGCTGGTAAGGAGGTTGAGCTTTATACTTATGATGGGGACGATCATAATTTGAGTAAAAACCTGTTTATTGCACTTAAAAGGTCTAACGATTTTTTTGACAAATATTTGAAGACAAATTAAATTTAGCTTTAATGTGGCTCCGATTTAAAATTTTGGTATTTTTAATGTAAAGATTTCTTGACTTTTTCAAATTACATTGTAAAAATTCTTAAATATGAAAGCTACCTATCTTAAAAGTTATGGAGGAGTAGAGGCGATTGATCTTAAGGATGTACCAAAACCTCGTCCTAATCGAGGGCAAATCCTTGTGGAAGTCATTGCCTCGAGTATAAATCCATTTGATTTAAAACTTGCCCAAGGGATGTTTAAAGATACTATCCCTTTGGAATTTCCAGCTCCTTTAGGAACTGATCTTTCTGGAATAGTAAGAGAAAAGGGCGAGGATGTAAAAAGTTTTGATATTGGCGATGAGATTTTTGGTTCAGCAGATCTTTTTCAAGGAAGATCGGGTTCGTTTGCAGAGTTTGCTTTGGTAAAACCTGAGAAGGTAACTTATAAACCGAGTTTGATTACTTTTGAGGAAGCCTCCGCATTACCTTTGGTGGGTGTTAGTGCACTTCAGGCGATAGAAGAACACATTAGGCTAAAGGTAGGTGAAAAAATTTTAATTCATGGAGGTGCTGGCGGAATTGGACATATTGCTATTCAACTAGCTAAGTCAATCGGGGCTTATGTAATAACAACTACCTCTACAACTAATATGAAATTCGTAAAAGATTTAGGCGCTGATGAAGTAATTGATTATAAAACATCGGAATTTGAGAAAATTGTTGGTAATCTAGATGCAGTTTTTGATACTGTAGGAGGAGAAGTACTTGAGAAGTCACTTCAGGTATTGAAAGAAGGAGGAATCTTGGTTTCAATGCTTGGTATGCCTAGTAGGGAGTTATTGAGAAAATATAAGGTTTCCGCTATTGCTCAGAATACTCAGGTTAACGCTGAACGCCTTCAACGCTTATCAAAATATGTTGAAGAAGGGAAGATCAAGGTTAGTCTTGATAAAGTTTTCTCTCTTTCAAAAATAAAAGAAGCATTTAAATATTTTGAGGACAAAAATCATCGAGGAAAGGTTGTAGTTAGAGTAAAAGATTAAGAATGGAGGTGAAGGTAAGATGATGTTTGGATCAAAAGCGGCACTTGGTGGTTTTGGTTTTTTTGGTTTTTTGACCTGGATAGTGGTTTTTGTTGATTTAGTTCTTCTGGGTCTATTTCTTTGGAAAAAAATTCAAGACTGAAAAATCGTAGGATAAGTATTTTATCTCCATTTGGTATAAATTAAATTTTGTTTTGAATCTAAAAAACCAGAAACCTTCTAATTTTTTTATGACTTAATTTCGATTATCTGGTATAGTCAATTTATGGAGTTTTTAAGGAAAATAGCAAGGTTGTTTGCTGAATACTTTGTTTTTAGTGTTGGATTTTTGTTCGTCTTTTTTGTGGGATTTTTGTATGCAATGTTCAGACCGGAAGGGTTTTCCTGAACTTAGTATTTTTTGTGATAGTAGTTGGATGGATAATTTTTCTAATTAGATATTTTTGGGATCTTTTAGAGAAGAAAAAAAGACTTCCTTGAGGATATTGATAGTTGATAGTGTAGAATACTCTTATGAGGCTGGTTGTACAAAGAGTAAAATCAGGAGAAGTAATTTTGAAAAAAGATAGTAATGTTATTGGCAAAATTACAAATGGCCTTCTTGTCCTTGTTGGCATAAAAGAGGATGATGACGAGGAGAACGTGGTAAGACTGGCGGAAAAAATCATGAAATTACGAATTTTTTCAGATGAAAATGGAAAAATGAATTTGTCAATTAAGGAGGTAGCTGGGAGTTTGTTGATAGTTTCCCAATTTACTTTGTATGCTGACACGAGTGGGGGAAATAGACCGTCCTTCATTAAAGCAGCAAAACCCGAAAAAGCAAAGAAGATTTATGACTTTTTTATAGAGTACTTAAAAAAAAGTGGAGTGAAAGTTGAAACAGGAAGATTTGGAGAATACATGTTGATAAAAACTACCCTGGATGGTCCTGTAACGATAATTCTTGAAGGGTAAGATTTACTTTAGACAAATAAAGTAGTGTAAAAAATGTTGAAACTTTCATTACTACTTTTGTGTTTACTGTCTTTAATCGCAACATATCTTTTGGGATTTAAACAAGGGTATGAAATTGCTAAGATTGAAATAGAAAGTAAGCTGGCAGATACTTTAAATAAGAGTTTAGAAAAGATAACTACTCCAACGCCTGTTCCTACTCCACTTCCGACATCACCAACGAAAGAAAATGTGAAGAGAGTTACCTGGGGAGGGCCGGATCTTTGGAAGGTAGTAAATCAAAAAAGAGTAGAGTATGGAGTAAACCCTTTAATCCAGAAGGACGAACTTTGCACAATTGCCTCTATTAGATTGAATGAACTTTTGGAGCTTGGTAAACTGGATGGTCATGAAGGATTTGCTAATCTTAAGCAAAAAAGACCGGATCTGTCTTGGATATTTGAAAGGTATTCAACAATTGCTGAATTTCTAGCTATGGGTGGTAAGACACCCGAGGAAACAGTTTCTCTTTGGGAAAATACCTTGGCGCACAAAAAACTTTTAAGCGGTGGCGAGTATGTCTGGGGTTGCATTTATGCCCAGAACACCTTTGCTGTTGCCATTGCTGCTTTTTAGGCGATTGTCAATCAATAAATTTTTATCTAATAAGAAGTAATTTTTAAAAAGTTTAAAAAACCTTTTGTTGATATAAAAATCTTTAGACCTTTTTGATATAAAATGTTTCCCTTAAGAGATGTCGTTAGGACAAAAAAATTTCCTTTAGCTACATTTTTGATTCTTGGCTTGAATGTCTATGTCTTTTTTTTGGAATTGGCATTGCCTGATCCTGAGGCTTTCATTGAAAAGTACAGTTTAATTCCAGCTAGGGTGGATTTTAACAATATAACCTCATTACTGGCGTTTGTCACAAGTCAATTTTTACACGCTGGATTTTTGCATATTGTTTCAAATATGTGGTTTTTGAAAATATTCGGTGATAATGTAGAGGAGAAATTCGGAAGTTTATTCTATCTTTTTGTATATTTGCTTTCTGGCGTGGTTGGAGGGTTTGTTCAATACCTTTTTGTTTCAGATTCTAGCATTCCGATGATGGGTGCATCTGCTTCAGTGGCTGGAATTTTGGGTGCATATTTTGTCTTTTTCCCACACCATTTTATTGAGACTTTGGTTCCTGTTGGTTTTTTTATGACTACTATCAGGATACCTGCATCGGTGATGCTGGGTTATTGGTTTTTGATACAGATTTTTTCAGGGTTTGGTTCAATTGTGGTAGCTCAGGTAGGAGGAGTTGCATGGTGGGCCCACGTTGGAGGGTTTGCAACAGGTTGGATAATAGCGAGGTTTTATAAGGATTTTTACGAAGGTAAAGAAAAAGATAGAGAGATTTGGGATATTTGAATTTAAATTTCTGCTTTTTTCTAAATGAGTTTATGTTTTTTTAAAAAAATTGCTAGTTTCTTTTTGCTTGGGAATTGTCGACCAATGGCAACGAAGAGTTTGTTTATCTCGTGCCAATATTTTTTAGGCAATATTTTCGAAAGTTCTTCTTCAGTTTGTTGAGGTGTTTTAGTTTTTACTAATCCTAACATATTTGAAATTCTGTGGACATGAGTGTCAACAGCGATTGTATTTTTGCCAAAGGCTCTACTTAAGACTAGGTTCGCAGTTTTTCTACCCACTCCTGGCAGGCTCATAAGTGAAGCTCTGGAATCTGGTATTTTACCTTTATGTTTTTCAACGATAATTCTAGAAAGTTTTTTAAGATAGATAGCTTTCTTTTTATAAAATCCTACAGGATAGATTAAATCTTGTATTTCTGACTGGCTCAATTGATTCAATTTTTTGATATCTGAAGCTTTGGAAAATAGTTTTTCGCAGGCAGAGTATGTTACCTCATCTTTTGTTCTTGATGAAAGTAAAGTTGCAATAAGGATTTTGTAGGGATTGCCACGATAAACTTCTAGGGGTTGTTTTTTATAATTTTTTCTGAATATTGAAATGACCCTGTCAATTTTTTTAATTGGGTTTGAAGTAGTCATCGTACTCTAAAATCCACAAGAGAACCGCCTTTAACCACGGCTCTCTTGTGAAGTACTAGCTTGAAGAGGGTAATTAAGCGTTTCCTACGATTTTAAACATTTTTGTGCCACAAACCTCACAGACTGCTCTCATTGCTTTTTTTCCATTTTTCATTGTTACTTCCTCTTTGTTTTTACCCTCTCTTTTCGCTCTGCACCTTACACAATACATAGTTCTAAATCACCCCCCTTCGTGCTTAGAAGCTCTTGGATTTATTTATCCTTTAAAGAATCTCAAGGGGCAGGAGCTTCTAGCTTGAATTTCCAGATTCCTTTCAAAATGGGAACCTTGCGTTCCAAAGAAAGTATATCACTAATTCTGAAGCTAAAATCAAGCCGGTTAGAAATAAGCTTTTCTTAATGTCTTTTTTAATCAAGGCTAGATTTTCAATTTGTCCCGAATAATCGGTTCTTTTTATCAAATAATTATTGGGTTTTTGTACATAATTCGTGTTATCTATTTGCCTCTTGACATTAATCTCAGAAGATGTTTTTTTAGCCTCAGTTGTTAAGGTGTATTGAGGTTCCCACCTGAGCAAAAATTCATGCCTTGCCTGCTCTTTTTGTTTGCGTGTACGTCTTTTTGACATAGATTTTTAGTTATTATAAAGCTTAATTTTTTCTGTTGAAAGTAAATGGTGTTTTCTTTCAATACTTGCGAGATGTTTACTTTAATTTCCGACAGTCCATATTATTTTAAAATTTCATCAGGGGTTTTGGGATTATAGGTAAGATGAGCTCTGATGAGCTCTTTTAGTAATTAGTAATAGGAATCCACAGATCATTTACACGGCGGCGGAATCCATTGACTTTCTGAAGGTGTTCTAGACAATCCTAGGACTAATGAAATTTTGTTGGGTAATGAAAATGAGACAAAAGGACTTTTCGTAAAGCTGTGGGAAAAACAGGTGAAATTATTAATTCTCTAGAGGAAAGAAATGATATTTCCATTCTTATATTGAGGAATGATCAAAACCTTTCTTATGAAGGAGGTGTTGTCAAAAAGCTTTATCTAGGTAGTGTTTCTGCGCTTGGTGTTTTTACACAAGGAGGGCTATAACAAAAAAGAATTTTAATAATTTCAGCGAGGCTTTATCTTATCTTTTTAATTCTACACGCTTTGATTTTGATTATCATCGCTTGACAACTCTGTCTGCATGTGCTCTAGTTGCTTGTTTTTTTGATTCAAGAGTATGAAATAAATTTAGTTTGATACTTATGTCTGCTAAGGGTTTATTGACTGCTTTTTGGTATTCTCCTTGAGCCATCTAAAGAGCGGTCAGAAAATCTTTAAGAAAGTAAATGAGTGATAAATCCTAGACTTGTTTTATACCGAGTTTTGTAATAAATGATCTAAAGGATATCTTAAAGGGGGGTTTAATGCCCCCAATCCAAAAGGAAGGGGGTTTGTCGGAGAATCTAATTTTCCTTTTCCACGGTCTTTCTTTTGGGATTTGAGGTGGTTTTGATTAGATAGGGAATTTTGCCTCTGAATTCGGAGGGATTCCAGTATGCGGAAGGATAATACTTGATAACCTTCTAGTTGAAAGAGTCAAACATCATGGTGTCAAAAGAATCCTTGATAATAATGATGAAGGCGAACTTCGCTCTATAGGGACTTGGTATTTTCTTTCCCTTGATGACAGATGCACGGCGAATTTGTTATTAATCCTCGTTTTTTGAAATTATATTGGATTCTTGAGATGGAATGAGCAACATCAAGCCAGTCTTAGAAGACTATGTCTTTTCCTCAGTCGAACCCCGCTCTCTTTAAGGAAAAGTATTCTCGCAAACATTTTCTTTTTCTCACCTACCTATATCTTTTAAACTCCATCCTAAACGTCTTGCAGAAATACTGTCAGTAAAGAACTTGTTGACAGCATGGCTCTAAAATGCTAAAAATTGTTGAGTTAATTCTTTACTCAAATAGGTGTTTGTGGAAGGGGAATGGAATACCGTTATTTAATTATATTCGGGTTTATTTGGTTATTAGGACTTACTATCTTTTTAGGTCGTATTTTTTTTTATTTCAGGAACTTTCTAGGAAAGTCGGATAAGGGTACATTAGAAAGACTTCTTGATAAAGTACTAAGTCAAGAAGAAAAAAACTCTATCAGTATAGACAGGATAAATAGGCAGATTCAGGAGCTAAAAAAAGAGGGCGAATTGCATATACAGAAGATTGGTCTAGTCAGATTTAATCCCTTTAGAGAAATGGGGGGCGAGCATAGTTTTTCGCTGGCACTTTTGGATGGTAAGGGTACAGGGATTATAATAACGAGTTTGCATGGCAGAGAAAGAACTCGAGTTTATTTAAAAAATATTAAGGAAGGTAAAAGCTTATTAGATCTTTCGGAAGAGGAAGAAAGAGCCTTGAGGATTGCTCAGAAATTGAACAAATGATGCTATCAAAATTTTTATCAAGTAACAAACTAATGTATTTTGCCGGTTTTTTGGGTATATATCTTTTCGCAACAGGTATATCGTGGGGATTTTTTTCTTATATAAAAGATGAACCAAAGGTTGTAGAAACTTCTGTTGGAAAATCTAGAATCGATCCAAATCTACCCAAAACTGAAGAATGTCCTATAAATGGAAAAATGTATTCCAAACCCGAGAGAGGGATTTGGGAAGAAAGACGTCCCTTAGCTGCAATAATAGAAAACCATTTGGATTCAAGACCTGCGTCGGGTTTGTCGTACGCAGATGTGGTTTATGAGGCAGTAGCAGAAGGAGGAATAACCAGATTTCTTGCGATTTTTTACTGTGGAGCTTCAGCGCAGGATGTGAAGATTGCGCCGATAAGAAGTGCCCGGGTCTATTTTATCGATTGGGCAGCAGAGTATGGAGAAAATCCTCTCTTCCTGCATTCGGGCGGGGCGAACAATATTTGTAAAGATTGTCCCGGGGGCGTCAAACCTAGGGGTGAAGTTGCAAAAGAAGTTGATGCACTTAAAGTGCTTCAAACTTTGGGTTGGAGAGCTTCCAAAGGAAATGCCTTGGATGCAGGTACCAATCTTGGGACTCCTGAGGTAGTACGAAATCAATACAGGTTAGGTACCAAATCAGCCTGGGAACATTCTTATGAGGGGTTTACGGATAAAATTTTTGAGGAAGGCAGGGAAAGAGGTTTTGGATATAAAGATTCAAGTGGAAATCCCTGGGAGATGAATTTTGAGAAGTGGAAGTTTAAAGATGGAAGTCCGGGAGGATCTTCGCCGGTGACCAATATCTCTTTTCAGTTTTGGAGCAATAAGCCAGATTATGATGTGGAGTGGAAGTATGATGCCCAGACAAATTCTTATATGAGATTTAATGGCGGAAAAGAGCATATAGATTGGGAAACCAAAAAGATCCTTACTACTAAGAATGTAGTAATTCAGTTTGTTCGTGAAAGAGGTCCAGTTGACAAAGAGGGACATATGTTTTATACAACATTAGGATCAGGGGATGCGCTTGTTTTTCAAGACGGGAATGTGATAGAGGCAAGGTGGACTAAGAACGACCAATTTGATAGAACCAAGTTTTACAATAAAAAAGATAATTCTGAAATAAAATTCGTAAGGGGTGAGATTTGGATAGAAGCTGTCCCGAGCGGAACTAAAGTTAATTATTAAAAATTTCTCGTTTCCTGCCTTCAATACATGGCAGAACTTTCAGATATCATCACTTCTAAAGTAAGAGTAAAAATTTTGGAGCTTTTTCTATCCAATATCAAAGAGATGTACCATGTCCGGGGAGTTGTAAGAGAAATAAAAGAAGAAATAAATGCAGTAAGAAGGGAACTCTTGAGACTGGAGACTGCTGGGATTTTAAGATATGAAGATCGTGGGAATAGACGGTATTATTGGATTAGACAGGATTATCCTTTTTTTGGTGATCTTTTATCTTTAGTTGCAAAAACTAAAGGCTTAGGAAAAGAAATTATTGAGAATAGAAACAAGATTGGAAAAATTCAATTTGTGATGTTTTCAGGACGTTTCGTGAGAAGAAAAGAAAGAAAGAAAGAAGACGAGATAGATATTCTTGTCGTAGGCGAGGTAGCGCTTCAGGAACTTGCCTCTTTAATAAGAAAGGAGGAGTCGATTAGGGGAAAGGAAATTAACTATACAGTGATGAGTAAAGAAGAATTTGATTTTCGTAAAAAACGTCGTGATCCCTTTCTACAAGGTATTCTTATGGGAAGTAGGGTGATGATCATAGGCGATGAAGAGGAACTCGTTGGTTAAGTTTAAATTTACAAAATAAGGTATGACTCCTCATAAAAAGCTAATCTTGATTTTTCTCATCACATTACTTGCTGGATATATCTCTTTGCCAAAGGAATTTACCATACTCGGTAAAAAGTTTGTCAGGCAAGATATTGACATTTCTTTTGGTGGTTTTACTTTGCAAAAGAAATTTGATCTTAAACTCGGGCTTGATTTAGCAGGCGGATCGCATCTTGTTTTTGAAGCTGATCTTTCAAAAATTCCTCAAGAAAGGAAAAAAGAGGTGATGGAGGGTTTAAAAAATGTCATAGAAAGAAGAGTGAACTTGTATGGTATATCAGAGCCAAATGTGCAGACCTCAACCTTTGAAAATAAGGAAAGGGTGGTAGTTGAACTTCCTGGTGTAAAAGATACTCAAGAGGCAATTGAACTGATAGGTCAAACTGCCCAATTAGTTTTTGCGGAAATTGTCGAGGTTAAAGATGAAAAAGAAGCAACTCCTTCTGCCTCTTTGGTGCCGACAGATTTAACCGGGGCAGATTTGAAAGGGGCGGATGTGATTTTTGATAGACAGACTGGTAAGCCTGTTGTCAGTCTGCAATTCACAAAAGAGGGTGGTGAGAAATTCGCAAAAATAACTGAAAGAAACATTGGTAAGCCCTTACCTATTTTTTTGGATCAAGTTCAGATTTCTTCACCAATCGTGAAGGAAAAGATTGTCGGAGGATCTGCGGTGATAAGTGGAGACTTTAGTCTAAAGGAGGCTAAAAATTTAAGTATCCAACTTAATGCCGGTGCCTTGCCCGTTGGTGTAACTTTAGTTGAGCAAAGAACAGTGGGTGCTACCTTGGGTGCAGAGTCAGTAGAAAAGAGCGTGTTTGCTGGTATCGTTGGGCTTATCATGGTTTTAATTTTCATGATATTGTCTTACGGAAAGCTTGGAATTGTTGCAGACATTGCCTTAATCATTTTTAGTATTTTAACATTGGCAATTTACAAACTTATCCCTGTTGTTCTTACACTTCCAGGAATCACAGGGTTTTTGTTATCAGTTGGTATGGCTGTTGATTCAAATATTTTGATTTTTGAAAGGTTCAAAGAAGAACGTTTAAAAAAAGACTTTTCAACTGCCTTGGAGATTGCATTTGGGAGGGCTTGGGATTCAATAAGGGACGCAAACATAGCTACTTTAGTTACTGCTTTTGTTTTGGCAAACCCCTTGGATCTACCCTTTTTGCATGTATCGGGACCAGTTAGAGGTTTTGCCATAACCTTATCTTTGGGGATCGCAATAAGTCTTTTTACAGGGATAGTAGTTTCAAGAAATTTATTGAGGGTGTTGATAAAAAAAGACACTTAAAATTAGAAGGCGTGTCTTAAAGATTAATTATAGTTTATGGATTGGATGCGTTATAGAAAATTATATTTTTTGATTTCCCTGTTTCTAATAGCTTCGGGGGTATTTAGTCTGTACTTATGGGGTTTGAGACTCGGCGTAGATTTTACAGGTGGAACAGTTGCTGTATTTAGGCTTGAAGAAATTAGTACCGAAGAAGCGTCTGATAAACTTAAAAGTGCAGGAATACAGGTTTCTTCGATACAAAAGACAAACGACTCGGAGTATATTTTTCGATTACCACCTTTAACAACAGACCAAAAGAGTTTATTAACAAAAACCTTGCAAGAAATAAACCCTCAGGCAAAAGTTGAAGAACTTCGCTTTGAAAGCGTTGGGCCATCTATTGGTCCGGAACTGGTCAGGAAGACCTTTTACGCGATAATAATTGCTTCCTTGGGAATTTTAACTTGGGTGGCGTTGCAGTTTAAGAGCTTTAAGTTTGGTGTATCAGCAGTTTTGGCAATGCTTCATGATACATTTAATTTGGTTGGCCTTTTTTCACTTTTAGGACATTTTTTTGCTGCGGAGGTTGATTTTCTTTTTGTAACGGCTCTTCTAACTACACTTTCCTTTTCCGTTCACGATACGATCGTCGTTTACGATAGAATTCGCGAATCACAGTCTAGATTTGGAGGATCTATTTACGATTTGGCAAATAAGGCAGTAACTGAAACTATGGTTCGTTCGTTGAATAATTCCTTTACAATCATTTTTATGATAGTCGCTTTGATACTTCTGGGCGGTTCAACGATTAAGTGGTTTGCTACCGCCCTTTTGTTAGGAACTGTTTTGGGTACGTATTCTTCTCCCTTTGTTGCAGTACCCATTCTGGTTACTTGGGACGAGATTTCAAAAAAGTTTATCAGAAAATGAATATAAGGAAGTATTTCTTTTACATATCTTTATTTTTGAATACCATTTTCATTTTTATTTTGGTTGAGCGAATAAAGACCCCTTTTATAAACATTGTCTCCGATGACCAGCTTCAAGAACAGAAGTTATTGAGTACTACTTTACCTTCAGAAGATGTTTTAGGCAACTCAAATTTAGAGGTAGCTAAAGACAGAAGTAAGGTGATTAAAGTTATAGATGGAGACACTATTGTTTTGGAAAATACTGATACATTACGTTTGATTGGTATTGATTCTCCTGAGATTTTTGAGGATGCTTGTTTTTCAAAAGAAGCCTATTCAAAAAACTCCGAACTTTTATTAGGGAAAGAGGTTCGTCTTGAAAAAGATGTTTCAGAAAGGGATAAATATGGTAGGCTTCTTAGGTATGTCTTTGTTGAGGGAAAAGATAAAGATATCTTTGTTAATGAGTACCTCGTAAGATACGGATTTGCAAGGTCATCAAGGTATCCACCTGATATAAAATATCAAGGTTTATTTGAAGAAGCAGAACGCGAGGCAAGAAATGAAGAAAGAGGATTGTGGGGGGAATGCGAAGGGGATCCTCCCACCGATATGTTAGTGGATGATAAACCCAATTCTTTGTTAGAAGAAAGTACATTTTCAGATGTCTATTGCTCCTCAAATTTTTATAATTGTTCTGATTTTAAGACCCAAAAAGAAGCACAGGAGATATTTGAGGCCTGCGGTGGTTTGGAAAAAGACATTCATAAGTTAGATTCAGATAAAGATGGGAAGGCTTGTGAGAGTTTACCCTAAAAATTTTAAAATCAAACTCCCTTTTGAAAACTTATCTTTCTTAATCTTTCGAGTAGTGCCTCTCTTTCATTTTCTATTTTTTTGTTGACAACTTCTTCAAAAAGTATATTAAGTACTTCACCAACTCTTGGCCCAGGTGGAATATTAAGGATTTTCATTACATCATTACCATCCACTTTTAAGTCGCGAACTGTAAATGGTTGTTTTTGGACTTCTATTAGCCTTCTCTTGAATTTTTCAAGTCTCCAACTTGTCTCTTTTGCTCCTCCCCCCAATCTGTCCCCAATTCTTAGGTCAATGATATCTGGAATATTTTCCAAGCCTACATTTCTTATAAATCGTCTTATTGCTGAATCTGTTTGTCTTTCATCAACAGTAAATTGGTGATATCTAACAAGTCTCCAAAGTCTATCCGCATCCTTATTACTTAACCTAAAGCGTCGTGCAAGGTTTTTGGCTATTTGGGCACTTACTACTTCATGGTTATAAAAGGTAATTGTCCCATTTTCTAATTTTTTGAAGGTTTGGGGTTTTCCGATATCGTGTATTAAGGTTGCAAACCTTACTATAGGGTCGGTATTTCTTTCAGCGACATATTTTAGAGAGTAAAGACTATGTGTTCCTACATCATAAATATGGTGTCTACCAGGTGACTTTTGTTCTACACCGAAGGTTTTTTCCATTTCAGGTAGTATTTCTTGCATAATCCCTGATTGCCTAAGAGTTATGACTCCTTCGTATGGATGTGCCGAGCCTAAAATTTTTAAAAACTCGTCCCTTATTCTTTCTTTTGAGATTCTTCTTATGAGTGAAGCATTAGCTTTTATAGCATTGAGTGTATTTTCTTCTATTTTGAAATTGAGTTCTGAGGCGATGCGTATTGCCCGTAACATTCTTAGAGCATCTTCTGCAAACCTTTTATTTGGATCTCCAACCGCACGAATAAGTCTTTTTTGGATATCTTCCTGTCCATCGTAAAGGTCAATTAATTGGAACTTATAAGGTTTAATTTCTAGTAGTTTTAGATTTTCTGTAGTTTTATCTTCCGCAATTTTCTTAAGGGCCATAGCGTTAATTGTGAAGTCTCTTCTTTGTAGATCTTCTTCTAGAGTCTTTCCCCACTCAACCCTATCTGGCCGCCTTGAGTCCGAGTAACCGTATTCTGTGCGGAAAGTCGTAATCTCGTAAGGCCTTTCATTATCCTTTTCAGGAGGTATGCCTACTGTTCCGAATTTGTTGTCATAATAAGCTTGGGGAAAAAGTTTAAGAATTTCGTAAGGATTGGCGTTAGTGGTAAAATCCCAGTCATAGACAATTCTTCCCATCAGAATATCGCGTACGGCTCCTCCGACAATATAAATTTCAAAACCTTCTTTTTCGAACTTGTTAATAATTTCTAAGGCCTTTTTAGGAAGTCCTATCATCTTTTAATCTAGGGTGTTAACAATTGATTTATTATATTTTAATTAGGAAGAAAATACGAATAGCATGAAAATATTTTTTTAGGTGTTAATATATTGGTAATGGATTCTAAGAACTTGCGTTGGGAGCTAATAAACAGAAGAAAAGCTAAAAGTGTAAATCAAATTATAGACATATTATTGGAAAACCGTGGGATAAAAACTCCAGAAATGAAAAAGGATTTTTTTACTCCTCCTATCCCATACAATATCTCGTTTAAAGAGTTAAGCCTAGATGAGATTGCCGTTAAGAAAGCCGTGGATAGGATAAAAACTGCTATTAAAAATTCTGAAGGCATAGTAATTTACGGAGATTATGATGCAGACGGTGTTTGCGCGAGTGCTGTGATTTGGGAGTGTCTTTACTTGTTTACTAAAAATGTTATTCCTTACATCCCTAATAGGTTTGAGGAAGGCTACGGATTAAAAAGCGATGTTATAGTAAGACTTAAATCAGAAGATCCTCAGCTGAAACTTATTATAACTGTTGACAATGGGATAGTTGCAGAAAAAGCCGTTGAGAAGGCAAAAAAGTTAGGGATTGATGTGATAATCTGCGATCACCACTTAAAAGGTAGAAGCGTTCCAAAGGCTTATTCTATTATCCATTCTACTAAGGTTTGCGGTGCGGCGTTGGCTTGGATTTTGGCTAGAGAAGTTTCTAAAAGTTTAAGTAAAAATTCCCAGTTAGGTTCTAATGTTAAGGATTTGGAAAACAGTCTTGATCTTGTGGCTATTGGTACGATATCAGACCAGATGTCACTAATTGGACCCAATCGCTCGTTTGCTAAATATGGACTGGAAAAACTTAGCAATACCAAGAGGGTTGGCTTATTGACATTGTACGAGGTAGCAGGATTAACGCAAAAAATAGCATCCCCGAAAAAAGGTTTAAAAATAGGGTCCTACGAAGTTAATTTTATTATTGCACCCAGAATTAACGCGATGGGGCGTTTGGAGCATGCTTTGGATTCGTTGAGGCTTCTATGCACCAAAAGTGTGGCGAAGGCACAAAGGCTAGCGAAAGTTTTAGATAAGACAAATCAAGAAAGACAGAAAATCTTAGAAGGAGTGGTTGAACATGCAAGGAGATTTTTGAGCAAGGAAAGCTATTCTAAAGTAATAGTAGTTTCCCATGAAGACTATCATGAGGGCGTGATTGGGCTAGCTGCAAGTAGACTAGTTGAGGAATTTCATCGACCTGCGATCGTTTTTGCTAAAAAGGATTTTGTTTCTAAAGCATCCGCGCGTTCAATACCAGGATTTGACATAATCTTCTCAATAAGAAAGTTAAAGAAATTAATAAATGAGGGTGGCGGACATCCTATGGCAGCGGGGTTTACTATTAAAACAGAAAAAATTGATATTTTTGCCCGAAAATTTGCAGAAATTTCAGAACCTTTATTAACTCAAGAGCTTTTGGTTAAAAGATTGAAAATTGATTGCGAACTTGATTTTGAAAGTTTAAGTGTGGAGTTATCGGAGAAGTTGTCTGAATTTGAGCCTACTGGTGTTGGTAATCCTACACCGCTTTTTCTAACTCCCAAGGTAAGCGTGATCGATGCAAAGGTTGTGGGATCTGAGGGGAAACATTTAAGTTTGGTTCTAAGAAAGGGAAATAAAGTTGTAAGGGGAGTTGCTTTTGGTAAGGGTGAAATATTCAATAAGCTTTATCCTGAACAAGAAATTGATGTGGCGTATAATCTTGAGACGGATTATTGGAATACCTCGAAAAGTTTACAGCTTAAGATAAAGGATATAAAGTATTAGGTGTCAAAAAAGATGTGGTAAAAAATATCTTTTTTGGGAGTGTTTAGAATTACACTTAGCCTAAAACTAAAATCTTAAAAGCTATGGAGGAAAAATTTAGGGAGTTATTAGTATTAATAGAATCTTATAATCCCAGGAGGGAAGATATACTTTTACTGAAACGCGCCTGGAGGTTTGCAAAACTCGCGCATACTGGCCAGGTTCGTAAGAGTGGAGAGCCTTATGTATTACATCCATTGGCAGTGGCTAAAATTTTGGCTTCTTGGAGGTTAGATATAGACTCGGTTGTCGCTGGCCTTTTGCACGATACGATGGAGGATGGTGCTGCAAAATACGAGGATATAACCCAAGCCTTTGGAGAACCAATTGCAAAGTTGGTAGATGGTGTTTCTAAAGTGTCGTATCTTAGGCTTCGCGGCAGTAGCGATGAAGAGTTTGTTGAAAACTTGAGAAAGATGTTTTTAGCGATGGCTAAGGATATTCGTGTTGTCCTTATTAAAATCGCGGACCGATTACATAATATGAAAACGATTGAGGCTTTACCTCCGGAAAAAAGGAAAAGAATTTCAAAAGAAACACTTGAAATTTTTGCCCCTCTTGCAGAGAGGCTTGGGATGGGTCAGGTAAAGGCAGAACTTGATGATCTTTCTTTCCCTTATGTTTATCCTGAGGAATATGAAAAGGTAAAGCAAAAATCTCAACCTTATTACAAGAAGGCGGAAGAACACATAGAGAAGATGAAAAGGACACTTATTAAGGCTTTAGCCAAGGAGGGTATGAGGGTGAAGATTGATGCTCGGAAGAAACATCTTTATTCTTTGTGGAGGAAACTTGAGCGTAAAGAAATAAATTGGGATTTTGAGAAAGTAAACGATATTGTTGCTTTACGAATTTTGGTGGAAACAGTGGCAGAATGTTATACTGCTTTGGGTGTTGTGCATACGCATTACAAACCAGTACCACATTTGGGAGTCTCAGATTTTATTGCTCAACCCAAACCCAATGGATATCAGTCTATTCACACGAAAGTTTTTGGACCGGGTGGAAGGATTGTGGAGGTACAGATAAGAACTTATGCGATGCATGAATTTGCAGAGTATGGGGTTGCTGCACATTGGGTTTATTCACAGGCAAAATCAAAGGGAGTAAGGGAAGAGATTCTTGAAAAAGGTGGAGTGAAGGTAAGTTTGGACAAACTTGGTTGGGTTAAACAACTTGCTGAATGGCAGAAGCAAATCCATGATTCTCAAGAGTTTCTTAGAGCTGTAAAGTTTGACGCTCTTTCTCATAGGAACTTTGTTTTTTCTCCAAAAGGAGATGTTTATGATCTTCCAGCAGGTGCCACACCAGTTGATTTTGCTTACGCAGTCCATAGTGAATTGGGTGAATATATAAAAGCAAGCAAAGTCGACGGAAAGATAGTTCCTTTGGACTACAAGCTTAAAAGTGGTCAAGTAGTTGAAATTATTAAGTCGAAAGAAAAAAGACCTCCTAGTCCTGACTGGCTTAATTTTGTGGTAACAAGCCATGCAAGGAAAGAAATTATTAAGGCACTAAGGAAAATTAAAAAAATTTGACTTAAAATTAGAGGTAAGTTTACAATACCTTAACATTTTTCTTTGGACTTTTTAAATAAGATTGCTTACAAATTTTTAGATATAGGCGGAATTAAAGCAGGGGAGTTAGTGAGATTTGGGATTACTCGCCATCCCAAGAATTTAAGGCGAGTTTTTTTGTAATCAAAATGCAAAGAACCTTAGTAAAAGACACGAAGAATAAAATTGGTAAGGAAGTTAAAGTTGCCGGTTGGGTAAGGACTAAAAGAGATCATGGAAAGGTTACTTTTATTGATCTTCGAGATAGAAGTGGAATTTTACAGGTAGTCGGAGAGGGTGAGGATTTTTCAGATTTAACTCCTGAAAGTGTTGTTGAAATTGTAGGTGAGGTTAAGAAACGTCCGCCAAATCTTGTAAATCCTAAGATCGAGACCGGTGAGATTGAGCTTGAGGCTAAGAGGGTAAACTTAATATCAAGGTCAAAAGAACTTCCCTTCGATATGGGTAAACCCGACCTTGGATTACAATTGCCTACGCTTCTTGATTATCGAACATTGACACTAAGACATCCCAAAATTTCCAAAATATTTAAAGTTCAGGAAGCAATCATGGAGGGTTTTAGGCAAGCGGCAAAAAGATTAGATTGTACTGAAATTTTTGTTCCCACGATTGTTGCCTCATCTACAGAAGGCGGTGCGGAAGTCTTTGAGGTGAATTACTATGGTTATAAAACATTTCTTATTCAAAGCCCCCAACTATATAAGCAAATGCTGATCCCTACTTTTGAGAGGGTTTATCTTGTTTCGCACGCCTATAGAGCTGAGCCTTCAGTTACCACAAGACACCTATCAGAATCAATTCAAATGGATTGCGAACTAGGTTTTGTGGATTTTGAGGATCTTTTGACCTATCTAGAATTTGTTGGTTTGGAAACTTTAAGATATGTTCAAAAAAAATGCAAAGATATTTTGAAAGAATATGGTAGAGAGGATCTTAAGTTGATCAAAAACATTCCAAGGCTCACGATGAGGGAGGCGCAGGAAATTATTTTTGAAAGAACGGGGGTTGATCATAGGAATGAACCTGACTTAGATCCTTTTGATGAAAAGGAGATATGCAAGTGGGCACATGAAGAAAAAGATTCGGATTTGGTGACAATTACTCACTTTCCTACCAAGAAAAGAGCATTTTATACCATGCCGGATCCAAAAAATCCGGAATATTCATTAAGTTATGATTTACTTTTTAGGGGCGTAGAAATCTTAAGCGGATCTCAGAGGATAAACGACTATGACACTTTGGTGGAGGTAATCCGAGAAAGGGGAATGGATCCAGAAGATTTTCAGATGTATTTGCAGGCATTTAAGTATGGAATGCCACCGGAGGGAGGATTCTCATTTGGTCTTGAAAGAATGACAATGCAAGTCTTAGATCTATCAAATGTGCGCGAAGCTTCTCTTTTTCCGCGAGACATGGAAAGAGTTGATGTTCGACTTTCAGATTTGAAAAAAGTCAAGGTTCGTGGGAAAGTCTAAAGAATGCTGTAAGAAGTTTTTAAGGTCTAAAAAATATTTTGCTGAAACTGGCGTTTTTTCTTGGAGACAAATCAAAGTAATTTTTAAAATTTCTTATGGATCTTTTGTATTTGGCTTATTTTACCTTAATTTTTATAGTATCTTCGGCTTTTGTCATAAATGCTGATTTGCACCTAAGGAAAAGTTTTGCCAAGGAGAATTTTGTAAAAAGCCAAAATAAGTCCGTCTTTTTACCCCAACCCATATTTGTAGGTAATTCTTCCGGTCCTTCTTTGACTGCTTTTAGTGCTTATGTTTTGGATTTGAATTCGCAAACCGAACTTTATAAAAAAGAGCCTGATTTAAGACTTCTGCCTGCCTCTACTACAAAGATTTTAACAGCTCTTGTTGCAATGGATTATTATTCACCGGAGGATGTTTTGGAGGTTGGGAAAATTTCTGTTGATGGGCAAAAAATGCATCTAGTTCCCGGAGAAAAAATTACCGTGAGAGATCTTTTGTACGGGCTTTTGATCTTTAGTGCAAACGATGCGGCTGAGGTTTTAGCTTCCAATTTTCCTGGTGGTAGGAAGTCCTTTATTGCTAGTATGAACTTGAAGGCTAAGGAATTAAATCTCGAAAACACCCAAATGAGCGACCCTTCTGGACTTGAAATTAGTAATCACTTTACTACTGCAAGAGACTTAGCAAAATTGGCAAGCTTTGCCATTCGTAAACCTCTTTTTAAGGAGATTGTTGCAACCAAAGAAAAGGTAGTTAGTAGTATTGATGGTAAAATTACTCATAAATTGCACAATTTGAATGAGTTGGTTGGAGAGGTAGAAGGGGTTTTGGGTGTAAAAACAGGTTGGACACCAAATTCCAGAGAAAATCTCGTCACTTACATTGAAAAAGATGGCAAAAGAATTATGATTGTTCTTTTGGGAAGTGAAGACAGGTTTGGCGAAACAAAAACCCTTATTGATTGGATGTTTTCAAATTATCGTTGGGACTATTAGAGTGACTTTTCTTCATTGACGGTTTGGCTCTTTTCCATAAAAATCGTTTGTGACCGCTGGCACATAGGCATAAAAGTCGTTATCTCCCTCAAAAACTACAACCGGTTGATAATATGGGGTGTATTGTCCAGCATCGTAATAAGCCAGGTATACTTTTCTGATCGTGATGTTTTCGTTGTTATTTCCAAGGTTTGCGATATAGCCTTTTCCCTGTTTTAACTCCTCCCAGGCCATGTCTGCACTCTTAAGCGGATAAGTAGCTGATTTTTGTTCATCGATTGGGAAGTAGTGATATTCCGCTGCTATGACGGGTTTGTCTCTTCCGCCAGCAATTATAGCCCATACATTTGCTTCCGGCATGTCTGGAGTGACGCTGGGATACTTTGAGCTACCCATTGGTTTTCTGAAAAGATTTACTTTTGTAAAATTTGCCTCAGAAAGAGAAATTGCTTTAACAAATTTGCCTTGTTCTAATCTTAGATATTCGTAAGTTGCTACTCCTTCATTGATATCTTGGGTAAGAAATCCTCCTCTTGCAAGTAAGTTTTTAAACTTGAGAATTGCAGATTCAGAATCAGGGGGAATTCCTTGGATGACTGATGGGTCCTGGTCAATGTTGTAGCTTATTGAAAAAACTTGGGTGACTATATTCATTGTTAAGCTGGATGGAAGATTCTTTTTGGGGAAAATATAGACATTGGGAATTGTTTCAGCAAGGATTTTACCCTCAGCTTCAAAACCCAAAGCTATCGCTTTTGTTTTAGCTTCATCTAATGCGCTAATTCTTGTTTGCAAGGAAGGCATAAAAAAGACCTCTATTTGTTCAGGAAATACTGGAAGATTACCAGTTGCCAGCTCTAAATTGAAGTTAAGGTTTGGTGGCTTTGGTTTGTCTGGAAAGGGTAATTTTGGTAGTACTCCGAACGCAACTGTCGGCTTGGGTTTTGGAGGAGGAAAAATCCTTTTGTATACCGATACTCCAATTCTAAAGACAAACCTTGCAATAATGAGAAGGATTATAAAGTAGATGCCATAGCGAATGATTTTCCTGGATAGTATTGATACTTCTGTTAAAGAAGCCATGGTAATGATTTAGAGTTATCAAAAATGAAACTGTTTAATTTTATTTTTAAACCTTCTTTGAGTATAGCGTTTGTTTGTTTCCTAATCAATTTTATATTAAAAATTCTTTAAAAAGAGAGTGGATAATAGATTAAAAAGAATGTAAAATTCAAAAGGGATGGAAAGGCCAGTCAGGGTTCGTATAGCACCTTCTCCAACGGGTTTTGCACATGTTGGAACGGCATATACTGCTGTCTTTAATTTTGCTTTTGCTAGAAAAAATAGCGGTAAGTTTATTTTGCGTTTGGAGGATACTGATATAAAAAGGAATGTACCTGGGGCAGAGACTGCGATATATGAAGGCTTATCGTGGTTGGGTTTGACTTGGGATGAAGGTCCAGATGTTGGCGGGAGGTTTAGTCCCTATAGGCAATCCGAGAGACTCAATATCTACCAACAAGAGGCCAAAAGGCTTCTTAGGAGAGGTCTAGCATTTGAGGATAATGGGGCTATAAGATTTAAAAATCCAGGAAAAGATGTATTTTGGAAAGATTTAATCCGCGGCGAAATTAAATTTCCTGGCAGTGAGATTACCGATTTTGTCATACTTAAAGCAAACGGTTTCCCTACATACAATTTCGGCGTGGTAGTGGATGACATTTATATGGAGATTTCGCATGTGATAAGGGGTGAAGAGCATATCTCAAACACTCCAAAACAAATTGCCCTTTATAATGCTTTCGAAAAAACTCCGCCAGAGTTTGCGCATCTTCCCACCTTAAGAAATAAAGATCGCAAAAAACTTTCCAAGCGTCGGGATCC
The DNA here is from genome assembly GCA_964430475.1 of uncultured Gammaproteobacteria bacterium. Lineage (GTDB taxonomy): Bacteria > Patescibacteriota > Microgenomatia > UBA8517 > UBA8517 > CAYSEQ01. Next base: position 60,387 of record CAYSEQ010000004.1, read on the forward strand.
GGTTGATTTAAGAATTTATAAAAAAGAGGGTTTACTTCCTCAGGCCTTGGTTAATTTTTTGTGTCTTCTAGGTTGGTCGCATCCTGAAGGGAAAGAAATTTTTGATATGGAAGAGTTCATCAGATTTTTTAGTTTAGAAAGAGTTAGAAAAGCAGGTCCAATTTTTGATTTATCTAAACTTAATTGGATTAATGGAGAATATATTAGGAAGTTGTCTCCCAGTGAGCTCGGAGATGAAATTTATGAATTTTTTAACGGGAAATATCCTAAATATAAGATTGGTAAGATTCTCCCCTTAGTGCAAACTCGCATAAAGAACCTTAAAGAATTTGAAAACTTAGCTGGATTTTTCTTTGAAAAACCCAAGGTCGTAAAAGATCTTTTTGGAGTAAATTATAAAAGACACTTGAAAGTTGCCTTTGAACTTCTGTCAGGATTAAAAAATTTTAATATTGAGAATTTAAATAAAGCTTTCAAGAAAGCTATTGAGGAAAACTCCTTTAACACAGGGGATTTTTTTATGGATTTAAGAATTGCTATAGCCGGAAGTCGTATAACTCCCCCAATCAACGAATCTATTCTTATCTTAGGTAAAAAAGAAACACTGCATAGGTTAGAGGAAGTGTTAAACTTAAGATAAAGTTTAATCCGGAAGGCTTTTGATTTGTATCTTTCGTTTAGTAAAAAAAGTATTGCTTTATGGAGAATAAAGGCTATGGGAGGTAAACTGCCCACCCAAACTTATCATTCAATATACAAAAAATCTTTAGATTTTGACGATTTTCGTGCGAAACTTAAGTTAAAAAATATTGAAGCAAAAAATCACTTAGCGAAGAAATATCCCCATGCTGAGAAATTTTTAAAACAAAAAGGACTCGAGATAGCAAAGATAAGAGAACATTCTGCTAAGCTTTTAAGTACTGGTGCTTTGACAGGTGCCCTTCTTTTAGGTTTCCCGAAAGACGAGTTTCTACTTCCATCTCCCTATGAGTTTGTGGATAAAATAAGTTCAAAAAGAAACTTGATTGCGTTAGGTAGTGGAAAGAGTGAAGTCCAACTTAGTTTAAAAGAAATCTTACTTGAGGCTTTTGATTCTATTTTGCCAAAAAAGATTCGGCCATTAACTCGTGATGAGGAAAAATTTTTGGAGTATGTTTTACGAAAAACAACTAACATACCTGTAAGAGCAACACTTGAGGGTGAACATTTGAATACTACCTTTGGCATTATCGGTATTGAACAGCATCTTAGGCGTTATCCAGGGGATCGTTTGGAAAAACATGGGAAAGGGGACATCTTAAGTGCTGGGATTGCTAATGGACTAGGTGCTTGGGGGTATTTTGCAAAAAGTGAAAAAGATTTAACTAAAGATTTAGAAGATATAGAAAAATGGTATGCTTCTGTACAGACACTCTATTTGCCTGATTGGAATAAAAGATTTCCATACTTGAAAGATTGGTATAAGTATAGAAAGATTCTAATTGTGAATGTTGAGAACGCAAACGCTGTTGTTGCCTCCGTCGCTGATTCTGGGCCTGCAGCTTGGACGGGAAAGCATTTTGGCGGGAGCCCAGAAGTTATGCAAGCCTTAGGTGGAGATAATTTTAAAAAAGGTAAAGTGTTAGTTTTTTTTGTTGACGATCCAGAAAATCAAATTTCATTAGGTCCAGTCAATTATTATTAAGGAAGGTTTTTAGGATTTGAGATGCGATAAAGTTGAAAACAGACTTACTTAGTTAGATGATGATGCAATAACATTGAAAATTTTTTAAAATTTAAAGTTTTTTAAGTTTAAATCTATTTTTATGTCTAAGATTTTTTACGACCAATTTATTGACTTAGGAGATCTTAAATCCAAAATAGATAGAATTAGTCAATCTGGTGAGGAAAAAGAAGAGCTTTGGCACCTTGTTGATGAATATGTTCATCACAGAATTTTAGGATGTATTTTCGACAACCTTCCAAGAAAATATCATGATGAATTTATGAAAAGATTTTATGATGAACCTTTTAATGATGGACTAATTGAGTTTTTAAACGCTAAGATGGGAATGAATTTTGAGAAGGTTGTTAGAGAAGAGGTAGATAGGATAAAGAAAGAATTATTGAAAGAGGCGTGCTTCAAACCAATGAAGCGAAAATAAAACTTGACTATTCTTGAAAGGTTATTTACTCTTTAAGTTGAAGTGAGAAAGCCTGCCCAATATACAAGTGGTATCGTTGAAATAGTAGTTCTTATAGTTATTGCTCTAATTACGGCTTCGCTACTTTTTCTTTTGATTCCAAATAAAAGTTCATCCCTTGAAAGTGTATTGGGGGAAGAAACTGTTGAGAACCTACCTTAACAATCTAAAAAATTTGAGATTTTAAAGGTTTCAGTCTTTTTTATAAGAAGTTGTTTCAAAGCTTAAGATAAAGTTTTAGTCTTTGATCCAATGCTGAAATATTTAAATTAAAAGATGGATATTAGAAAGTGGTTAGAACTTGCGTTAAAGATCGTTGACGAACGAAGAAGTAGAGGATTTACACTTGAGGTACAGCTTTATGCTTTCAAAAATCTTCTTTATTTAAGACAATTTTTTACCTACTTAATTTTTCGATTCCGGCCCAATAAAAGAAAAGAGTATGAAATAGAGTTTATTAAGGGATTCGAAATTTTTTTGTGAGCATTTGTATAATTCTTGTAAATTGTTAGAAAAAACTCAGGTTATTATAGATTCCCCAATAAGTTTGTCTGAATTGATATTTTTGCTTGATTGGGGTTTAGGAATTTGTTTTGATATAGCCTATAAATATAAAGAAGAGGAAATTAATAATCTTTATAATAATATGCTTCCTAAAGTAAATTATGTTTATAAGTTAATTAGGCAAAAGAAAGAGGCGCTTAGTGATTATCTTTATGGAACGAACTTTTTGTCTTAACGATGTCTTTCTAAAGAAACCAAGTGGTAATTTTTGAATTTTATTTTGTTTACCGAAGCCAGGAGTTAAGCACATTGTTAACTCTTTCTCTTAATTCTTCGGGGTTTTTTTCCGGATCAATCCCTTGAGACAGCATTTCTTGTTGTATTCCCATTTTTAACTCCTCAACTTCTCTGGCATAGGGATCAAATTTCTTCTCCCCTTCTTCTTTTCTAGTTGGGTTTCCACCCAAAAAATTTTTAATCCTTTCTATTAACATTTTGTGAACAATATTTTGGAATAATTTTAAGAAATTTTCAAGTTTTTATTGTTTCTTGAAAATTCCTAACCTTAAGCGATAAACTTTTTTCAATGAAAATTAAAGATAAGAAGCTTAAAAAACTTATCAACCTTTATAAAGAAATTTCAACTTTAGAAAAAATTTCCTCCCTTCTTAGTTGGGATCTTAATGTAAATATGCCTCCAAAAGGAGGAGAAGCCCGAGCAAGACAAATATCATACATAGCCCAATTAGTTACTGAAAAATGGTTGGATACTGAATTTAGGAAACTTTTCGACTTGCTTGTTGCAAGAAAAAATAAACTAGAGGGTTTGGACAGAGCAATATTTAGGAGTTTGGAAAGAGAGGCAAAATTCTATTTTAGGGTTCCTAAAAAAATAATTAAGGAGAAAGCCGAGACTTCAACATACGCCTTTTTAGCCTGGAAGGAGGCTAGACGCGAAGAAAATTTTTTAAAATTTCTTCCCTTTTTGAAAAGGTTGGTAGAGATTGAAAGAATGATAGCTGAATATCTAACCTATGAAGAAAATCCTTACGATGCTTTACTTGATCTTTACGAACCCGAACTTACTACCAAAAAACTTAAAGAGATTTTTGACAATCTTGTTCCAGAGTTGACTTTAATTTTAAAAAAGATAAGGAAGAGGAAGGACGAAAATGTACAAGGATTGGTAAATGCAAAGTTTAGATATCCTGAGAGTACTCAGAAGAAACTAGCACTTTTCGTTTTAAAGAAAATGGGTTTTAGCTTTGAAGCAGGTAGAATGGATGTTTCTCCACACCCCTTTACAACCTCTTTCTCAAGGTTTGATGTAAGGATTACCAATAGATACAAAGAGGAGGATTTCAGAGAATCCTTAATGGCAGCAATGCATGAAGGGGGCCATGCTCTATATGATCAAGGGATAAGTGAAGATTTTGAGGATACTCCTTTAGATGGTGGTGCGTCCCTCGGAATTCATGAATCCCAATCAAGGTTTTGGGAAAATCAAATTGGAAGAAGTCTTGGTTTTTTGGAATTTATAACGCCAATTCTTCATGCTTTTTATCCAGATCAGCTTTCCAGTGCAGGAGTCCAAGAGATATATAGTCTTTTCAATGAGGTAAAACCAGGTCTTATTCGCACTGAGGCTGATGAGGTTTCCTATAACCTTCATATAGCTTTGAGGTTTGAGATAGAAGAGGGATTAATTAACTCTAAGATGAAAGTGGAGGATTTACCTGATATCTGGAGGGAAAAGATGAAGGTATATTTGGATAAAGTGCCAGAAAAAGAAAGTGAAGGAGTTTTGCAGGATGTTCATTGGTCATATGGATCTTTCGGCTACTTTCCAACCTACACACTTGGGAATTTGTATGCAGCTCAAATTAAAGCAAGGATGGATGAAGAACTTGAAACTAATGAACTTGTACAAAAAGGTGGATTTAAACCCATTCTTAATTGGCTTAGGGATAAAATACATAAGTTTGGAAAATTGTATTCGCCGGCTGAGCTTATGAAAAAGTTGAGATATGAAGGTTTGGATAGCAGTTATTTTTTGGATTATATTAAGAGAAAGTATTTATAAATTTAAACTATCTTGAGTAAAGGTTTTTATAAAATCGTCAAGAGAGTTAGGAGTCAACATTCTTCCTAATTCATCGACCGTTTCATTCCCAAATGACTCTGCGATTTCTTTTCGGTATTTTTCAAAGAAATTAAGATGAGCCTTAAGATCAAGTGGTTCAGAATTTATGTAGATCCATCCCCTTCTGTTTGAAAGTTCGTTAAGCATCGTGATTGCTTCATCAGCCTCCTTCTTGACTCCAGTTAGAGAGTACACTACCAATTTAATTTCAGCAAGATAGAATTTTGCTCTGGAAGAAGTTAATGGAGATTTACCCAGATTGCTTACGATTTCAGAGGCTAAAGCATGACAAAACGCAATATCTGGGTATAGTTTTTCATCACTAAGATTGGGTGCATTCTCTAGTAAGTTGTCCCAATTATTAGCTAATTTCGCTAGCTTTACTAAATCACCTTGGTCTTTTAATTTTTGGATTTCTTCTACGTCCATTTCTTTAGGATTTTCAATCATATGTACGGATTTGTATATATTATAGCATTACTTTAATGGCTCTCACTTTTATAGGTCAAATTAGGGTTAGATTCTTGAGTATCAGCAGAGAAAAATACTACAGCATCATCACTCCTATTACTTACAAGCTCTGGGTTATTTTCCTTCATTTTGTTGTATATCCATGAAATTAGTAGGGCTGTTTCAGCCCTTTTTTCTTGTGCCATATTGGAAAGATCATCGGGTTCTTCTTTGCCGTGTGGTTGTACATACACATTTCCATTTTCATCTATTGTAAAACGAGCCCGATGGCCCTCAATTTGAAAATGAACCGAGAGTTGGTTGTTTTGCCACTCTGTATCTGCTCTAATTTTGTAAGCATTTCCACGACCCTTCCTCCTTCTTACGCGATATCCTTCATTAATTTTTTCAACAATAAAACCTCTAATTCCTTTCTCTCTTCTTTTATTTGTTTCCGGTTTGGGATTAGTTTCTAAGGAGGCTTTTTTTTCCCATTCTTGATGCCTAGGGCATTCCCTGCATATACCTAAGATTGTTTCTCTAAGATCTTTTAGTGCCCCCACTAGAGCTTCGAGGTCATGGGGTTCTTGGCCAGTCGAAATTCTTCCAACTTCTTCTTTGAGCATTTCGTTGAAGTTATTTATTTCAGTGTAATTTTGCGCCATAAAACATTTCTTTCTACACATTATTTCAAGTCCGTGGGGTAGGTTGATTCTCAGACTTTCAAGATTTTGTCTAAGAGTGTCGCTTGCAAAATCTTCGGCATTTTGTTCTTCCATTCCTATTCCCATTATATTTAATCCTATGTTTGAGCGGTATTTATTGAAGATTATAAGTTTTCTCAATAATAATAATCAATTTTTAATTAGATGAAAACTAGTTAAAATTTTTTAATGAATTTTAGACTTATTACCTTAATTTAAAGTGAAAAAATTTTTTAATTGCAGTAAAAGATGACATGGTAGAATAGACTTGTTTACTAAGAAATTTATATATGCCTTTGGAGATTGAGGGAAAATTTAATAAAGAAGCAACGGATTTATTAGCTATTTATCGAATAAAGTTGGGCGCACCTAATCTTTTCCGAAGGAGTTTGATGCGCCGTTTATAAGAGTTCCTAAAAATCCTCATATTTTTTGGTGCGTTGAATTACTTTTAAAAGATAAAAAAGAACTTTCTTTGAAGTTAAGTAATGTAATGGTTATTTTGGCGCATGGGATAGTTAGCTTAGACAATCAATGGCAATTTTTACACACAGGAAAATAGGTTTTCGAAACAACTCAAGCATACGAAAAGATTGCTTCTAACCAAGGCTGGCCTTCTTTGGATGTAATTTTAGTTTGTTATCCTGAAAATTATTCCTTAGTACCAAGAGTTAGGTTAGGACAACCGGTAAGACTTGAGGAGTCGCAAGGGATATATAAGATTGAGGTAGAACAGCCTCTTTATATCTATCCTGAGGATAATGTCAAGCTAATTTTTAATGAAGATTTAGAAAAAAGCCGGGATTTTATCAAGGTGAAGGTGGTTTTCTTATAGCGGAATCAACTTCTTGGGAAAGAATTGATCGTTGGCGATGGACTAAATCAATGTCAAATCTTGAGTCGCGAAGATGTAAGATTACGGATTGGGCATTGAAATGGACTGGGTGATTTTTTAGTAAATTAAACTTATTTAAAAAAATAAAAATGTAGATCCAGCCGAAATCTTGTCTCGTTTGGGAAATAATTTTGGAAGATTGCGTGAGTATTTCTTAAAATTTTTAATTTAAAGGATTATTTTAAGATATTAGACTTCTTGGTCTGCCTTATTGAGTTCCTTTTTTATTGCAATTTCTATTTTAGCGTTCAGATTATACATTTTAATCAAATTATTAATATAATTATCATCCGGAAACATCTTTAATAGATTAATGATTTCTAATATTTTTAGATCTTCATTCATAGAACTTAGGTTTATTTTCCTATCCTACCTTTCCATAAACAATAGTTATGTCTAAATCCTTGCAAGAATCCAAAACATATCTATGCTTCTCAGTTATCTCTCGGAAAGCATCTTGCTCGTTTTTAATATTAAGTCTTCTTGTTATATTGTTTCTAAAAATTCCACTGTAATTTTTAATAACCTTTATTTTATCTAGTATTGGAATATCTTTCGTCTTGAACATCATGAATATGTTTCCATCAGGGTTTATAACAGCCATTACTATATCTTTTTTTATTATAAAAGTAGCGAAATCTAAAGGCGAAAAAAAAGACCCATAAGGATGGGTATGTATGGTTCCGATATTCTCAGAGGTTTCAGGTAGCATCCCTAGAAGGGATACTTTTTTCTAACCCTCTCTTATTCCATTGTTGTCGGGCAGAATTTTTTCGTCCTTTAAAATTAAGTTAGCAAAAAACTCAATTCCACCCCTTTCCCTACCTTCTTTGGCTAAGTTTTTCCAATTTTCAAACCCAGTAAGAAAATCTTGACTTATTTCACCACTTGGCAAAATCTTAGGACGTATTAATTCTAGAACCTTGTATAGTCTTTCTCTATCAATGTTACTAAAAAGTTGTGAAAACCTTTCAGGTAAACCCGTAACTGTTTTAGAAACGAATTCCCGCCGTGTGACAGGTTTCGGTTTTGATTCAGGAGGAAATTCCGACATACTTTATTATATCAAAGTTTTAAAATTCGTTCTATAGGTTGTATCCGTCCAATACATATTAGACTTTTTAAGATATTCTACTACAGTTTTCAT